>NZ_JBGOOU010000033.1:0-67669 GCF_041439815.1 Vibrio sp. 1F279 | reverse complement strand
CTTCCCAACCTTCTGGTATCAAACCCAACTCAGACTCAACAAGCTTTTCTGGGAAAAGCGAGGCAACTTCTTTTAAAAGAAAAGGCGCATCCATCCCTTTTGGCTGTGCACCATTCATTTTAGCTTTAACTGGATCAAAATCGACAAACCAAGATTTGAACAGCGCTTGTGCCATTTGCTCTAGGGTTTGGTTGATTTGGTTGTTGAGGGTGATTTTTCTATCCAAATCTCGTAAATGAATAGCTAGCTTATTCTGGTATTTAGGACACTTGGGTAAAAGTACTTTAGCCCTATGAAGATCATTCCTATTTACCCCGGGTACAGCACCTTTGTCCGTATAGTCTTTATAAGATACGGTCTTCAAATAGTAATAGATAAATAATGGATCATTCCCTTTAAAATCCTTTACATAAAGCGTTGTATTTAAAGGCCAAAAATCTTCTTCTATATAAAAAACCTGCCCAATCGTGCCATATCGACCAGTTACAACACCTGGCGATTTTATTTTCACTTCATTGTGAAAACCGGAATGACCAGAGGAAGAAATAACAGGTACATTTCCATCAATTCGCTTTGTTTTCGGAAGGTCATATCCACGTTTGAGTTCAATGACATCACCCAACTCTGACTGTATCCACTCACTCCCCATAACCCAACACCTCCAAGTTACGACGAATCGCTTTATTCAGCTCTTGAGATTGATTCATTTGGCTGTATAAGGTTTGTGAAAGCTCACTCATCTTGGTTTCAAACGGAATGCCATCATCTTCTATGTCAGCTGCGCCAACATAGCGCCCCGGAGTCAATACAAAATCGTTAGCCTTGATATCAGCAATGGTCGCTGATTTGCTAAAACCTGCTTTGTCTTCATACTTCTCTACTTTGCCATCGCCACGTTCAATACGCGCTTTAAGTTCTGCTTCATCACAGCGCCATGCATGGTAAGTGTCAGCAATCAGCGCAATATCGTCTTTAGTCAACTCTTTGTTGGTGCGGCTAATCATGGCGCCCATTTCACGGGCATCAATAAACAAAGTCTCTTTTTGGCGGTTACGGAAACCTTTGGTGGTATTTTCGGTTTTGTCTTTAGTGATAAACCAAATGCACACAGGGATCTGCGTAGTAAAGAACAGCTGCCCCGGCAAAGCGATCATACATTCAACGCGATCGTTCTCGATTAGCTGCTGACGGATCTCACCTTCACCGGACGTGCTTGAACTCATTGAGCCGTTCGCCAAAACAAAGCCTGCTGTGCCTGTTTCGCTTAGCTTCGAGAGCATGTGCAAAATCCAACCGTAGTTGGCATTACCTGTTGGCGGTGTACGGTAGCCAGCAAAGCGCGCATCATCGGTTAACTCGGCTTCATTACGCCAACCTTTAAGGTTAAACGGTGGGTTAGCCATAATGTAATCGGCTTTTAAGTCTTTATGCTGGTCAGCAAAGAAGGTATCGGCTGCACGCTCACCCAAGTTGCCCGATAAACCGCGAATGGCTAAGTTCATCTTCGCCAGTTTATAAGTGGTCGAGGTCAGCTCTTGGCCATAAATAGCAATATCTTTGGTGCGCCCTTCGTGCTCTTTAATGAACTTTAAAGACTGAACAAACATACCGCCCGAGCCACAAGCCGGGTCGTAGATTTTGCCTTGGAAAGGTTCTAGCATTTCAGCTAATAGTGTTACCACTGACTTAGGCGTATAGAACTCGCCACCACCTTTGCCTTCGGTTGCTGCAAACTTACCTAGGAAGTATTCATAAACACGACCGACTAAGTCCTCTTCGCTCATGTCGCATTCGTTCGCCAGCGTATCGATGTTTTCAATGCTGTCGATAAGTGACGCCAGCTTTTTCACTTCCAAACCTTGACGCGAGAAGTAGTTGTCTGGCAGAGCGTCTTTCAAGCTTGGGTTGTTTTTTTCGATGGTTGATAGAGCGGTATCGATAATGATAGCGATATCATCTTGCTTAGCGCGCGCTTTAACAAATGACCAGCGCGCATCTTCTGGTAAAAAGAAGATATTGTCTTGTTGGTAGAACTCTTTCATCTCAACAAAAGCTTCTTGCCCGTCGTCTATCATCTTCTGACGGCGCGCTTCAAACTTATCGCTGATGAACTTTAAGAACACAAGGCTTAATACCACGTGTTTGTATTCAGATGACTCAACGCTGCCACGCAGCTGATTAGCGGTATCCCAAAGGGTCTCTTCAAAGCCTTTGGTCGCTTTTTTAGCTTTTGACGTAGGCTTAGCTTTTGAGGCGGGTTTCTTGTTAGCGGGTGCTTTTGCCATGTTCTTAATTACTCGAATAATGTAGGACTTGGCTCTGAACAGCGGAGCCAAGATTTATTGCGTGGTATTGTATCGTAAATGCGACTTTTTGCATTGATTAAGAGTTACTTATGATAAATAAATTGCAACTAAACTTGGGTAACTTCTCCCGTAATTTCAATATGTTTTTCAACGCTAACTGGAAACTCTTCAGTACTGAAAACAACTAACTTTTGCCCAGCCCTAGTCATTGCTACATAAAGTTTTCGCATTGATTCTTGCAGTACTTCTTCCCTTTCCGAATCGCTCAACTCTAGATTTTTAGGCTGGTTAATTATTTGACCACAGCCAAGAACAAACACCGTACCAGACTCCATACCCGTGCAACTATTGATATTAAGCAGTCTAACTTTGCTGCCTACGTTATCCGCTAACTCTTTGGAGTTGTTGTAGTTAATGACCTTGTTAGAACCAATTCGTTTTTCAATGTCTTGCTTTAGCGCCCATGGATTATACTCTGGGCTGCATAAAACCATGATCTGATGAAGAGCGACTGTTCCCGACTGCACCAGGACTGCGAGTTCGTTCAGGAACCTCTTTTTCTCATCTTGAGCATTTCGAGAATATATAATCTGAGGTTTGTGTCCTCTTGCCATTTTTTCATAGTCAGGCTTCACGTAATCTTCAGGGCTTCCTTCGAGATCATCGAGCAGAGCGTTAGCTGCGACCATTATTTCATAAGTCGTTCTGTAAGAATGATTCAAACGCTTAGTGCGCCCTCGAACATTCAAACCTACGCTCTTCCAGCTTAAACGGCTTTTTAAGAAACCTTGGTTAGGATCAGCACAAATAAATAATTGTCCCCCCGGCGTCAATGAGCGTTTAATTAACTGTAACCAAGATGGCGCGAAGAATTGAGCCTCATCAAGCAGTATGTGATCATACTGTTCAAGAGGTTTGTCTGATAGAGCCACTTCCTTGATATATAAACTCGGTAGGTACTTCTTAACCGACGACAATCGAGCAGAAAAATCAACATATAGCTGCCAAATATGTTCTCGCTGACTTTTTTGTAGTGCAAACCCACGACCCTGTCGATCGAATTCCAAGTACTCTTCTTTGTCTTTAATTAAATAGTCATTGATGTACTCTAGTTCGGACCAAATCTGCTCATCTGTTAACGATAGTTGCGTGTAAGCTTCATTTTTATCACTTAAAACGGTCTTCTTTTCTTCTTTCATATTCGCATCGCCAAATACTGGCTTAACACGCTGATGACTTTTACTGTACTGCTTTAGCGCAAATGAATGAAAGGTAGCAATTTCAAGGTTATCTGGTTTGCCTTTAAGCCAAGTTTCGAACCTGTATTTAATATCTTCCGTCACTGGCTTATTGTGTATCGCAAGAAGGACCTTTTTTCCCGGGTATTTTTTACAATACAAAACGGCACGATTAATTAAAATCAGAGTTTTCCCACTCCCAGCGACCCCATTTATCAACCTTACTGAAATGTCTTCCTGACCTTCTTCTTCAGAATCGACAGACTCAACCATATCTAGCCTAGTAGCCAATTCTTGATCGTAATCTAAAAAAAATGGGAGCAGCTTTGCGGTATTGTCTACGGAGGCTTTTCCTCGACGAGTACTACACTGCGCGGGAATAACCGACTCTGGAAAAAACGTGCGCTTGATTCGTGAATGTGAGTCGATTGTGAACTCGGTTAGTGCGGCGTGGATTAGTTTTTCACCACGCTCAATAAACGTTTTGTTCTCAATTATTTGTACATAATCAGAGAAAGAACTATTCACTTGGGGATAAGTATTAACTTGGAGAGAACCGTCAATTTGGAAAGTACTTTCTTCTTCCACAATCATATTATCGACGACAGCTAGATACTGAATAGGCTTTAAACCTAACGTCAACATCGAGTCATTAAACTTCAACAATTTAGAAAGACTAATACTATCTGGTTTCTCTGAATGGACTCCAACAAACACCCAACTATTGCAAGGACCCTCAATAATACAAGGAGCAACTTGTAAAGACTCTAATAATGACTCACGAATAAAAAATTCGTCATTGAGTTTATTGAATACCTTTTTGAAATGACGTCGATGCTTGCGGTCTAAGCCTGTAATCGTATCTATATGTGCCATTAATCTACTTCCACCTTATAGCAGTGACGAACCAGAGATTTATAATCTTCAATGTTTTGTCGCACCTTAGGATCATCCACCTGTTGCAGCATGCCTTCTGGGATTTCGGGACCTACAATAACCAACTTAGTCTGGGGTCTAGTAATGGCGACATTGAGACGTTCCGCTTGGAAAAAGAATTCAGCAATAGCGCTAATGTATTGCGGATCTGAGGAGCAAAATGAAACTATAATCATTTCCCGCTCCTGGCCTTGCATCCTTTCCACGGTATCCGTTACCACTAATTTTGATCCAAATATCCCCAACTTATCCTGAAGGCAAGACTTTAAAGCTTTGGCATGACCCCGAAACGGTGTAACGACACCTATCTCTTCAGCAGATAGACCCGCTTCAACAGCCGCGGTTATCAAATCGGCCACTAACGCCGCTTCTTTTCTATTCACACTTCGGGCATTGACCCCTGGAGTTTTGATAAATACAGAAGGTCGATCGCTAGAGAGGACGTCGGAATACTTGTGAGGTTTTTTAGGTAGAGAAAATGATGACAGCGTTGGTGGTCTTTTCGATTCTAATTCGCCCTTGTAATAACAGTTACTAGGCCATTCAGTTAAGGCTGGAGACATCCGATAAGTTTGGCTTAACAATACCGAAACCTTTTCATTGCCAATAATCATCTTAGAGAAAGCCGAACTGTCCTCAAGAACGGATTGAGAAAGTATCACAGGAGGAAGCTGCTTATGATCCCCAACGAATACAAATCGACACCCTTTTCTCATTGCCATTAACGCCAATGGAACAGTAATTTGGCTAGCTTCGTCAAAAATGATGGTGTCAAATGTAAAGCTTTCAAGTCGCTCACTACAGGTAGCAAAAGGTGTCGCACCAATCACATACCCAGTGTCCGGTATATCTTGCCATTTTGATGCGTATTCAAAATGCTGAACCTTGTCGCTCAGTGATTTCTTACCGCCACTCGCACAAATTTTTGCAACAGGAACCCCTTCCTCTACAATTTTATTGAGTGCATTATTGATCGCCATGTGGGTATGAGAAGTCATGAAAACTCTCTGCCCTGCCTCTACAAGAAGCTTGGCGATAATACTAATAACTTTTGTTTTACCCGTTCCGGGAGGACCTTGAATACACGCTAAGTATTTAGATGCGACACCAATACCAACAGCTTCACTCTGTTTTTCATTTAATCCTCGAGATTCGGCATAATCGGCAGCGTCATCAAAGTCTTCGTCATAAATCGTTTCCGTATTCAAATGTCCGGAAAGCATAGGCAGCAATACGTCTCTGCCGACTTTCGATGTTGCTACATCAGCCAAAGCTTTGTCATAAAACGGTTTTAAGTCCATGCCTGCAGGGTCGGCATAACATCCTTCACTTAGTTGTGGAAGTAAGCTTTGATCTACTTTGACTTTGAGCAACCACTCTCCATCGTTTTCAGCTTCAATCGCTACTTGACCAAACACTTTATGGTTACTTGGGTCACCAAGATGCAAACAAATCATGTCGCCTTCTCTAAAACGTGATTCATTATCACCCAATACGACTTCCAGATGATTAGACCCGGAACATCTTACTGACTCTATTCGTTGAGTTTCGCCTTTTAATAGTTTTTCTTCTAAAGGTTTCTTCCAAGTTTCTAGAAGTTTTTCCATGCTAGCTTCATGTTCTGCATACACAAAAGCTTGTAGTTCTTTTAATACCGAAGTGAGTTCCATACCTAGCTTACCAACGTGAATTTGTACTCAAAAATGAGAATATTCATCAATACGAATAAGCCAACCTTATTTTTTGAACGGTCATCACGTCAACTACACATTCACGAAACTGTTAATTACATCTCTTACTAGACGTAGATCGCTGCTTAGATTAACTATATTTCATTGGATAATGGTGAACTTTACAACGTGCTATGGGTTCTCTTGAAGCCAAAATATGACTAAGAGCTTGATACAACGAGGAATTACAGACACAAAAAAGCCCACACTAGGTGGGCTCTTTCGTATAATGTGGTGCCCGCTACTGGACTCGAACCAGTGACACCTTGCATGTCATGCAAGTACTCTAACCAACTGAGCTAAGCGGGCAATGCTGTGAAACTTATCTAACCGCTTTATTAAGTGGCTAACGCTTCAGAACGAGATGGATAATAGCGAGTGATTTGGATACGTGCAAGGATAAATTTGCACAAAACTGTTCGTTTGCTTTTAAAAGCAACAATCAGAATAAATTTTAAACACAAAGCAGATCAATGGCTTGAAGTAGATCACATTTAAGTTCAACTTCGATAATTACGGACATCAGCATGCTTCGTGTCTTTTCTCCCTTTACTGAGCACTTTGGCGCAATGTATTAGTTAGAATCTTCATCCATGTCGAACACGACGTTGTAGTTCTCGGTATAAGTACAGTTAGGTTGACGACTACAAGTAAAGAAACGTCGGCCTTTATAATCGCCATGGCTTGCGAGTTTGATGATCATAGGGCTGCTACATTTCTTACAGAATCGAACTTCTTTAGATGGCTCAATCAAATCGATGTGTGCTGCCAGTAACCTCTTCAAACGGCTCACTTGATAACTGTGCTTAATTGAAGCGCCAATAAGTGGAAGGCCAGCCGATTTACAAACGTGCATCAATAGCTTCTCGCGATCAACCTTTCCTTTATTCAGCTCTTTTCCATTATCCAATTCGATGATTACACGTGGCTCTAACGTTCGCGGGTCGCACACTACAAAGTCAAAATAACTGCGTGATATTTTGTTGTTCGCAATAAACCAATTCTTTTTATTGTGCGCCTTTGCGGGGACAACAATGTTAGACATGCTCACTTTAGCAAATACTTCCCCATGGTTACCCACCGCGGATTTGAGTGCGTTATAGAAGGTCGCTTGTTGCGCCGACATTAACGAGCCTTTCTTTTGATAAGCATGATCTTTGGTGTCATCATTTTTTACTAGATAGTTTTGAATAAAGTAAAAGAACACAACCAGAACAATTACAACGATAAAGATATTAGTCATTTTCCAACACAATCACATTTGTATAGGGATTAAGAGAGTGGTTAGCGTATGTAGAAAAGCGTCACGTGGCAAGCAAAAGAAGCAGAGCTGCGAATTGGAATCATGACCTTTGAACGCTTTAATCGCCAGAGGCTGTCTCTTTATCGGCTTCGACAGTTCAAGACGCACATCTCCTATTTAATAATCAAATCATCAATTACATATTAAATTGATTCAGATCAAATCGCACCAAGTTGTGACCAATTAGCATGAAAAACGTTAGACAAATGTTAATAAGGAAATGACTATGGAACTCAAACAAGACCCAAGATGTTATACCGATGTGTGTGTCGATGGTAAATGGTTCCATTATGACCACTGTGGAACTCAAGCTTATATGTTAAAAGGCGGCGCTTCAGCAGTCATTGAGCTCGCTCGTGAACCAGCAACAGAGAGTGAACTGGTTGAAATGTTGGAAAGTATCGCTAAGTAATACTCTTAATAAATAATATAAAAACTAAGCGAATAGGAGTTGATAACACCCTTAGTTGCTTAGTTGCTTAGTTGCTTAGTTGAATGGTTGCTTTAGGTTCTTTTACTCGATTAAATTTAAACGCTTCTGCCTAAGGGGAATGATTCAGATGAGGCTGCCAAGTATTTAAATTACAGGTTCATTTAAGCTGATTTTCGCACTAAGCTGTATTTTTCGCTAAGCAATGACCACCTGGTTGCGCCCTGATTGTTTTGCTTGATATAAAGCGTCATCTGCTGATTTCAAATGCTGTTTGTAGGTACTGCTATTTAATTCTTGATACGTTAAATGAATGGTCGCACCAATTGATGTAGTTAACGCTAACGGACCGGAATACGTTTCTATCGTTTGATCAGCGATTGTTTGCCTTATCATTTCCAACTGTTCGTCTGGGTCTTGAGTGCCAGCAAGCAGTAAAACGAATTCTTCCCCACCCCATCGAGCCAACACATCGTTTGTTGATAGCGCTCGCTCTATACGCTTAGCAACCTCTACCAAAACTTGGTCCCCAATATCATGGCCGTATGTATCATTGACTCGTTTAAATTGATCTAAGTCCAAAATAGCAAGCGTATACCCGAACGGCGACAAACGGTATGGCATTGGCTGAGTTAACAATTGTTCCAGATAGCGTCTATTGAATAAACCTGTCAACTCACATCTCGTCGATTGCTTAACCAACTCTTTGTTGGTCTTATGCATAGTGCATAACCTTACCAGAAGTACAGCAAAGCTTATGATGACCATAACACCGAGTACGACAACAATGCGGTCTTTTAAGCTCTGTTTATCTAGCGTCATCTCTGCGAGCTCTTTTTCTGCATTAAGCAGTTCATTCTCTTTCGCTAATGAAGCCGTAGCAAAGTCTTGTTCTAATAAAAAGATATCACTCTGACGCTTTTCAAATAACAGCGCTTTGTTGCCCTTGTAATAAAGCTTGAAATACCGAAGTCCAATTTCACTGTTGCCTTTAGATTCATAGTATTCTGCAAGCGCTTTGAAACCAAGCACCTTCCAACTGCGGCTGCCAACAATATCAAACATCGTAGACGAACGTTTTAGATCAAAGAAAACAAAGTTATCTTGGTTCAAACCGATATTTGCTAAAGCTCTGTTTAAGTAACACTGACCCAGTTGGAGTGTGTACTTTGCAACACCCGGGTAACCAATACATTGGTTTGTTACTTTCCTTGCTAACTCAAAGTTCTTTTCTGCTAGCAGTACTTCACTCTGAGCTTTTAGAAGAAGGATTTTGTACCTTTCACTTACGCTATCATCATTAAATTTGGTGGCACTTTTATAAGCCTCTCGACCTTTTACTAAGTCGCCACTGCGTAGATAAGCAAATGATTCATTAACATATAACACACCGATGGTTGAACCATCGCGTAGTCCACTTTTGATATAGAGTTTTTTGGCCTGTTCGATAAGTTTGAGTGCTTTCGGCCAATCTTCCAGATAGATATAAAGCAATGCCATATTCGACATCAACTTACTGTTATAGATATGCCGTGGGTATTTCTTGCCAAGATTTAAGCCCTTATGAAAAAAATACTGAGCTTCGGAAAAATCATTTTGGATGTTTTTGATCGACCCCACAGTGTTGTAGGCTTTTATCAACAGTTCTTCATACTGGATTGATTCAGCGATACTTATGGCTGCTTTAACTTGAGATTCAGCCTCTACTAATTCACCTTGACTCATCTGCTCAATCGCTAGTTCAACTAAAGATTGCGCCTTTAACCACCCCATATCTTCACGCTGTGCTAATGCCTTGATCTGTCGTGTGTATTCAGACACAGCCTGTTTATCGAGATCATGCTGTGCGAGATTCGATAAAATCATTAGTTCATAACCACGATAGATGGCTTTATGTTGCGTAGGGCTCGTTGCTTTTAAGGTTTCAAGCTTTTGGGAGGCAAGCTTTGGATCACCGCGAGACACATTAAGGATTTCAATGAGTTCAGCGCCATATTGAGTCGCTGATAACTCTTTTTCGGGACTGTACGCGCCTGGGGTTTCTGGTCGAATAGTCTGTAAATCGTCGTCATAAGTTGGATAGAGTAAATACAATCCTAGTACAACACTGATCAGTACGACGAGAAAAAATGAGCCTAACACTCTGTTGTTATTCATTTATAAGTGCCATTACTGATTGCATACCAATTTAATCGACGGTTACCTTAAGCGGTTTCACATTGTACCCGACACATATGGAGATTTAAATCCTGCACATGGGTCGATCCGCGTAGTATTTTTCTCATAAATTAGAATAATCAGATAATTTTCTTGATTTAACTCAGGCAATGATTCTGTAAAAAAGCGTTATAGTAATTTTCCTGTTCCAGCCTCCGTGACTTCTTTAGAAACAACGGAGCAAAATGAGAATTAACAATGACCCAAATTAATGAACAACGTCTCGTAGAACATTTCTGCGATCTAGTGAAAATTGATAGTGAATCTCGTAACGAAAAAGCGATTGCTGAAGCTTTGGCTGAGCAACTCGGTGAACTGGGTTTTGAAGTTCACAAACTGGCGGTTCCTGAAGAAGTGTCTAACGGTTTCAACATCTACGCTCGTCTAGATGGCACTCTTCCAGGTAGCACAGTGTTCAGCTGCCACATGGACACAGTAACGCCAGGTATCGGCATTGAGCCAATCATCGAAGACGGTATCATCCGTTCAAAAGGCAACACAATTCTCGGTGGCGACGACAAGTCTGGTATCGCAGCTATCATGGAAGCGGTTCGTTGCATCAAAGCTGAAGGCCAAGAGCACAAAACTATCGAGATTGCGTTTACTGTATTCGAAGAAGGCGGTCTGTTCGGCTCTTTGAACTTCGATATGTCTTACATTCAGTCTGAGCACGCTATCGTACTAGATACAGGCGGCCCAATTGGCACTATCGTCAATGCAGCACCTGGCCAACAGAAGATTGTTGCTAACATCAAAGGTCGCCCTGCTCACGCGGGTTTAGCGCCAGAAGAAGGCATCAGTGCCATTCAAGTGGCAGCAGACGCGATCACTAAGATGAATCTACTTCGTATCGATGAAGAAACTACAGCAAACGTCGGTATTGTTGAAGGTGGTCAAGCGACTAACATCGTAATGCCAGAACTTAAAGTCGTGGCTGAAGCTCGCTCTCTAAACGGAGAAAAGCTAACAGCTCAAGTTGAGCACATGATCTCGACATTCCAAGAGAGTGCAAAACAGTTTGGCGCTGAAGTAGAAATCGAATCGACTCGTGCTTACGATGCATTCGTTATCGCAGACGATCACCCGCACATTCTTTCTATCAAGTCCGCATTCGAGAAGCTTGGCGTAACAGCGAACACTAAACGCACTGGCGGCGGTAGCGATGCAAACAACTTCAACGCGAAAGGCCTAACAACAGTTAACCTTTCTACTGGTATGGCGAAAGTTCACACCACTGAAGAGTACATTGCAGTGAAAGACATGGTCGCAATCACTGAGTTTGTTGTGGCTTACGTGACTCAATAGTCTTACTGGTTAACTAGCCTGTCTTATTTGTTAACTAGACAATCTTACTCGTTGACGAAATAGAAAATGCCATCTAGTTAATGTCAAAAAGCCGAGTTCACGAATGATCCGTGACTCGGCTTTTTTGTAGTCTGAGTTTAGCTAGAAGATTAAGCTTAAAACCCCCTACGCTTCCAGAATTGGCCTTCATCTTTTGCAACAAGGTCGAATGTCTTATCAGCAATGATGTTGCCTTTTAACTCCACGGTCATGCGCCACTTGCCTAGCTTGTTCGAGACTGGCGCCCAGATGGTGTCGCCTAAGTAGAAATCCCAGTCGTTGTTACCGACATGCTCTTCACCATCGAACGGTTCGAGCACTTCGCCTTTATCTGTAGTGATATTCGGGTGATAGATGCAGTAGCGGATCTTTTCGCCTTTGGCTTTCTTGATATTCAAGATATAGCCAAATTCCACATCGATTTCAGCATCAACGGTAGTGGTGAACTCTTGGATTTTTGGAAGGTCTTTAGATTTAGAATCCCACGTCGTATAGATGCCGTAAGATGTCATGTCGACCACAACAGAGCGCTTTGCCATTTCAATCGTTACCTTGGAGTTGTTCTATTAATTTAATTCTAGCTACCATTCAGCCACGTAAGTAGAGGAAGAACGAGGCTATTCTTGCCAATCTTTTGCCATGCGCTTAATCACCGACGGTTCAATGTCGTGAATGCTGCCATATTGCTCTCGGCACACTTCTATAACCAAATCCGCTTTATATTTGAGTGCGAGTTGGCGGTAGGCTTTCATTTCCCACTGCTTAATAAAAGTATTCGACACTACAACGTCTAACCCTTGCTTCAAGCCGTCTTCTGCAGTGTTC
Organism: Vibrio sp. 1F279; assembly: GCF_041439815.1. Taxonomy (NCBI): domain Bacteria; kingdom Pseudomonadati; phylum Pseudomonadota; class Gammaproteobacteria; order Vibrionales; family Vibrionaceae; genus Vibrio; species Vibrio sp. 1F279. The sequence goes on along the minus strand of NZ_JBGOOU010000033.1, from coordinate 55,340 downwards.
TGACACCACTCATGCGCTTGCTGCAACTGCCTTGGGTCAAAATGATAGTCGCCTTGCTCATTCACGTAATACATATCCGCTTCGACATGCAATGCATCGTAGGTTTTTGCTTTTGTTGACTTGCCAGAACCGGGCAACCCTCGAATGAGTATTAACTTCATCTGTCACTTTACAAGCTAATTTTAAAACATGAGTTTATCTTAAATAGTGACGAGTTTCTCTGATAACTGCCGTTGCTCAACATCCGAAAACCGAGTCCTTATACTCGACTCAGATAATCACTGAATACAATGAGACTCCCCTCGACGCTGGTGGATGACTTCTGATAGCAAACACAAATAATTTACAACTATCCATTTTGTATATCGACAAGCGTATCAAACTACTATAGATTTAGATGTATAGACGTCTACATATCTAGCTTAGGGAGCAAGCTTTGCCTATTCGCATTCCAGACCAATTGCCAGCATCTGATGTTCTTCGTGAAGAAAACATCTTTATTATGCCGTTATCAAGAGCATCGACACAGGAAATTCGTCCACTTCGAGTCTTGATCCTCAACCTAATGCCAAAGAAGATTGAAACTGAAACTCAATTCTTGCGCCTACTATCCAACAGCCCATTGCAAGTCGATGTAGAGCTGTTGCGTATTGATGACCGACCAAGTAAAAACACGCCGACAGAACACCTTGATAACTTCTACCGTCAATTTGAAATGGTCAAAGGGAGAAATTTTGATGGATTGATCATCACAGGTGCGCCACTTGGCTTGGTTCAATTTGAAGACGTTATCTACTGGGATCATCTAAAAACCATCATGGAATGGGCAAACAAGCATGTGACCTCAACCTTGTATGTGTGTTGGGCAGCTCAAGCTGGCTTAAAGCTCTTGTATGATTTGCCAAAACGAACTCGTAAAGATAAGCTTTCTGGAGTTTACAACCACGAGATACATAACCCGTACCACCCAATCTTACGTGGCTTCGACGATACCTTCTTGGCACCGCACTCTCGCTATGCTGATTTCTCTCAGGAATACTTAGCCGAGCATACCGACCTTGATGTTCTTGCGACTTCTGATGTGGCGGGCGTATATCTAGCGGCAACCAAAGATAAGCGAAACGTGTTTGTAACCGGTCACCCTGAATACGATGCGCATACACTTCACAACGAATACATTCGTGATTTGGGTGAAGGCATGGAGCCTGTGATACCAATCAACTACTACCCGAACAACAATCCAGACAACAAGCCTGTAGCAAGTTGGCGTAGTCATGGACACTTATTGTTTTCAAACTGGCTAAACTACTGTGTTTACCAACAAACGCCTTACGATCTGGATCACTTCAGCGAAGACAACTTCACCAAGGACGACTAAGCGATAAGTCATCTACATAAAAAGCAACTAGGCATTTAGCCAATATGCCTATTTGCCAATGAACTAATAAGCTAATAAGCTAATAAGCTAACAAGCTAACAAGCTAACAAGCTAACAAGCTAACAAGCTAACAAGCTAACAAGCAATTTATACAGTTGGCTATCCAGATAAAGAACAATTAAGCCGTGCTCCATAGGTTGTTGATAAAACACCAAATGGGAGACGGCTTTTTTTATGGTGTTTGAGTCGCATTCCATAATCGACATAACACTTAAGTGTGTTCGATTTTATATCATAGGTTTGTGTTCAAAAGGAGCTGCACATGCCTAACAAGTCGCTATTACCAAAATCCACTCTGTTCTCTCAACTCACGCTACTCGCCTCTCTTTCTTTGGTAGGTTGTGTTTCTGTAACCGAAGGTCCACCAAAAATGGCAAGTGATCCAATTGCGATGTCTCAATCACGTATTGAATTGGGTTTGGGTTACATGGGACAAGGTAATATGGTCAAGGCACGTGAAAATCTAGAGCTCGCTATCAAACACGCTCCTAGCTATTACCGCGCCCAACTTTCGATGGCACATTATTACGAGCAAGTTGGCGAAGTAGATGAAGCAAGAACGACTTACCGCAAAGCACTCAGTCTAGATTCAAGAAACGGCAATGTATTGAATAACTACGGTACGTTCTTGTGTAAACAAGGCGAATACGAGCAAGCTGATAAATATTTCAATCGCGCTATTGACCAACCCTACTACTACCTTGTCTCTGCAAGTTATGAGAATGCGGCATTCTGCGCGTTTAAGGCTGGTAATACCGACCAAGCAAAATACTACTTCACACGAGCGATTGACCACGATCCAAATCGCGTAAAATCGATACTACAGCTATCAAAAATTGAAGTGAGTGACGCCGATTACAACGACGCTAGGCTTCGTTTATTCAAATTCCACCAGCGTTATGGCTACCAAATTCCATCGCTTAAAATCTTGGTCGATCTCGAAAACAAAGCAGGTAACAGTGCTCTAGAGAAGAAATATCAGAGTAAGTTAGATGAGTTACTTTCTGCTTAGCGCATATGAAAAACACAAAAAACGGGCTTGTTGCGTTAACAACAAGCCCGTTCGTAATTTCAGCTTAATATCTTAACTAAGTACAGTCTGTTATTTAAGCGCAATCCACTCTTGTCTTTGTTCGTCGTCCATAAAGGTCCATGCGATAAAGCGACTCACCTTCTGGCCTTGTGACATCTCAACCACTTTTACTTGTTTAGCTCTCAGCTTGCCAAGCTCTGAACGAACCATATCAACGTTGTCTTTCTTAGAGATCAATGTCGTAAACCACAATACTTGAGTAGCAAAAAGCTGGCTCTCTCTCGCCATCTTCATGATGAAAGCCGCTTCACCACCCGGACACCAAAGTTCAGATTTTTGGCCACCAAAGTTTAAGGTTGGTTTCTCTTGCTTAATCGATTTGGCTGGCTTCTTATTCATCTCGGGCTTGAATGACTTGCCCGCTTTCTTAGCTCGGTTTGCCGCTAAGTTATCCAATTTACGTTGTGATCCCTTTTCCGCCTCTTCTAGAGAACTATGGAATGGAGGGTTACAAATAGTGACATCGTAACGTTCATTATCCTTAATCACGCCCTTAAAGATAGATTCAGAGTCCGCTTGCAGGCGAGCTCGGATCTTACCTTTTAGATTAGGGTTACTTTCAGCAATGAAGTTCGCTGTTTTGATGGAGACTGAATCGACGTCCGTACCCGTACAGCGCCACTTATACTCTGTCGCGCCAATGATTGGGTAAATACAGTTTGCACCAACACCGATATCTAATGCTTTCACAGAGGCATGATTATAAGGTTCACCTTGTCCATCGCTATTTAAGATGTCTGCCACTCTGTGGATATAATCTGCACGGCCAGGAATTGGTGGGCACAAGTAACCAGCAGGAATATCCCAATGCTTAACGCCATAGTGATGCGCCAGTAAAGCCTTGTTAAGTAACTTAACAGCCAATGGATCAGAGAAATTAACGGTGTCTTCGCCCACCGGGTTCTTGATCAGGTGTTCTTTTAGCTCAGGTAACGCTGCAACCAATAACTCAAAGTCGTAGCGACCTGTGTGTTGGTTTCTTGGGTGCAATCCACCTTGAGGCTTCTCTGCCGAACGTCTTTTCTGTGCTGCATTCTTGTTAAATGCAGTTTTATTGAAAGACGCCTTATTCGATGGCCCTTTATTCGCGCCCGGCTTACCTTTGCTATCTTTTGCAAAAGGTCGCTTTGCTTTGTTGTTACTAGCGCCTTTTGAAACTGTACTCTTTCGTTTTTTATCCGATGTGTTCTTTGAAGAAATACGCTTGTCGCTGCTTGGTTTACCTGCACTTGGCTTAACATCACCTTGATTGTCTTTTGTTTTTGCTGATGAGGTACTGTTTTTCGACAGGCTTAGCGTCGTTCTATTTTGTGATTGGCTCATTGGGCTACTTCTTTAAATCTAAATACATCATGAATAAACGGGCATCTAACTCAAGTTGATGATATTCCGGCTCCATGTGACAGCATAGTTGGTAAAAGGCTTTGTCGTGCTCTTTCTCTTTGATGTGCGCCAGTTCGTGTACCACCAACATTCTCAGCAAAGGTTCTGGCGCATTTTTAAAAACACTGGCGATACGAATCTCATTCTTTGATTTGATCTTTCCACCGTGATTCTTCGCAACGTAAGAGTGCAGACCTAATGCATTATTGATTAGGTGTATCTTGCCGTCATAAATCACTTTACTGATCGGTGGTGTTTTTTTCATATAACGATTTTTAATCTCAATCGCATAGTCAAACAGGGCTTTCTCGCTTTTTATTTCATGATTCTTTGGGTAGCGAGCTTCGAACCACGGCACCAACTTTCCCGATTCAACTAGTTGAGTTACCGGGTCGAGAATGTGCTTCGGGTAGCCTTGGATATAGCGTAAAGAAGGATGCATGCTGAAAGACCGTACAAGTTACACCACGACAATACGTTGTGGTCTTGAAAATTGAGCCGCATAGTGTAACTGATCACACTTTTCTAATCACCTAGGATTCGTTACACTTTAGCGAGATTCACCAAGAGCTAGACTCAAAAAGAGATTATAAAAATGAAACGTGTTGTATTGTACGTCGCAGACAAATGCCCGCACTGTAAAGATGCACAGCGCTATTTGGATTCAAAGAAAATTGTTTACCGCCTAACGAATGCAAAGATGCAGCGTGGCCGTAAAGAGTTGCAAGCGATGGGGGCTCGCTCTATCCCCGTACTTAAAATCGGCGACCAGGTGATGGTCGGCTGGAATCAGAAGAACTTCGATAAAATGTATAACTCAAAGAGTACCTAAGTGCTCTAAGCCAGTAATACTTCTATATAATAAAGCCCGAATGTCCAACCTAGGATGCTCGGGCTTTGTTTATTTAAATCTTACTCAATCACACATACCGCTTAACGAAATCAATAAAGGTTCTATCGGCTTTCGACAAATACCCTTCCTTTCTCCAAGCCAAAGATAGATTGAGTTTTACAGGATCTTTAAATGGCACCCCCACGACGTCTTCTTCGTATTCTGTGACCAAACTCAGCAGCGCAGTAATGGCAAACTCTCGTTTTACTATAGAAAGAATCATTGGCAATAAGTTGGTTTCGAAGGCGATGGTCATATCGAGATTGTATTTTTTACAGGTCGCATCAATGAAATCACGGTGGAAATACCCCGACTTGAACATAATCAGTTCTTGAGCGAAAAACTCTTCAAAGGTAATGAATGGTTGTGACGCTAATGGGTGTTCTTTACCAACAACAGCTAGCATCTCGGAACTCAACAAGTGATCGGTTTCGAGATCATCTGGGACATTTTCATGATTGATAACCCCAATATCCAATTCGCCGTTTAATAGCATTTCACGAATCGATGCGGTGCCAGCATCTATAAGCGTCAGTTTTAGGTTTGGGTATTGGCTTTTAAATGCCATCACGACTTGGGGGAAAAAGTAACTGCCCATCATGCTTGGAGCGCCTAATCGCACCTCTCCCTTTTCTAGTCCCTTTAGCTCATTCATTGCGAGCTGAGCATCATTGAACTGCTGGGCGATTCGCTTGGCATGCTCGAACAGTACCTTTCCCTCTTCCGTTAAGGTGACGGATTTATCGCCTCGACGAAATAGAATCAACTCAAGCGTCTGTTCTAGTTTTTTAATGGAAATACTCAAAGCAGGCTGCGCGATATGCAGCGCTTTGGCTGCTTGGGTAAAGTTACCGAACTGAGCGACGGCTAAGAAATGACGAAGAGGTTTTGATTCAAGCATGGCGATATATTTAATATATAGAGGTGATATTTTTAATATATTTCTTTAATCACACTTGTGCTGATAACTTGTTCACAAATAGCTTACTTACTCGCGCAGGCACAACGTAAATGTTTGATAAAGGCAGTCCTCAATACAAACGTATCACCCAATCATTGGCGATTGGCTCGTTTATCATTTTCTGTAACCTTTATCTCTTTCAGCCAATCTTGCCGCACATGGCGGAGCACTTCCAAGTATCTGAAACTCAAATCAACTGGCTGTTTGCCGCGACAACACTTGGGCTTTCCATCAGTTTGGTGCCTTGGGCAATCGCATCTGAAACCTTTGGCCGAAAACCCATTATTTTGTTCAGTCTATTCGCTATTCCTTTGATTGGATTGAGCATGGTGTTCACGACCACTCTACTACAGCTTGTTATTGCTCGAGCATTCATGGGAATTGCAGTCGCTGCATTTGCAGGTGTGGCTGTTGCCTATATGGTTGAAGAGTTGTCACCTAAGGCATTCGCCATCGCGATTGGTGGGTATATTGCGGCTAACTCATTAGGTGGCATCTTCGGTCGTGTATTGGGTGGCTTGATTACGGACTATTTCGACTGGCATGCAACAGTTCTGTTTTTCGTTGTCGGCTCTTTGCTTGGCGCTCTCTATATTGCGTATAGTCTGCCTGACCAACAAAACTTCAAACCTCAAAAAGGGTTGTTCTTTCATCATAACCGCTCGCTTGTGATGCACTTAAGAAACCGTACCTTGTGGCTCGCGATGTTGATTGGTGGCGCTAACTTCGCGCTATTCGTTAACCTGTATTCAGTAATGGGCTTTAGGTTGGTATCCGAACCTCACTCAGTGCCTGTGGGCTTAGCTTCACTGATATTCCTATGTTACTTGGCCGGTACGGTAAGCTCTAAGCTCTCCAACAAATGGACACTTCGTTTTGAACCGTTGAGCGGAATCTTGATGGGGGTGTGTATCAGCTTAGTTGGAATGCTCGTTTCTGCGGTCGATAAGATCCCGTTCATGCTCGCTGGGTTGTTATTGATCAGTGGCGGAGCTTTCTTCGCCCATACCCTAGCCTATTCTTGGGTAAGTCAAAAAGCACCGAGCGCGAAAGCGACAGCAGCGGCACTTTACTTAGTTCACTATTACATAGGCGGGAGCTTGGGTGGTTTCTTACTCCTGTATTGTTGGCAGTTGTTCGGTTGGGATGGTGTTATCGCCGGTTGTTCTATCTTCTATGTTGCGATATTTGCTTGGGTCTACCAGTTAAAACAACTTCAAGGATCAACCTCGAAGCTAGCTGAAGCTTAAGTAACACAAGTTGTCTGATTGAATTAGTGCTTTTGATTAACGTCCGTTCTGATATCCTACGCAAAATTTCATTTCGGAACCTGTTATGTCGAACACTCAAAGCTCAGATCTTCAAACCATCCATGACCAAGTAAAACAGTGGTTAGACGATGTCGTTATTGGCCTAAACCTGTGTCCATTTGCAGCTAAGCCACAACGTAATAAACAGATTAAGATCTTTGTGAGTGAAGCGAAAACGGAAGAAGCGTTACTAGAAGACATCATGACGCACTTTGTAGAATTAGATAACACGCCAGTCGCAGAATTAGAGACGACGTTGGTGGTTGTGCCTAACATGCTGCAAGATTTCTTCGACTACAACATGTTCATTGATTGGATTGAAGCGCTGATTAAGCAGGAAGACTGGGAAGGCGTTTATCAAGTAGCGACGTTCCACCCAGACTATTGCTTTGGTGGTGCGGATCCAGAAGACGATGAAAATCTTACTAACCGCTCTCCGTATCCGGTTTACCATTTGATTCGTGAAGCGAGTATGGAAAAAGTGTTGAAGCACTACCCCAACCCTGAAACGATTCCTGATACCAACATCGCGAGAGTTGAATCTTTAACACCCGAAGAGCGTCGTAAGTTGTTCCCTTATCTATTCAGTTAAGAACTAACCTTTGAGCTTTAAGAGCTGACAGCTTCAACTTACGAGTCTGAGTGTTCTTGATGATATGGGCGAGATATAAACTGATCTCGTCCATTTTGTTTAGCAATGTACAGGCATTCATCGGCAACTTTGATTAGCGAGTCTAATGCCGACATTCTCTCCCCTTTGCTATCTCCAGTGCTCAACTCAAAATGACACGCACCAATTGATATGGTGATAGGCTTACTATCTAGTGTGATTTTCTTCATTTCTTGTAAAAGAGTCATGAACTTATCTTCAACACCACTTGGTGTACTATTTGGATACCAAAGAATGAACTCTTCACCACCAAAGCGAGCTACAAACTCTCCATCTTGAATATTATTGCGCAGAACGTTTGCCACTTTCTTTAAAACAACGTCACCCATTTGGTGACCGTAAGTGTCATTAACGACCTTAAAGAAATCGATGTCTACGACGGCTAGTGTCCCTTTACCTAGAGAGCCTTTTAACTGCTCCACTTCTGCATTCAACGTTTTGAACAAGCAACGTCTATTTGGCAAATGGGTCAGAGGATCGTACATAGCTTGGTACTCTAACTTCTCATTCAGCTCTTTGAGTTTTCGTTCTTGCTGTCTTCTAACCAGTTCCACTTCGATCCATGAGGCCATTAATCGCATAACGTCGATATCGAACTCTTTAAACTCGCGATGATAGGGAGCTGGGCTTGAAAAGTTTAAGGTGCCATAAAGCTCATCATTAACGAAAATCGGGATACCAATATAAGACTCTAAACCAAAAGACTGGTAAGCGGGATGCGTCGCATACTTATCGTGTTTGCCACAATGCTCTATACAGATAGGACCAATCGATTTACAGGTAATTTCACAATAGGTTGAACGATAATCGAAGATATCGCCACTATTGAGATCAACCCCTTCAGGTGTGACAGAGTGTTCAACTAAGTAAGTATTACCCTCGACTTTAGATAAAATACCGATATCAAGGTTGAAGCGTTCAAGCCCCATGATAAGCAGCTGAGCGATCTGAATATCGAAGCCCTTCCGGTAATCATTGGTGATTTGATACAAGCGACGTATAACAATTTCGCTTTCACTGGCTTGGTTCATAAATGGGGTCCCACTGCTGCCGAAGTTAATGGCAACATCAACATTTGGTATATTAAGAAGAGTAAAGTGTAAAAAAACATAATAATCAATTAGTTTGTATGCAAAATACCTCATTGGTCCAATGAATAAAAGTCGACTTCTTCGACTTTGCGTTAGCACCCTATTCCTAGCTTTGGTAAAATAATCCATTAACGAAACAGAATGGATAGGAAAATGAACCTTTCTCAACTAAGCCAAGAAATCTACGATCACCTTTACCGCGACATTGAAGAGTTCCGCAGTACTTTTGATCTGCCTGTTGCTGCTCCTGAAACAATGGACGAAAAAGGCGATACGCTACATACCTCTCTAGCGATCGAAGAACTAACAGAACTTGCAGAAGCTGACTCAAAAATCGAACAAGCGGACGCTATTGTAGACAGCGTTTATGTTTTGATGGGACGTCTGGTTCACCTTGGCCAAGCTAAGGTTGAAGACAACCTAGCAATCAGCTACCTGATCGACCTGCTATTGAATGTTTCTAAAAACCGCTCAATCGACTTTCTGCCTTGCTGGGACGAAGTACACTCAAGCAACATGAGTAAAGTATGTCGCAACGAAACTGAATACGCTGAAACAGAAGCTTTTTATGCTGAGCAGAACATCAAGCTGATGGCGGTTCAAAAAGGCGAATACATCATCGCTAAGTGTGCGGAAGATTTCGTATCTGAAGGCAAGACAGTTCGCCAAGGTAAAGTACTAAAATCTGTACACTACCGTCCTGCGAACCTTGAGCCACTAACGGCTTAACTAAGTTTACGACTGAACTAAGGTTATGGCTGTAGCTCTTTAAAGCACCAGCGCACCAAAATAGCAAACGCCACGTTTAAATAACGTGGCGTTTTATTATCTGTCCGTAAATTCTAACTGTATGTAGCTAACTAAGTGTTATACCAGTCGCGCCATATGATAAGCCGCCACATATTCGCCGTTTCTGAAAGCGAACCCTGCGGACTCTCCTTCAATCACGAAGCCAAATTTCTTATACAGGCTGATCGCTCTTTCGTTATCGGTATACACCGTTAACTCCATTCGCTTGATGTTAATCCAGTTATCACACAAGTCGATCGCGGTCGCGAGCAGCTGACTACCCACACCTTTGCCTAGCACATCGTCTTTAACACCCATACCAAATGAAGCCACATGTCGTCTTCTTGGATTCACGCACACTTCCATTCCCAAGTTGCCAACAATCTCATCGTCGATCATCGCGACATACGAGTACACGTTGTCAGGCATATTAGAGATTCGTTTTTGCCAGCTTTCCAGAGATGGATTTGGGAGTTGCAGCGTACCGGTATAAGCATTAGTGCATTCGTAAACTTCTTTTATTCCCTTTGCATCTGACGGTTCAGACCGTCTCACTATAATACTCATCGCAACTCCTACTATTTTCATCGCTAAATATGAAACACATCCTCAATGTGCACCTAGACACACTATCAAATACTAAATATTTAACAATAGGTTAGATAAAATTGTTTTGATTAAATCTTATATAGAGTTGAGATATAGGTGTACTTAAAAGAATGCAGCTCACTCGATTTAAGTCTTACCATCTTGTACCACGAAGGAAGAACCAAATCTTACGCTTTAGGAAGGCTCATAAAAAAGACCAGAGCATCATGCTTCTGGTCTTTTTATGAATCAAACGTCAATCAGAACTCAGTTTCTGAGTCACTTTTCTCTAGGCTGATGACATTCAAAACTGCAAATGCAGAGGCTAGGAATAAGCCTAATATCCAAACAAAATACCACATGAGAAACTCCTTAATACAGTGAATTGCCGTTGCGTTCGACATACTCGTTATCGAGTCGTCCAAACATCGTGCGATAACTAAAAGCGGTGTAACAAAGGATGATTGGCACCATCACAAATGCTACGCCTGTCATGATGTTCAAGGTCAGTTCGCTTGATGTCGAGTCCCAAAGGGTTAAGCTATGACTTGGATTAACACTCGACGGGATAATGAACGGGAACATCGAGAAACCCGCCGTTAAGATGATGCAAGCGTTAGTCAGGCTTGAACTAATAAAAGCAATCGCATCCCATTTCAACCTTGCGCCAATCAAAGCCAGCAATGGAATGGTCACGCTGCCGATCGGTGCAAACCACATCCAAGGGTACGTATCGAAGTTGGTTAACCAAGCGCCTGTTTGTGTGATGACTTCTTTGTTCAAAGGATTCGAAGCCGAGCTATGAACCATCGCACTGACTACCAGATAACCATCAATGTGGCTTATTGTTAAACCACCTAGCACCATGAGACTCACCACAAGTATCGCACTCACCTGAGCAACCAATCTTACCTTGTTGTATAGCGCATCTGTCGTTTTCATCATCAGCCAAGCACTGCCTTGCAACAACGCCATCAATAAACCAACGAAGCCACACAACAGAGCAAACGGATTAAGCAAATCAACAAACGATCCGTGGTACTCAACCATGAGTAAACTATTGAGCGAGAATGGAAGCCCTTGCATCAAGTTGCCAAACGCGACACCAAATAAAATCGGCGGAAAAAAGCCTGAAAACGAAATCGCTAAATCACACACTTTTCGCCATTGGTCGTTATCTATCTTGGCTCGGTACTCAAGTGCAAGAGGACGCAGCCACAATGAGATAAGAGCCAAGTACATCGCAACATATAAGCTTGAAAACGATGTCGCATACACTAACGGCCAAGCCGCAAACAAAGCGCCACCTGCGGTAATTAACCACACCTGGTTGCCGTCCCAATGGGGTGCAATGGAGTTAATCATCACTCGTCTTTCAGAGTTGGTTTTACCGATAAACGGTAACAACGCTCCTACTCCCATATCAAAGCCATCGGTGATCATAAAACCAATCAGCAACACACCGATTAGCACCCACCAAATTAAACGCAATGTGTCATATTCGAACATGAGTCAGTCACCTTATTGTTGAACTTGTTGTGCCAATTTGGCTTCAAGTGATGTTGTTGTTTGTTCATAGTGATAACGCCCCGTTTTCAAACTGCTTGGGCCTTTTTTAGCGACGGTAATCATCAAGTAACTTTCAACAATGATGAAGACCGTATAGAGGCCAATAATTAGCGCGAGAGACGTAAGTAAATTTCCAACGGTTTGCGAAGAAGCCGCGACCGCAACAGGGAGAATTTCACCGACCGCCCATGGCTGACGACCATACTCCGCAACAAACCAACCTGCTTCGATTGCCACCCAAGGCAACGGAATTGACCAAAGTGCCGCCTTCAATAACCAAGGCTTTTGCGTAATGTTTTTACGGTAGGTTTGCAGGAAGGCCGCACCAAAGACAAACAACATAATGAAGCCACAACCCACCATGATTCTGAATGACCAGAACAGAGGCCACACAGTTGGGATTGAATCATCGGCTGCTTGTTGGATTTGTTGTTCAGTCGCGTCAGTCACTGTATCGGTGTAACGCTTAAGTAATAAGCCATAGCCGAGATCGTGCTTGGTTTGATCGAAAGCTTGCTCTGTCTCATGTGAGGTATCGCCAGATCGCAAACGCTCTAGCAATTCATAAGCAATAATACCGTTTCGAATACGCACTAAATGTTGGTCACGCAAGTCATGAAGCCCTGTCACTTGCTCGTCCAAAGATCGCGTTGCAATAATCCCCATCACATAGGGAATTTTCACAGCAAAGTCGGTTTTGCCTTCTTCTTGATTTGGTAATCCAAACAAAGTAAACGCCGCAGGTGCCGGTTCGGTGTGCCATTCAGCTTCAATCGCCGCAAGTTTCACTTTTTGGACGTCACCCAGTTCATAACCAGATTCATCGCCAAGTACGATTACGGAGATAATCGATGCGATACCAAAAGATGCCGCTACAGCGAAAGAACGCTTGGCAAAGGCAATATCTCGACCTTTCAGCAAGTAGTATGAACTCACGCCAAGGATAAACATCGCACCGCAGGTATAAGCTGAAGCGACTGTGTGTAAGAACTTAACCTGAGCAACTGGGTTGAGCACCACTTCGGCGAAGCTAGTCATTTCCATACGCATGGTTTGGTAATTAAACTCCGATCCAATCGGATTTTGCATCCAACCGTTAGCAACCAGAATCCATAACGCAGAGAAGCTAGAGCCCAACGCCACCAACCAAGTCACGACAAGGTGTTGGCGTTTGGACAGCCTTTCCCAACCGAAGAAGAACAGTCCAACAAAGGTGGATTCTAGGAAGAATGCAACAAGGGCTTCGATCGCAAGAGGAGCACCAAAGATGTCACCGACATAGTGAGAATAATAAGACCAGTTGGTGCCGAACTGGAACTCCATGGTTAATCCGGTCGTGACACCTAAGGCGAAGTTAATACCAAAAAGTTTGCCCCAAAAGCGAGTCATGTCCTGATAGATTTGCTTACCGGTAAGCACATAGATCGACTCCATGATCGCCAATAAGCAAGACATACCAATAGTTAACGGGACAAAGAGAAAGTGAAACATAGCGGTTAGCGCAAACTGTAAACGCGACAATTCAACTACATCAAACATTTAAGCTCCAAACATCATAATGATGGATTTCATATTAAGAATTGGAGCGTATTTCAGCACAGTTTGAACAAACCAAACTAGAACAGATTGAATGTTAAAAAACAGAACAGGTTGAATTATCCGACGAGTGACAAGCTAGATTTCAAGTAAACATAGTCGAGGATCGACTAACGACTTAGGCTTGTGATTCCATGGTCTGAATCAAACTACCTAGTGTACGAATGGCTTCTGCTATTTTGTCGTCACAAACGTACGAACAATTGAGACGAATATGATGAGAGAACTTTTTGTCGCTGCTGAATATAATTCCCGGCGCAACAGAGATGTTGTGTTCAAGTGCTTGCTCATAAAGCTTCTCAACACAAACAGAATGAGGCAACTCTATCCAAAGGAAGTAACCACCTTGGCTTTTATGCACCATCGCACTTGAAGGTAAGCTAGATTCTAACAATGCAATATGCGCCTTCTTCCTTTCATTCAAAAGCTTGCGAAGTTTTTTAAGATGGTTGTCATAACTATAAAACGTCAGGTAATGAGACAGTCCAAGTTGGATAGGAATACTGCTTGAGAGCGTCGAAAGGTGCTGCAATCTCTGAATCTTTAACGCTTGTTTCCTTGCAACTACCCAACCGATTCGAAAGCCGGGCGACAATGATTTGGAAAACGAACCGCACAGCATGATTTGCTCGCCGGTGTCATAGGCTTTAGCAGGCAATGAGCTTTGGTTGCCGACATGAAGTTCTCGATACACATCGTCTTCGATCATCGGGATCTTATGTTGATTCACCAAATCGGCCAACCGCAGCTTGTTTCCATCACTCATCGAATAACCCACTGGGTTTTGCGATTCTGTCATGAACCAGCACGCTTTGATGTTCATTGAAGCGAAAACCGATTCCAACACATCTAAATCGATACCGGTTTCAGAGTCGGTCGGGATCTCAACAGCGGTAAGATTAAGTCTTTCAATAGTCTGTAACACACCGTAAAACGCAGGGTACTCTATCGCGACTAAGTCACCCGGCTCGGTACAGGATTGCAGGCATAAGTTAAGTGCTTCCATTGCCCCTGACGTGATCACAATATCGTCGGGCAATACATCTAGCCCACCAGCTTGATAGCGCTGAGCGATTTGCCTGCGTAATGTTTCACTGCCCGGTGGCAGATTAGTAAGCATGCTGTTATCGGGCATTTGACGACTGGCATTGGCTAAACTGCGCGACAACGCTTGATGCGGAAACAAGGCAGGGTCTGGAAATGCCGAGCTGAGTGGAATGATACTAGGGTCTTTGGCTCGTTGAAGTACATCGTAAAGCAGGTCGCTGATCTTAACGGGATACGGCTTGATGGCTTTTTGTTGTGCGAGTTCTGAGGTGAACACATTTCTGCGCGGTAACACGAAATAGCCAGATTTAGGCTTCGAGCGCACATAGCCTTGGTCTTCAAGCTGTTGATACGCCTGAAGTACCGTCTCGATACTGAGTTTATAACGTTTACACGCGTCTCTAATCGATGGAATTTTCTCACCACTAAGCCAGATGTTTTGTTCTATCTGATTCTTGATTGTATTGGCGAGTATCTGAGATTTTTTCATCAAAAAGTCTTTTCTATCTAATGTATAAAAGATTACTAAACCGTGGATATTCGAAGCACTCGGACATTCAGGTATAACAAAGCCCTACCCTAAACCCAATTACCTTCACGGTCGACTTGTTTATCTCTCCCACAAGAAAAGACACCACACTCATCAATAGAGTGTGGTGTCTTATTTATTTAGTTACTTAGTTTGACTAGCTGACTAGTTAGCTGGACGCCACACGCCCCATTGATCATTTTCGTAGGTCGCTTTAGGGTTTGTACCACCTTGAATCCACCACTGTGCTTTCCAAGACTGGTTCGAGTACGTTACTACTTCACCGCCTAGGTAAGTCGCTGAAGAGTCCCAAGTGCCATTGTCTGGGTCAGGAGTCGGATCTGGATCCGGCGTTGGATCTGGGTCTGGTGTTACGCCACCGTCATCAGCAATTACTTCAAAAGTGAAGGTTTCAACACTTTCGCTTTCAATCGAGCTAGCCATAAACGATAGAGTTTCGTTTGCAGTGATGCCAGTGGTATCAACTACGATAGAAGCCGTGCCGTTATTTTGAATGCTTACTGAAGAGCCTTGAGTTTGAGTCAATGTCGCCGCTTCGCTTGTTGCAATCACAACTTTGTCGCCAGCATTCACTACGTTGTCACTCTTCACTAGCTCGTAGATGTCGCCTTTCAATGGTTCAACACCACCGTCGCCACCATCAATCAGCGTTAACTGACCAGAAGCACGGCTATCTTTTGAGTTAAAGAAGTTACGTGAAGGATCGTTTTGGAAGTACATGTAGTGCTGCATTTCAGTGTGCCAATCACCAATGAAGATCGCGCCATCTTTAAACTCTTCGTGCCAGCCGTTAATCTCTGAAGCCAACAAGCGAGCCCAATCGTTAACGTTTGAAGCGTCGATAACGACGTCGAAGCTACGCGCGACTTCACCGTACTTGTTGATGATGTCGTACTTAACCGTATCACCAATTTCTGGCGTACCAAACTGGTCAGAAACAAACAGGTCGCCACGGACTAGATCAGGTTGAGGCGTAGGATCTGGTGGTGGAGTTGCTCCCCCCGTGATAGTGATGTCTGAACAGTTGTAGAAACCTTCACCTGCAGCATCGTCACGTTGCCAACGTACGTATAAGATTGCATCGCCAGAGCGGTCTGAAGGAATCGTTACGTTGATACGGTATTTGCCACCACTTACAGGAACATTCCCAACTTCTTGGAGAAGGTCTAAATCTCCCCACGCTAGGCCTTTTCTCAGGTCGGCGTTTGGTTTGGTTAGGTAGAACTCCCAGAATGACGGGTTGTGTGGTGCAGTCGCATTGAATACATATTCAAATGTACCAGTGCTTAACTCGGTGCGAGTCCAACCTGTATGAGGAGCACCCATGCCACGTTTTTGCGAATCATTGGCATAACACAAAGTGCCGTCTGGAATCGCAGCTTTCACAGCATTGATATTGTTGAAATCTTGGATATTTTTCGCATACTCGTTGCGTTGAACGAAAGGA
Source organism: Vibrio sp. 1F279 (assembly GCF_041439815.1). Classification (NCBI taxonomy): domain Bacteria; kingdom Pseudomonadati; phylum Pseudomonadota; class Gammaproteobacteria; order Vibrionales; family Vibrionaceae; genus Vibrio; species Vibrio sp. 1F279. The sequence goes on along the minus strand of NZ_JBGOOU010000033.1, from coordinate 38,916 downwards.
TATGACCCTGAAATCTCTTTTGCTTGAGCACACGCCGCATTTGGTGGCGTACCAGACCAAACTCCGCCTTGCTCGTAACACGTGTTCTGACGTGCACTTGGAAATTCAGACCAGCCATGAGCATTTGCCACTGACGGCACACTCGATAGCATAGCCACACTTACTGCTATTTTTAAAATATTATTATTTATAGTTGTCACTTTCCCACTCTCTATTATTTTACCCCATTGCAATCTTGATTGGACATTTACTAATCAAGATTGCAGTTCGAGGGTTTATAGTTTCTGACTTAAAGAACACGGAAAATATATACGTCATAACTATCAATAAAAGTGGGATTTATTTTGAAAGGAATCAGAGTCACACAACTCAAAGAAATGCGTTAGAGATAGATGATATCGCTTCGAATTATCAATTTTTACCAACACAAATTACATATTCCCTAAGAAAATAGCTCACTAGGAAGGTATTTTTTTGTTGAATCAATTCGAGTGGAGCGCTCTCATAAATAATGATATTGAGTGCTTTCTATCATTATTACTTTGTTGAGGCTGTTGCAAAGTCGCTAAGTGACTAAGCTATTAAGCTATTAAGCTATTAAGCTATTAAGCGTATACGTTTATAAATCGCTAAACCACTAAACGTTAGTTTGAAAGAGCTAAACTAATAGCGGCTATGCATACCAAAGCGATTCGACATATCATCGTCCATACGACCGCCCTTCCAACCGCCACCGCCCAACAAATTAAGTACATCACGCGCGTTATATTCCTCACCACCGAAGAAGTCATTAGACACATCATTACGCAGCAGTTGAATGGCTGGAGCAATTTCAGCAGCAAGGTCTTGTGGATCAGCAAACAATGCTAAGGCAACCAGTTGTTGGCGCTTACTCAATTCACATGAACTCGTTTCTACTTGCCCAATAGAGAAAAAGTCACTGCTTCCGTACGCTTTCACCAACTTTGCAGAAAGTGATTTGATTACTTTCTTGATTCGTCGTCGTTGAATATATCTAAACATATAGATTGCCTTGTATTGATGAGCCTAAGTTAACCAAACAATAGGTAAGTTTGATTGTCGACCGAGATGCTTTTTACTTGCGTATTAAATACGGATTCTAGCTGTTCAGGCACAAGCACTTGCTCTGCACTGCCTGATGCTTGTAGTACGCCCTTTTCGAGCAGCAGCAGTACTTGGTCGGCATGCCTCAAGGTTCGGTTCAGGTCGTGGTTAGCCATAATAACCGCAATGCCCTTCTCAGCCACTCGTTCGATAAGCTTATACAGCAACGCTTCTTGAGCAATATCTAACGGCGCTGCAGGTTCGTCGAGGATCAGGAGCTTTGCGTAAGGATTAAGCGTCGGCCAAATTTGCAGGCACATTCCCGCCAAACGAACGCGTTGCCATTCACCGCCAGACAGTGTCTGAATTGAACGATGAAGTTTGTCTGTGATGTCCAACATCTGGCTTATCTCTTCCAAAGCCGTGTTGATTTCAGTATCAAGGCCGTGCGATGAACTTGGCAGTGATAACGCAAGGTATTGGAACACTTCCAAGTTGAAGGCCGGTCTTGCACTTTGACAAAGATAAGCGCGATGCAATGATAAATCTTGTAGTGATAATTCTGACAAGTCTTGACCGTCGAGCTTTATATCACCTTTGTAGCCATCACCGACGCCAGATATCGCTTCTAATAAGGTACTTTTGCCACTGCCATTAGGACCGATGACATGAGTCACCTGCCCTTGCTTGAGCTCAAATGATAATGGTAATAAACGAGCGCCGACGCTCAGGCTCTTAATTTGAATCATGATTTTTAATTAACATCCAAATGAAGATAGGCGCACCGATACTGGTGGTCATCACACCTAAAGGTAATTCTGCAGAATCGAGTAATGTACGCGCGCAAATATCAGCAAACACCAACAACGCAGCGCCAGCAACGGCAGACAAAGGAAGAAGGTATTTGTTATCAGTACCAATCGCTAAACGGAGTAAGTGTGGCACCACCAAACCCACAAAGCTGATCACGCCACCTAACGCTACTGCGCAGCCGACTAAAATAGACACAGCGAAGATTAGACGCCAACGTAATCTCGGAACGTTCACGCCCAGTTGCGCGGCATGCGTTTCGCCAATCATCAGCTTGTCTAGCTTGCTACCTTGTAGACACAGCCAAATAATCACGGGGATCATCACTAACGTGAGCGAGTGTTGATACCAAGTCACGCCACCTAAGCTGCCCATCAGCCAATACATCAACAAGCGTAGGCTTAAGTCATCACTAAAATAGAACGCCCATGTCACCATCGCACCAGAAAGAATACCTAACGCGACACCCACCAGCAGTAATTTAGCCGTGGTGAGTTGCATCGTTTTTACCATGCTCACTAGAATCACGGTAAAACAGAGTGAGCCTAAAACGGCGGCAATCATGAACAGTTCTGGTGTAGGAGCAAACGGTAAGAAGAACAGTACGATAACCATCGCCAAACTTGCGCCACCAGAAATGCCGAGCACACCTGGCTCTGCTAATACGTTACCCAATAAGACTTGTAAGCTTGCGCCAGATACGGCTAACCCTGCCCCGATCGCAATCGCTGCTAATAATCGAGGTAAGCGTAAATCAATCAGTAGTTTTTGTTCTAGCGTGGACAATGTGCCCAGAGGGGAAATGAAAAGATCGCCAACCATTAGGTAAATCGCACTCAGCGCGACAAGCAGTGCTGCCATCAGATAAATGGCTCGGGTCCATTTGCGCTGTTTTTGGTGAAGAAGTTGTTGGAAATCCATATCAAGCTACTTTGAAATTGTTCGCGTAACCTTACCTGTATCCCTAAATAAACTCAAGGCTCACACCGTAATGTGAACCTTGATATTTCAACCAGTTGAGCGGTTGTTTTGGTAGTTCTAGTTCGGCTAGGTATTAATCGTACACAAGCTGACCGTGGTCGAATCGTGTTTCAACTTCGCACACCATTAAGGCCGCTCGTTGACCGATAGCAACGTTGCGATTTGGGAACACTACTGCTTCGTTTTCATTCTTCGCCATCAATGGCTTATCACCATCATGACCAAACACTTCACCGTGCTTGAACGCCGTAAAGTTTTCAACGGCATCAGAGAACATGAAATCAAAATCATCATGCAAACGAACAATGGTTCGGCTTACGCGATAAGTAATGGTTTTCTTTGGCAAATGCTCTGGTTCTATTTCAGCAATCAAATTGCGCATTGCCAAATCGAAAGCCGTTAACTTATCAAGCTGGTTCTCACCAATTCTTGCTACCTGCCCTAGCTCCATTGTCAGTGCTTGGGCTTCAAAGTTTTCAGCGCTGTACCAACTGAAGGTGCTCGTTGGCGCATTGGATAACAACACCGCTTCAACGTGAGCACTGTTAATGAAATCGAACAAGGCTTTACTGCGAACTTCGTGGCGAACCTTAGGGCTTACGGCGAAAGAGTAATGCTTAGACAAACGGATCGCACAGTGCAGATCTAAGTGCCAACGAGTGGCAGGCACCGTTTCCTTGTAAAACTCAGTAACCAAGAACTTAAGGTTCTTCGCGATGTCCACTTCTCGATTACTCTCGTACTGTTTTTCATCAAACAGACGGTTCATATTCACATCAAGAAAACGCGTATGCGCATTGGTCGCTTCTGGGTGAGCAATGATGAACAAACATCTTGCTGTCACGACTTGGAAGCCGGTTTCAATATCCTCAATGAGCTTATCAATCAGCTCCATTGGTGAAGTTTCGTCGCCATGAACACCTGTTGAAAAGATGATGTTCTTGGTCTCAGAATTATACTCTGCGGGAATCACTTCCAATACACCGCGTTGATGAAGCTTAATTTGAACACCGTTACTCAGTACGGTCTGTCCTGCAACCACTTCTTGCTCAAGATCTAGGCTGTCAAAAAGAAATGATTGGCGAAAGAGGGTCTTCGTCATGCGCTACTCCTTAATTGCACGGCCGTATGTTAATAAATTGTACATAGAAATTGTGTTGCTAGGATCGCACTTATCAATAGAAACTCCGTTATCACTCACAAATACTACCCATATATTTTTGTATTACCTGCTGACTTTACTAACCGACATCTGTTCCAAATAATTTCACCTATTTAGAACAACTTTTGGTTATCTCTGTTTATATCAGCAAGATAAGAGCCACGTAAGCTAACACAGCTCTTACCTACCATGAACAGATTGAGATCAATTAATCTTCCTGATCGAGCAATCTTTCAAATTCATCGATTTGAACTTTGACCATGTCGATGCTTTGTTGCCAAAAGTCAGCTTGAGTCAGGTCCATTCCCAAGTGTTTTTGAACGACTTCTTCCGCCATCATGCTGCCCGTATCACGAAGCAAGGAAACGTAATCACCGTAGAATTGTTCGCCCTTAGCATCGCGCTGAGCGTAAACACCTTTACTGAACAGGTAACCGAACAGGTATGGGTAGTTGTAGAAGCTCACTTGAGAGATGCTGAAGTGCAGTTTGCTTGCCCAGAAGTAAGGGGCGGCTTCTGTCATTGCATCGCCATACCACTCCTTCCAAGTGGTTTCCATCAAGTCACACAGCTGCTGAGCCGTTAGCTCACCTTTTTCACGCTGCTCATAGAAGGCTTTCTCAAACTCGAAACGTACTGGAATGTTTACCATCAAAGCGAGTGAAGAAGAAAGCTCTTCCCACAGCATTTCAAGTTTCTCATTGCGTGTTTGTGCTTGTTTTAACAAGTGGTCACGAACGATGTTTTCAGCAAAGATTGAAGCGGTTTCTGCTAGAGTCATTGGGTAGCGTGTCTGACACAAAGGCATGTCCTTCATCACCCAGTTATGGAACGCATGGCCTAGCTCGTGCGCCAATGTCATTAAGTCTGAGCGGCTACCGCTCCATGTCATGAACACAAGAGGTGTACGTGTCGCAGCAAACTTGGTGCAGTACGCACCTAGACGTTTGTTGGCAGCTGGTGCGGCATCAATCCAACCGTTCTCAACCATTAATGCGACAAAATCAGCCATCTCTGGATTGACTTCAGCAAAAGCGGTTTTGATCACTTCAATCGCTTCATCAAATGAATAAACCTTAGATTCGCTGCCACCCAGTGGAGGCATCGCGGCTAAATGGTTCCAAGGCTTCATTTCATCAAGCCCGTGAACTCTTGCCATTAACAGACCTGCTTTCTGGCCTACTTCGCGATTTGCCTTTGCTACCGACATCATGGTGTCTAGCGTTTCAGGTACGATGCGGCTGGCGTGTAGGCTTGGATCAAGGAAATGTACGTCGCTTATTTTCGAGCGCTTTTTGTTCTCTGTCAGTCGCCAACCCGCAAGCGCATTTAGAATTGAAGCAAAAGACTCTTGGTGCGTCTCCATTGCGCCTTGGACTGCGCGCCATGCCGGTTCTTGTTTGTCGAATTCGCTGCCGTACAACAAGCTCGCAGCTTGTGAAAAACCTAGCGCTTCGTCTTCACCGTTCAGCTTTAGCGACAGTTTTAAAGAACCGGTTAAGTTATCGTACAAACGACCCCATCCATCACGGCCATCAACCTTCATCGCGGCCAATAACTGCTCTTCAGCAACACTAAGGCGGCTGCTTGATAACTTACGCGAGCTTTCAATCGCAAAGCGTTGTCCTGCTACATCTGCGCTGTCATGCTCTAAAACTGCATCAATAAACTCTGGTTCTGCGTGGATTAGCGTGTCTTCATAAGGGCTGAACGCTTGAGACATTTCAGAATTCAGTTTCGCAACTCGACCAAGCAGTGCTTTGGCTTCTGTGTGTGTCGCGTCTACCGATGCGTGGCAGTTAGCGAAGGTGTTGATTGTACTCAGTAACGTGCCTGCCGCTTCAGAAGTTTGAATGGCGTTTTGCATCGCTAGGATAATATGACGCTTTTCAACGTGTAGGTACAACAGCTCAATGCACTGCTGGATGAGTTCAATGTCCTGCTCGATTTTTGCATCATCAAGATCACGATAAGCAATGCTTAGATCCCAACTCGGTGTTGTCATGACTAAATTCCTTTCACGTAGGTAGTAATACCAATCTGGTATAGCGGCTGTAAACGCCGCTTTATACTTCTATTTCTGTTTCTGTTTCTGTTTCTGTTTCTGTTTCAATTTACAGGTCCAATAGATTGTTAACTCTTAAACTGTGTTTTTTGAACACTCAGAGAACAGGTAGCCCTATCGATTTGACACTGGTAAAGCTCTGCGCAAACTGAGTGATTTGAATATGAGTTATCGACGCGTTTTCTATCGATAGCTTCGAGTACAAACTCGGATTTTTCCAATCGATATCAAGGCAGTGCGCTAACAATATGCGAATCACACCACCATGAGTAACCAATAATAGATTGTCACTTGGATCGTCCAAAAGTTGCGACCAAGCTTGAGTTACTCTGTCGTGGAAGCTCTGTAAACTTTCTGCACCAGTCAGTTGATGATTAGCAGGATCTTGCCAAAAGGTTTCTAGCATTCCCCACTTGTCTTCAAGCTCATCAAATGGGACACCATCAACGTCACCGAAGTTCATTTCCTGAAAGTCTGGTGCTACAGATAAAGTCACAGACATACGCTGTGCGTATCTGTTTGCGAGGTCGCTGCATCGCCTTAATGGTGAGGTAACCACGCAATCAAAGGCAATATCTTGTTTTATCAGCGCCCCACATATCCGATCTTGAAGATCAGGATTAACCAACACATCAGATAAACCATTAAGTGCCGCTTCGCCTTCGACCTTGCCATGTCTTAATAAATAGATGTTTTTAGTTGTTCCATTAACCATGTGTGCGACCTAGCCTTGAGTATCAAGCAAGTGATTAGATGGTTTTAAGTGCAGCGGCAATCCGGCAGCAACCAGCGTGACGCGTTCAACGACGCGAGCTAGCGCTTGGTTCATTCGTCCTGCATTGTCCACAAACAAGCGCGACACTTTCCCCAGCGGCACCACACCTAAACCGACTTCGTTAGAAACCATGATAATTTGCGCTGGGCTTTGCTCTACGCTTTTCACTAAAACTTCAACCACGGCCTCAACCTGTTCATTGGTCGCATCATCACCCAACTCAAAAATAATGTTGTTCAACCACAAAGTTAGGCAGTCAATCAACACCACATCGTTTTGACCAAAAGACAGCAGTTTTTCGGCTAATTCAACAGGGGCTTCATGCTCAATCCACAGCTCACCACGACGTTGTTTATGGTGCACAATTCTCTCACGCATTTCGTCGTCCAAATAAGTGGCCGTCGCAATATAGTTGAGGCGCCCATTTGAACATGCTTCAAGCGCACATAATGCCTGTTGTTCTGCAAAACTCGACTTACCAGAACGAGCCCCACCCAATACCAAATGGCTATTTCGCTGATTTACTTGATTAATTTGATTCGTGTTTGTCATAGGAGCCTGTTATAGAAAACCATTGTAAAAAGCAGTAATGAACACAAGGTAAATCAGCAACTCCATCAACTGTTGAGCCGCACCCAAGCAGTCGCCAGTAAAGCCGCCAATTCGAGCCAATAACCATTTTTTGAAACCTAATCTAAACAGATAGGCGACGACAGATAAAACCAAAGCGAGCTCAAGACCAAACCACAAGCTAGGCAGAACGCCCACAAGCAATAAAAAGACAAGTTCACCTTTAGTTTGCTTGTTCGCCAATGGCTTACTTTTACTGGTATCTAAATCGCTAACGTAAGGCATGTCGTAAATCAGTGATGCAGCAATTGCACGGCTAAAGGTATAACTGGTCACGATAACCATAAACAAATTTGTCATATTCGCTAGTTCGTTTAATAGAACCCACTTGCCAAGCAGAGCCATAACCAGTGCAGACGCGCCATAAGTACCAATTCGACTGTCTTTCATGATGGTCAAACGGCGTTCTAAGGTCATGCCGCCGCCAATACCATCCGCCATATCGGTTAAGCCGTCTTCATGGAAAGCACCGGTTAGCATCAAGCTAAAACTCATCATTGAAAAGATGGCCACTGTACTTGGCAGTATGACATCGAGTAGCAAGAACACACCGCCACACAAAACACCAAGTAATAATCCAATCGTTGAAAAGTAGCGACCAGAACGGTTCATTCGCTCTTCTGAATAAGGCGTATTCTTCGGCATCGGCAAACGAGAAAAGAAACCCATCGCCAACGAAAAAAGTTCCCATTGGTATGTGATGCTATCTTTCAACGATCTTTTTGGTGCATCACTCATTAAACCGTGACTCCAGCACTCGCAAAACTCGCCATGTTGTTATAGAACTCTGCCGCCGCACGAATTATTGGCATAGCTAGCGCAGCACCTGTGCCCTCGCCCAATCTCAATCCAAGATCGAGCAGTGGCTCAGCGTCTAGCAGCTCTAATAGAATCTTGTGCCCCGACTCTTCAGAGCGATGAGCAAAGATCATGTAATCACGGCAACTCGGTTCAATTAGAGTCGCGACATACGCCGCAACCGACACGATAAAACCATCGACCAACACAGGGGTTCTGTTTTCGTAAGCGCCAAGGAAGCCCCCCACCATTTGAACTATTTCATAACCGCCGACTTGGCTTAACACCTCTTTTGCGTCAGGATTTATGCAACGAGCAACACCTTGCTTAACCACCGCCACTTTACGTGCAAGCTGTTCATTGTTGATACCAGTGCCTAAACCAACACACTCATCTGCAGTTCGGTTTGCTAGCGCACTTAAGATGGCAGACGCGCTGCTGGTATTGCCGATGCCCATTTCACCAAACATGATGATATTCGTGCCATTCGAAATGGTTCTAGATACAAGCTCAGTTCCCAGTTCAATCCCACGTTCAACAGTTTCTAAACTCATTGCCGCTTCATTGGCAAAGTTATTGGTTCGCGTACCTAAGCGCTGAGAAATCAACATGTCGCTGTCAGATTCAACAGGCAACAAAATCCCAGTGTCCACGACTGTAATTTCGACGTTGTTTACCGCACAAAAGCAATTAATCGCTGCGCCACCGCTTAAGAAGTTCAACACCATCTGTTGCGTGACGGCACTTGGAGCAATACTCACACCTTCATCTGCTATGCCATGGTCGCCAGCAAAAATGATGATACGTGGCTTATTCAATTCGATGTGCTCAACCGCAGTTTCTTTGCCTTGGCTCTGAATCAATGCCAGTTGATGTGCGACTTTTTCTAGTAAGCCAAGCGCACCGAGTGGCTTGGTTTTTTGGTCAATTCGGTGTTGGATGTACTGCGAGTATTGGGTATCTAACATAAGTTTAGGAACACTTAAATTTAAGGTAATGGATTTCTAGGGCTGCGATTCTGCTTAAGCTAAATCGTTACACTATTTAGGGCGTGCAACAGAGAACACATTGGAAAGCGTCGCGTATTCACCGCCACCAAGTCGAGATAAAGGGTCCAATGCCAACGCGTCAATCTTAAGACGTTCACTCTCTTGATCAATCACATCTTCGGAGATGTACACAGTTTCGACTTGAGCAAAGATAAGGCTTTGTGGCACCTCTCCCACTTCTTTTACTTCGTACAAGGTGCAACCAAAAGCGACCGCGCACTCTTTTGCTCTCGGTAAAGAAAAGCCCTCGAATTCAACCAGTTCAATATTATTCGCGGTAACTTCAGAGTCACCATGATCGAGTGTTGCTGCTGTTGCCGTCATTATTTCTGCAGAACTTGAAGAAGCAATGTGAATCACTAGCTTACCCGTTTCAAGGGCATTACGGGTGGTATCTTTGATTTCGCCCGACGGCTTTTTCCCAACTGATAACATCAGTAGCGGCGGATTGCTGGAAACAGGCGTGAAATAAGAGAAAGGCGCTAGGTTGTACTCTTGTTCAGAAGATTCCGTCAATGCCCACGCAATCGGGCGAGGAACAACGGTTTGTGTCATCAGGTGATAAATCTGAGTGGGAGCAAGAGTATCAAGCTTGAGGTTCATAGCACGTCCTTGGTCTATGTGAATTACGACTCAGTTTACGTGTTAAGCAATGCTGTATCTATGCCTAATCAACAGAAACCGTAGAGAGTGTTCTTAATTTAAACAGATCACACTGGTTTTTTCTCAAATTGACAATCAAATTGACGAACCCTAAAACACCTACAATACTGATAATAGATTTATCAGTAACTTACATTTTGGCATCGTTTATGCTTTATCTAAAGTACTTGTTAATCTCTCCATTGATAAGTACCCATACAGTGAATGCCCACAACACTGACGCTACACAAAGAAAGACAATCGATTGAAAGACAAAACCAAACAATGATTTAGGAGGTGGAATGATTCCAAACTCAAGTAAAAGAAAACCAAATAAATCGAGTAAGAAAACCAGTAAAAAGGTAAGGAAAATCCCACTCTCCTTCACCTAATAGCTATCGAAGCAATAAGACAACAAAGTAGCAAAGCAAATAACAAGCCCGTCGCCCAGCGGGCTTTGTTATCTTTAACACCTTAATTGAGGTTTACCTAGCTAAGCACATACCTTCCGTATAAAAGCCCATCATCAAACCCCATCTTCCTAACGCTCATTCATGAAACTTTTGTTCGCTTAAAATTCAAACACTGTTTATATTAAACAAGCACTTGTAGAGCGAGTAAGGGATAGAATGAGTATTAATGGAGATAAAACATCGGTTGTTATAGCTGGTGCGACAGGGCTAATTGGTCATCATGTCCTGAGACTGCTCATTAACGAGCCCGCTGTCGAACACATCTATGCTTTGTCACGAAGAGCATTAGGTGAAGAATTTCACTCCAACAAACTCGATACACTCATCCACAACGATCTACAAGTAACGAGTTGGGACGACACCAAAGCGACGCCCAACTTAGGCATTATCTGCTTAGGCACAACCAAGAAAAAAGCAGGTTCAAAAGAAGCGCTGCGAAAGATCGATGTAGAACTGGTTAGCCAAGTGGCACAGTCGATGAAATTCCTTGGAGTTCAACGTGTCGCAGTCGTTTCTAGCTATGGCGCTTCGCCAGACTCCTATTCACACTACCTGCGCTGTAAGGGACAAATGGAGCAAAACCTAAAACGTATTGGCTTCAAGCAGCTCTTCATCGCTCGTCCAGGCCCGCTGGTGGGTGAACGTGCCGAACCCAGAACTGATGAAAAACTCCTACAAAGAGTCTTCCCTTTAATATCTCCGTTAATGTTTGGAAAATTCAAAAACCTACGCCCTATCCAATCGGAAGATGTAGCGAAAGCAATATTATTCCGATTGTTCGAAAATAATTTTCAAAGTCTAGAAATTTACACTTCGACTGACATGCTTAATTTATTAGCGAAATATCGTTAAAACGTCTACCTATTCACCACAATGTTGAATATCCATCCAACCCATTGGGTGGATATTACTAATCGTTCTAATAAATTACTTTTCCTTATTTTACGTTTTGTTACAGGTCGCTATTTTAGCTAACAGTATTTGCGCCCATATATCTAAGCGCCCTATCGATTCATGGTTATTCATAAGGAAAAACAATGTCATTTTCAGCTATCGCTGCCTTAGCGGTATTCACTGGTATCCTCTTTTTTCTCTACGGACAGCAGAAAAAAGAACACACACTTTCTCGCCTCGTTTTACTCGGTTTAGTTTTCGGTAGTGCTTTTGGCCTTGGTCTTCAACTGCTATTTGGTGAAGGCAATCCTGTTATCAAAGAGACGCTCGACTGGGTAAACATTGTCGGTCGTGGTTACGTTGGCCTACTAAAAATGGTCATCATGCCATTGGTGTTAGTTTCAATGATTGCGGCAGTAGTGAAGCTTGAGAAAGGCGGCTCACTAGGTAAGATTTCTGGCATCACCATTTCTGTGTTGCTAGCAACAACGGCAATTTCTGCGATTGTTGGTATTGTTGTAACACAAGCATTCGGCTTGTCGGCTGAAGGTTTAACTGAAGGCGCTCGTGAAACAGCACGTATCGCAACACTAGAAAGCCGCATCGGCAGCGTTTCAGATCTAACGATTCCACAAATGCTGGTTAGCTTTATTCCGACTAACCCATTTGCAGACCTAACAGGGGCTCGCTCTACTTCTATCATCGCGGTAGTTATCTTTGGCGTGCTAACGGGTATTGCTGCTCGTAAGGTGATGGCAGAGAAAGAAGAATTAGAATCTCCAATCCGTACGTTCGTTGAAGCGGCTCAATCTATCGTTATGCGCTTAGTTAAGATGATCATGGCACTAACGCCATACGGCATCGCAGCATTAATGGCGAAGGTAGTCGCAACGTCAAGTGCTTCTGACATCCTAAGCCTATTGGGCTTCATCGTTGCTTCTTACGTCGCTATTATCCTGATGTTCGTCGTTCACGGTGTGTTGGTTTCTTTTGTTGGTGTCAACCCGAAAGAGTACTTCCAAAAGATCTGGCCAGTACTGACGTTCGCTTTCACGTCTCGTAGCTCTGCAGCAACTATTCCCCTGAACGTTGAAGCTCAAATCACTAAGTTAAACGTACCACCAGCGATTGCTAACCTGTCTGCGTCTTTCGGTGCAACAATTGGTCAAAATGGTTGTGCGGGTATTTACCCTGCAATGCTTGCAGTTATGGTTGCGCCTACGGTTGGTATCGACCCAATGGACATTAACTTCATTCTGTCTCTGATTGCTATTATCACAGTGAGCTCATTTGGTATTGCCGGCGTTGGTGGCGGTGCAACTTTCGCTGCACTTATCGTACTACCCGCGATGGGTCTTCCTGTGACTATCGCAGCACTGCTTATCTCTATCGAGCCACTTATCGATATGGCACGTACTGCGCTTAACGTATCTGGTGCAATGACAGCTGGTACAATCACAAGCCGCCTATTGGCTAAAAAGGACAAGCAGCAAGATTTGGAACAAGCGAACGCTTAATGGGTTCGATTGATCCAATAACTTGAGTCTCGTTAAACAAAAACCGATGCACATGCGTCGGTTTTTTATTGCTTATTAGTTTTGTTTATTACTTTACGACCATCCACATTCTATAACGCAAAACTCTATATTTGTTCAATAGTACAATAAGTTAGCCATGAAACATCAGCCAAACTGATATATGATGCACCGCTTCAATATGTCACATCATTCTGGCACCCGTTCGATAACAGGATCCTCATGAGCTTTATTATATTATTACTTCTTCTAGTCTTCGTTGGCGTTACACGTTTATTTCAGTGGCGAAAAACCTCTAGTTTTATCAAACTTCTTCTTCTCTCTTTATTTATATTGATTGGTTCGGGTTTAATCCCTCGCTATCTACTAAACGACCTGCAAGCCAATTATGAGCGCAAACCTGACATTCAGTGGACCTCTCACAATGCCATTGTCTTGCTTGGTGCTGGTACTCAACTCATCGCAAGTACACAAGAATTTGAGCCGACCTTTTTCTCGTTCGGTCGCATCAATGAAACGGCAAGCCAATATAAAAACTGTGCGAAGGCTCAAACCATATGCAAAGTGATTGTTAGTGGTGGAGATGCACAAAATAATGGTGTAACCGAAGCGGAAGTTTATCAACAGCAGTTGCTTAGACTCGGCGTTCCACTAGCCGATATCATTCAAGAATCGAATAGCGTCAACACTTGGAAAAACGCGCAGCTCACCAGTGACCTAATGAAGCATCACCAGTTCGACAACATTGTTCTTGTTTCATCAGGCCTACATATTCGTCGTAGTGAACTCTACTTTAATCATTTTGGATTAAACGTCGTCCCAGTACGAGCCGACTACATGGCTGCTCAAATTTCATGGTTACCATTGTGGTACAACTTCGCAGTTACAGACTTTGCATTGCATGAACAATTGGGTTTTGCTCGTTACAACCTTTACAACTTTATGGGTTGGAACAGCAAACGTGAGAAGCCCGGAGACGCCTGATCGCTTCAACCATGACCTAACTAGTTAGCTAGTTAGTGGTCATTTAGTATCTAGAAGATTCACAGCTCATAAACAAAAAATGCAGCCACAATCGAAGGATTGTCAGCTGCATTTTTAATTCGTGCTTCTACTCAGTACTAACGGGCAATTACCACATTAGATCATCTGGGATCACGAAGTCTTTGTACGGGTCATCTTCGTCTACTTCGTCTGCGCTACCTGCCTGCGTATCAACGATAGATTCTTCGTCGCGCATAGCAATCTTGTTCGCTACTGCTGTTGGAATAACAACGTAGCTCTCGCCTTGACGAGCAATACTTAGAATGCCTTTACTTAGTTGCTTTTGAGTCAGCTCTTCTACGTAAAGGTATTTAACTAGCGTACCGTCGGTGAAGTTGTATTTGATCTCACCGTTCTTCTGTTCGATCTTGTTCATCTCAATCAGTTGCTTCACTTGAGCTTTAATTTCTTTGCTCAACTGCTGTTCTTTCAACTGTTGGTTTAACTCTTTGTCTTTCGCTTGCTGCGCCAGTTTAGTTTCTTCTGCTGCCGCTTTTGCTTCACGAGACTGAACGCGAGACTTTTTAGAGCCCTTCTTCGCCTTCTTTAATTTTTTCTCATTTACCAAGCCAGCTTTAAGCATTTGCTCTTGGAGTGTTAACTTTGCCATGACTTTCCCAGTTCAAGATTAAAAACGACACTATCATACCTGTTTTTGAGGTTTCTGTTTACTGAACAAGAATAAATTACAGAACAATCGCAAAATTTGTGCTGATAGCTCTAAGCTGTGTCCATATTCCCTTCCAGTTGCTCACAACCTCTGCTCTCCCCGAACAAACAGTTTTCGTTTAAGCACGCCAACATTGGCTGATCTACCGACTCAAAACCATTACCTGATTCTATTATTCGCGCGCGTACCATTTATCATTCCAACAAGACAATATGTTAATTTTCAATGGTTAATCAATTTTATAAAACCTTGGCATATATCTCATATTTGAATAAATGCCATAGAGTTATAACTCCAATGTCATAACTCTTGACTACGTTATTCTAGACATCAATCAATAAGGATAACGTAAACGATGAAAACTCAATGGACTTGGTTAGCTGCACTTGTGGCATCCACATCAATCGCTTCGACCTCTGCGATCGCAGATACCGACGTGTATCTCACCAATAACACCAATCAAGTGATGACCATTCAAGCCAACCACACTGGGACCGACTTGCTTCAACTCGGTGATGAGTGGCAACAGCATGTTGAACAGATTGGTCCTTGGGAGACGAAGAAGCTGATCAGTTTTAACCGCTGGACTGGTGTGAAATCTGGGAAGACCTATGAGTTTGACACTGTGGTATCGAACGCTGTGGGTGAGAGTGTCACGCTCAACCAAACCATGAAGGGTCATTGGTACAACTCGACACTGCAACATGGTTTAAGCGCCGCAGACGTCAACCTAACGTTGCATGACGACCGTAATATTCATCGCAGCACAACCGATGCGTTCGGGGTCAATGCAGAGCTAGCACTTAAAGCCGATTCTACGGCGCGCTACGATGATATTTATTACACCATCACTCCACCAAAAGTGGATGAGCAACCAGAGCCAAATGCCAATACACTCAAAGTCATGACTTATAACATCTGGGCACTGCCTGCCATCGCTTCGCATATTGGTGACCGCTATGACCTGATCCCTCAATACGTAAAGGGCTATGACGTGTTGGCGCTACAAGAGGTGTTTGCTAACGGCAGAGATGAATTCTTGCGTGAACTTGCAAAAGAGTATCCTTATCAAACCAAAATGCTCGATAAAGATGGGATTAACATCTATGACGGCGGTGTGATAATTGTGAGCCGCTACCCTATTGTCAACGAAGCGCAATACGTGTTCCCTGATTGTACAGGCACAGATTGTTTCGCTGATAAAGGCGTGAATTACGCTGAAGTCATCAAAAACGGTCAGGCTTACCACGTGTTTGGCACTCACACCGCATCATTCGATACGGACACCGCTCGTGACTACCGACAACGTCAATTCAAGCAGATGCGTCAGCTTGCTCAATCACTGGAAATACCAACCTCTGAAACGGTTATTTACAGCGGTGACTTCAACGTGAACAAGCTGAAGTTCCCAGACGACTACCAACAAATGTTCGCTAACCTGCAGGCTGATGAACCAACATACTCAGGTTACACCGCTTCTACCTTTGACCCACGCATCAACAACTTTGCGGGCGAACCTATGTCGGGTGGCGAGAACGTTGAGTATCTCGATTATGTGGTAGTGAGCTCGGAATATGCCGCCAAAGCTCATAATGACAATCGCGTGTATGTCCCAAGATCAACAAGCAGTGAGTTATGGAAGCACTACAACCTTTCAGACCACTTCCCTGTTAGCGCTGTCATCAAGTAACTCGGTGAATCCATAATGCATCGAGTTATATTAATCCTAGTGCTCGTCTTAACGGCGAGCATTGTTGGCTATTCGTGGTCATCAAAATCCACTGAAACACCGCTATCTTCTGCTCAACACACAGGACCTAAGCCGCGTGTTTCTGCGACAACTGCTGAAGATAATTTCACACCAACTGCAACCGCCAGTTCGGGAAATGCAGCATCACAGAATAAACAAGCCGAAGCTGAATCATCGGGCGGGGAAACGAATGCTGAAAACTTAAGCGAACTTGAAGGTAAAGCTCTATTCGATGAACTCGATGGGTTCTGGGCGCTTTGCCAACAACGCGATGACTGCACTGAGCAACTCGCACGATTGAAATCAGAATTGCCGAGCATATGGTTTGAGTTACTGAGCGACTATCCGCAGTTATCAGTCGACTGGCAATTAGCCCAAAGTACCATCCCACTTGAATCCATAGAGACTCTTGAAGATCGTGTTGCCTTATTCAAGCAGTCTGCACAGCAAATATGGGGCGAGTTGGCCCACCAGCTATTCGCAGACCAGTTTGCGCATCTAGATTTTACGCTCGACGCAAACACCCTTAAAGAAAACGAAGCGAGCCAGTTTTTGGCCAACTATCAAGATTTGCTTAGTGAATGGCAAAACAATACGGACACGTTAAACGCCGAAACACAGCTTCAAAAATATGAATTGGCAGTCTCTTTGATACCCAGCAGCTATAGCCCTGCTGAGATAGTATCAGTCAAAGCCGACCTTCAAGATGCCTACTTAGATGAAGCGAAGGCTAGCAACATTGCCGCGCGAGAACAGCAAGTCGCGCAACAGCAACAAACCGTGATGAGTTATCACGAGCAACTGGATCAGCTCAAAGCGACCTTAGACTTTCAGCGAACCTCAAGTTATGGCACTTGGACTCAACACGATTGGGACAGTTATTATCAGCAGCAAGTATCCGATTTCAGGGAACAGTTTTTTAGCAAGTAACGCTTTAACTTAAACCGTCACGAAACTGCGCGGGCGTCTTATTGAGCCACCCTTTAAACGCCCTCCTGAAATTAGCTGGGTCGCTATAACCGAGCCTTTCACCTATGTCATCGATACTCATGGTTGTGCCGAGTAACAGCTCTTTGGCCAGTTCCACTCGAACTTCGGTAAGCAATATTTGATAACTGGAATCATGGGTCACTAGCTCTCGCCTGAGTGTACGAGAGCTACAACCAAACTCTTCTGCGAGTTGTTCTATAATTGGGAAACTGCCTGCGGTTTGATAAAAGATCGTTTTGATCTGGTTAGTCAGCAGGTGCTCAGAGTCCAGCGTTTCGACTATCGACTGGCAAGACGCAAGATAGCGCTTCAGTGTCGCGGCATCATGAGTCAATAAGGTTTGTGATAAAACCGAGGCATCAAAACGCAGTTCACAATGGCTTTGCTCAAAAATCACCGGGCACTGGAAACGGTCGTCATAGAGCTTGGCGTAGTTAGGGCGAGCATAAGGCAAAGCCAAAGTATGAATATCCAACTCATGACCAGTCAGTTCTTTGAACAAAGAGACGATTGAACTTAAGAAATATTCACTGCAGAAAGGAAGGAGATCACCCACTTCCAAGGTGTTCTCAATCTGAATCACCGCTTGCTCGGAATCTAGAAATAATTTAACCGAGAAAATAGGACCGTTCAGACGCAGATATTTAAAGCCCGACTTGATGGCCTCCCCGACATTTTGACTGGTCGATAGCGCATAACCCAACACACCAAAGTGGCTCAAGCTAGCGTGTTCCCCCAGCCAAAGCCCTAAGCCATCGTGAGGAAAGCTCTGATTCGCCGCGCTAAATAACGAAAGCTTGTCAGCGTAAGTCAACTTTCCATTCCGGTCTCGCCAATCCATGTTCGGCAAACCCACATCATTGAGTAACCTTTCAATATCGAGACCTCGTTGCTCTAACGTATTCAACAGCAGCGCGATATCTAATGTACCCAACTGATGCCGATGTCCGGTCGGCTTATACTCCGCGATAATCTCCAATCGTCTCTCCTTATATCGAGCCCATTCCCATAAACATGACTACTCAGCTTCAACAACACTACTGACAAAATCGTGATTGGTAACGCGCTCTTGTCCGAATATGACCTCCCAATTCTACGCTACTCATCGCACAATGGCTTTAGTTGTTAAATTTATGTGAACTATCGCAATGATAAAAACGAATCCTGCTCCATACAGTTTGATTGATTCTAATGGTCAGCCGATCATTGGGCATTTCGATGGCATCCCAAAGCACCTGAACATCGAGAACTTTGACTACCGAAACTCGATGGATGCAAAAGCAAACTCTTGGCAGAAGCACTTCCACTACAAGCAATTTCAATTTGTCAGTATCGTCACCGAAACGCACATTATCGGCGTGGCAATCGCGGATATTCGCTACTTAGGCTCGGCATTTTGTTATCTGTACGATATTGAAAACAACCATCTAGAAGAGTCATCTTGGTTGAGGCCATTAGGGTTTGATAAACAAGTTACCGCTTCGCCATTTGACGGCACGACAAACATTGCAGGCCAAAGCATCATCTTTAATATTGAAGGCGGACAATGGCAAGTTCGATTGAATACCAAACTCATCAAGGCCGATATCGCTTTAGAGCCTGAAACCGACAGCTTGCCCATGGCGATGTGCAGCCCAACGGGTTATTCAGGTTGGACTTACACTCAAAAGCACAATGCTTTGCGCATCAGCGGTGAAATCCAAATCAAAGGAGAATCACTCGTTCTCCAACAAGCTCGTGCCGGTTATGACTTTTCAGCGGGTTACATGAGGCGTGAGACCAGTTGGCGCTGGGCAAGTATCAACACGCAATCCAATGGCACAGATATTGGCCTAAACCTCGCGGCGGGCGTGAATGAGACTGGAGGCTGCGAAAACGTGTTATGGGTCAATGGAACCAGACACTTGCTTAACCCGGTACAGTTTACGTTCAGTCGCCAAGACACGAACTTGCCTTGGCAGATAACATCACAAGATGAACGTATAAACCTGACCTTTACGCCCTTAAATAACCGCAGCGAAAAGCTCAATTTATGGCTGTTAAAGAGTAACTTTCGTCAGTTCATTGGTCACTTTTCTGGCTCGATTGAAGACAACAATGGAGTGACACATCAACTCGATGGTGTTCTTGGCCTAACAGAAGATCACTTTGCTCGCTGGTAACGTAATTCTGCTGATTGAATCTCAGGCGAGCAAGTCTAAGTAAACTTGATACTAAGAACGCGTATAGCGTCTCAACAAGGATAAAACATGAATATCGACGCATTAATCAATCACCCAGAATGGCTACTGCTGGTATTAGCGCCCTTATTCGTGGTGTGCATGTTGGCTGAGTATTTTATCGGTCAGAAGCAAGGTCGATTGCCAGATAATTCCAGCTATAAACTTTCAGAAGTGATGTGTAACTTCACGCTTGCGGGAATGCATCAACTCTCCGATTTGATCACCGGGTTATTGGTCGTGCAGTTGTATCTCTTGATGTTTGGTTGGCGTTTAATGGACATCGACATGGGCGTGCTGAGTTTCATTGTGTTGATGGTGTTGCAAGACTTTTGCTATTACTGGTTCCATAGAGCAAGCCATCGTGTTCGCTGGATGTGGGCAGCACACGTCGCGCACCACAGCTCAGAACAGATGAACTTCAGTACGGCTTTCCGTCAAAGCTTAATGTACCCACTTGCTGGGATGTGGCTATTCTGGGTACCGTTGGTCATCATAGGTTTTGACCCTAAATGGGTCATCTTTGTGGTGCTTCTGAATCTAGGTTTGCAGTTCTTTGTCCATACACAATGGATACGAAGCTTGGGACCACTTGAATACATCTTTAACACCCCTTCGCATCATCGAGTACATCACGGCAAAAACCCGCAATACATCGATAAGAACTACGCCGGTGTTTTGATCATTTGGGATAAGTTGTTTGGTACGTTCGAACCTGAAATTGAAACCGTGCGTTACGGCGTCACTAAGCCTGTAAACAGTTTTAACCCTATAATCGTCACCTTTCAAGAATGGAAGGCTATATTCAAAGATTTGAGAAACCGAGAGCTAACCATCAAACAGAAAGTCCTGTTGATACTCTCACCTCCATCGGATTAAACGGACGATAGACAGATTGTATTAACTAAGAAACCGCCTCAACTGGATTCAAAGGCATCCCCACCGACTCGATTGAATAGTAAAGCACCGTTTTCCGATAATTTATTTGTGATCTGGGTTGCACGCGTACCGCATACTATCAGATACTGAACAAAACTAACCTTCAGCCACAGTAAACGTTCTGCGCTTGCTGTTCAGGAATTTCAATGAGTTCAGATAATCAGCCGACCTACTTCTTTTTCGATTACGAAACGTGGGGCGTTAGCCCAGCAAAAGACCGTCCGAGTCAGTTTGCGGGTGTTCGTACCGACCAAGATTTCAATGTTATTGGAGAGCCTCTGGTTATCTATTGCCAACCTCCTGCTGATTACCTCCCTGCGCCTGAAGCTGCGTTGATCACCCGTATCACGCCACAGAAAGCGGCTTCACAAGGTCTCCCTGAGCCAGAGTTTATCGCTAAGATCCATGCTGAGTTGGCCAAACCAAACACCACAAGCCTTGGTTACAACAGTATTCGATTTGATGACGAGGTAACGCGTTACACCTGTTACCGAAACTTCATCGACCCATATGCGTGGAGCTGGCAGAACGGCAACTCTCGTTGGGATCTACTCGATGTAATGCGCGCTGTTCACGCACTGCGCCCTGAAGGCATTGTTTGGCCAGAGAACGAAGAAGGTTATCCAAGTTTCAAACTGGAACACCTATCTGTGGCAAACGGCATTGAACACGAGAACGCGCACGATGCGATGGCCGATGTTATTGCGACCATCGAGTTAGCAAAGAAGCTTAAAGCTGCACAACCTAAGATGTTCGATTACCTTTACAACATGCGTCATAAGCGTAAGCTAAATGACCTAGTTGATATCGTAAACATGACACCATTGATGCACGTTTCGGGCATGTTTGGCCGTGACTGCAACTACACAAGCTGGATTGTGCCTATGGCTTGGCACCCAACTAATCAAAATGCGGTTATCGTGGTTGATTTAGCTAAAGATCCAAGCCCACTACTAGAACTGGACGCTGATGAACTCAGAGACAGACTCTACACCAAACGCAGTGAACTGAGTGAAGACGAGCTACCCGTACCCATCAAATTGGTTCAACTGAACAAGTGCCCTATTCTTGCTCCAGCCAAAACGCTGACGGCTGAAAATGCCGAAACCATCGGTATCGATCGCCAACAATGCTTGAAGAACTTGGCACTGCTGCGCGAACATCCAGAGATCCGCGAAAAACTCATTGGCCTGTACTCTCAAGAGCGCGAGTACGAAAAAAGTGATGATGTTGATACCCACCTTTACGACGGTTTCTTTTCACCTGCTGATAAAACAGCGATGAACATCATTCGTGAAACTGACCCGAACAACTTGGCAGTTTTGGATATCACCTTCAGTGACGAACGTATTAAACCGTTACTGTTCCGTTACCGTGCACGTAACTTCCCATGGACGCTCGACGAAGCTGAGCAATTGAAATGGGCAAACCATTGTCGTGAGTTTTATGAGTGCCGTTTAGAAGAGTACATGCTCAACCTTGAAAACCTCGCGCACGAACATGAAAGTGACGAGAAGAAAATGGCTATCTTGAAGGCGGTTTATCAATACGTAGAAAAGTTAGCTAGTTAATTCCATTATCAAGAGACGTAACACTTTGAAAGAAAGATTGATCCAACTGGTTTACTGCTTAATCTCCTTCACCTTAATCATAGGTGCACTTACAGTAGGTAACGCGTTACAGCACTTTTTGGATACCTCAATCCCAGGCAGTATTTTTGGCATGTTGATTCTGTTTGCCGCCATGGTGATTGGTATTGTTCCTTCGCACTGGGTACAACCCGGTGCAAGCTTGATTATCCGCCTAATGATCTTACTGTTTGTTCCGATCAGTGTTGGGTTGATGGATCACTTCGACATGCTCATCGCGAACGCATTGCCAATTATGGCGAGCGCCGTTGGTGGCACGTTGCTGGTGTTGGTGTCCTTATCATGGTTTTTAGACCGCTTGCTTTCGAGAGGTAACTGATCATGTGGATTCTACTCACCATCGTGGTATTCCTGTTTGCTCGCTGGGTAAGTCAAAAAGTTAACTCACCACTGTGTAATCCCCTGCTGATCAGCATTGGTATCATCATTCCGATACTCACGTTCTTCAAAGTACCGTTTGAGACTTACTATGCGGACAATACCTGGATTACCTACATGCTGCAGCCCGCGGTAGTTGCCCTTGCTTATCCGCTTTATGAACAGCTACCTCAAATCAGAGCCAACTGGCGCATCATCACCTTTGCTTGCACACTAGGCAGTGTGATGTCGATGACAACGACAGCATTGATCGCTGTGGCTTTTAAAGCAGACTTAAGTTTGATTGCGAGTTTATTAGGTAAGTCAGTCACCACACCAATTGCGATGGAAGTATCGAGCCATTTAGGTGGTGAAGCAGCGATTGCGGCAATACTGGTATTGATTGTTGGTCTGTTTGGGGCGATTTTTGCTTACCCAATCTACAATCTCATTGGTATTAAGAGCCCTATTGCCCGAGGTTTAACCATGGGTACCGTATCTCACGCTTTAGGCACTGCAACCTGTGCTGAAAAGAATCAGGAAGATGCAGCATTCAGTTCTTTGGCTCTTGTGCTTTGCGGCGTCATTACCTCAATCATCGCACCGAGTATATTTTCGCTCGTGGTTTGGTTCTATTCTTAACCTAAACGATCACTACGCGATTCAGCCCAACCAGAATGCTGTTTATTACAGTGTCTGTTTGGGCTTTTTATTCGCATTTATTTAGCAATAGCAGCCAAATCGCGCCCTGTTTAGGCCAATAAATGGGATATCAATGGTAGTTTTTACTCTTGCAATCGATTTCATCTGTGACCTCACTCTAATTATGCAAACCAATGTAACAAAACCAACGAAGTGGTGATAAATGTCACAGAAAATTCCTGAGCATTACATAGAATTAAAGCCTAAGGTCAATTAAGGATTCAACATGAACAGTCGTATTACCCTGGCGCTGGAAAGTGCTCCAACAGCAATCAAAGCACTTTTGAGTGACATCGTATTAGCAGACAACTTTGACGCGACCTTGTCTCCAGAACAATTTGCTAGCCTACTGCAAGCAAGTGGTTTAGCGGATGACGAGCTACGTATTGCGCTACTTCCTTTTGCCGCAGCCTATTCTTACGCTCCGTTATCTGACTTTTATGTTGGTGCAATCGTGCGTGGTTTGTCTGGCACTCTGTATTTTGGTGCAAACCTTGAAATCGCTGGTGCTCAACTTGGCCAAACAGTACACGCTGAGCAATCTGCAATCAGCCACGCTTGGATGAAAGGCGAACAAGGTATCTCTGATATCACCATCAACTTCAGCCCTTGTGGTCACTGTCGTCAATTCATGAACGAACTGACCACAGCGAAAGAGCTTAAGGTTCAGCTTCCACAACGTGATGAAATGTCTCTGCAAGAGTACCTACCAGACTCGTTCGGCCCTGCTGATTTAGGTGTAACAACAGGCCTAATGACAAAGCTTGATCATAAGTACACGACCGAAGAAACAACGCCTATTGTTGTAGAAGCGCTAGCAGCACTAAACCGCAGCCATGCTCCTTACACCAAAAACCTAAGTGGTGTTTCGCTACAACTGACGTCAGGTGAAATTTTTACGGGTGCTTACGCTGAAAACGCAGCGTTCAACCCGAGCCTACCTCCTCTGCAAGTCGCGTTAATTCAACTTAAACTGGCTGGCTTCGATTTTGAACAAATTGAAAGTGCAGCTTTGGTTGAAATCGCCGAAGGTAGCATCAGTCACCTAGCGGATACGCAATCTACATTAGAAGCGATTAATCCCGACATTCCAGTGACTTACTTAGCAATCTAAGTACATCTAATTAACAAAAATTCAAATAAGCAGCCCTATTTAACGGGGCTGCTTTTTTTATACCTGTAATTAACGCAACAACTTGCGCAAACGTTTGCTTTTATCATTGAAATAAGTATGATCACCCCGTTTTCAATCAATCGTTCAAAAGATCGGAAGGAATTTCTATGTTTGGTACTGCTACTCGTGAAAATGCTACTCGTGTACTTCTATTAGGTTCAGGTGAACTCGGCAAAGAAGTTGCTATCGAGTGCCAACGTTTAGGTTTGGAAGTTATTGCTTGTGACCGTT
This sequence comes from Vibrio sp. 1F279, assembly GCF_041439815.1. Lineage (NCBI taxonomy): Bacteria > Pseudomonadati > Pseudomonadota > Gammaproteobacteria > Vibrionales > Vibrionaceae > Vibrio > Vibrio sp. 1F279. The sequence goes on along the minus strand of NZ_JBGOOU010000033.1, from coordinate 14,312 downwards.
ATGCAGACGCACCCGCGATGCAAGTTGCGCATCGTAGCCATGTATTAGACATGTTAGACGGCGATGCACTTCAAGCGATCATTGAACTAGAAAAGCCAGATTATGTGGTTCCTGAAATTGAAGCTATTGCCACCAGCAAGTTGGTAGAGCTAGAAGCACAAGGCTTAAATGTCGTTCCGACTGCGAATGCGACCAAGCTAACGATGAACCGCGAAGGTATCCGTCGCCTAGCGGCAGAAGAGCTAAAACTGAGCACTTCTCCTTACCGCTTTGCAGACACCTTTGAAGACTTCGCTGCCGCTATTGAATTCGTGGGAATGCCTTGCGTTGTTAAGCCAGTAATGAGCTCTTCAGGTAAAGGCCAAAGCGTTATCAAAACAGAGGAAGACATTCAAAAGTCTTGGGACTACGCACAAGAAGGCGGTCGTACTGGCGCGGGTCGCGTAATCGTTGAAGGCTTCATCGACTTTGATTACGAAATTACGCTACTTACCGTTCGCGCAGTCGACGGTGTGCATTTCTGTGCGCCTATCGGTCACCGCCAAGAAGATGGTGATTACCGTGAGTCTTGGCAGCCACAAGTCATGTCAGACAACGCACTTAAAACAGCGCAATACACCGCTGAACAAGTGGTTAATGCACTAGGTGGTCACGGTATCTTTGGTGTCGAGCTGTTTGTTAAAGGCGATCACGTTATCTTCAACGAAGTATCCCCTCGCCCACACGATACTGGCTTAGTGACTCTTATGTCTCAAGACTCATCGGAATTCGCACTGCACGTACGCGCGTTTACCGGTATGCCGATCAAATCCATCACGCAATACGGTCCATGTGCATCAGCGGTTATTCTGGGCCAAGGCACTTCAACCAACATTCGTTTTGAAGGTCTTACAGAGGCGCTAGACGCACCACAAACGCAAGTTCGCTTGTTTGGTAAACCTGATATCGATGGTCGCCGTCGTCTAGGTGTGGCGCTTACTCGTCGCAACAGCACTGAGACTGCGATTGAAGATGCAATTGAGAGTGCTTCTAAAGTAAAAGTAATTTACTAACCAGCTATTCAAATTCTGAACAATCACGACTTCAAATCTGAACAACAAAAAAGACGGGCTATCGAGCCCGTCTTTTTGTTGGTGTTATCTTTTTTATTGAAGCGGTCTTTTCGCTAGAGAGCTCACTGCGCTTAAGCGTCAGACTCAATCAAATACACTTCTTCACTGAATCGAGACAAACCTTTCTTCGCAATCTTAGGGTGTTCATCATCTGCGATATCTTGATTCAACAAAGTGATCTTATAACCTGCAAATAACTGATCGATCTCTAGCTTAGGTACGCTAAACGGAGGCCCTGCCATCTCACTTTGATCGTAATCCAATGTCACCAATAAGATTTTGCCGCCTGGCTTTAACAGTTGCTTCAAACGCTCTACATATTGCACGCGCATCTCTTCAGGCAATGCGACTAAAGACGCGCGATCGTAAATGGTATCGACAGGCTGGATTGGCGCTGAGAAGTAATCGCCCGTGTAGATGTTCAGTTCATCGAATTGATACAGCTCGTGCTGACCACTGATTTGAGTCACAGTCGGGGTGTAAAGGTGCTCTGCAAAAAATGCGCGAACCGCAATCTGACTTAACTCGACACCTTGAACATCTTCATGCTTTGAAGCTAGCCAAATCAGATCTTCACTTTTGCCACAAAGTGGAACAAACACACTCTTCTCGTAGCTAGGCTCAGTCTTTTCCCAAAATTTAATCAGAAGTGGGTTTACATCTTCGAGGTGGAAACCAATTTGGTTGGCTGCCCATTTATTGTGCCAAAATTCAGGATTATTCATCTTTCGTTCATGTTAAACAGTCATAATGCAAGGGTACAGTATAGAGAGGTAAGAGCAACCTTAGCTTGGTTTAAAGTACCAAATTGGTTTCGATGAAATCAGAAACTGGCTAAGTTCAAAGTTCTAATAATTGCGGAACTAACGGTTGGATTATTTGTCTATATCTTCACATTTTAAAGCAATATTAAACGTTAGAGTTGGTTTCGGTCTTAGCTAGCCCCATTTAATATGTAGTGAGTTTAGTTAAGCTGTTTTTACTCTTGTGCGTTACTGGTTACCCCTTTTAACTACCCGTTTTTGTAACCTTGTATTTTGGAGTTTGAATGAGTGTATTTCTCCGTACGACGGCCCTAATGCTATTGGTATTGAGCCGAGCGCCTGCATTCGCAGCAGCACCTGTTTCAACAAGTTCGACTGATCAAACGCGCACTCCTGCGCAAAACCAAGTTTCATCAAACGTATTCCGTCATAGTTTGAGCGGCCTTTACGGCATCAAAGCCTTCGACTCACGCCCGACTCAGCCTTACACCGACTTCGATATTCTGTACAGCAAAGCGCATCAAGGCCAAGCTGAACTAGAAACTATCTGTAAAAGTACTGCCCTACTCACCAATTCTGAAGCGCTATTTGCTGGCGTTAAATCTCAAGCTCGTGCAGAAGAAAAAATCGCCCTTGAGCTTGATGGTGATGTAACAAAAATTACCGACTTAGCCCGTGCAACTATCATCGCGAACGATGTAGAAAGCTTGGTTGAAGTTTACGAAGCGCTAAGCCGTGAAGCAGACGTTGTTAAGCTGAAAAACAAGTTTAAGTCACCAGCCGATTCTGGCTACCGTGACCTTAACTTGTTGGTTCGTTTACCTAAAACCAACATCATTGCAGAGGTTCAACTTCACTTGAAAGCGATTGCTGATGTGAAAAGTGGCCCTGAGCACGAACTCTACGAAATCATCCAAGGCATTGAGCGTCACGCAATTGCAGAACATCGCCCAATCAACGATATCGAAGCGGCACAAATCAATAGCCTAAGACGCCAATCTTTAGAGCTTTACCAACAAGCATGGCAACCGTACATTACCACGCACATTAAAGCGGCATAACCACTGGCATAAACGCTTACCATAAACAAGAACGACAAAGGGCTGCATAATCGCAGCCCTTTCTTTTTATTAGTGCTCTCGCGTTGCTTTCATTAGTTCATTACTATCAGAAAGCAAACTATAGGGATGTCACTATTAGTAGTTAACGAGAAGGGTAGCTAAGAAAAGAGAGTCAGGTGATACCACTAAGAGAAACCAGTGACAAGACAGTCAGCAAATGATGCATAAGACGTAGATACAAAAAGACCACGCTAGGCGTGGTCTATTGCTTGGCTACTTCTCGATTTTAATATTTTCGACTCGGGCCTTCAATTTTTGTCCCGGTCTAAAAGTAACAACACGTCGAGCAGAAATTGGAATGTCTTCACCAGTTTTCGGGTTACGACCAGGTCGCTCGTTTTTCTCACGAAGATCAAAGTTACCAAAACCAGACAGTTTTACCTGTTCGCCATTTTCAAGTGCCTTACGAACTTCTTCGAAAAACACTTCAACCGTTTCCTTGGCATCCCGCTTGCTGTATCCGAGTGTTTCAAACAGGTTCTCAGCCAAATCGGCTTTAGTGAGTGCCATAAAACTTTCCTCAAAGCTATGTTATACATTGCTACCATCTTCAGTAGCGCCAAAGCATTTACCCTATTCAATCAATGAGATAAGGTCATTTACAAGGAAAGTGTATGCCAAGCTTCTGATTTTCGCCAACTTTTTTATCTCATCAATTTAATTATTCTTTCAAATCAGGAAGATAACTCCCTTGTAAAGTCACATATATAGCTAAAAAACACCTAACCAACAGGTACGATGTGATATTATATCCCGAAAAATCCAACATAATAAGAATTTAAAACTTTAGTGTTCTAAAAGATAATTTTTGAGACCTCTATCCTATACCCAATAAAATCAGCCACTTGATTTGATATCAAACTCAACAGAGGTTACTAAGTAACCATTATTAAATATGATATTTGTATCATTTCAGAATTTAATTCGAATTAGTCAATCCTTTCGACAATGCTATTCTGCTGTGTTTTTAGAAAACGCTCAATCAATCGTCTTTATTTCCCTAAGAGGTCTTACGGTTGTCTTAGCAGGCTTCACTATCAAACCTATACCGACTAGAAACAGTACAGATGCCACAACTTGAGCGACTGATAGCACCTCGTCATACATAAAGTAGCCACTGATCAATGCGAATATAGGTACTAGCAAGGTTAACGGCGCTGTCGTGCTTAACGGATATTGAATTAACAGTTTATTCCACACCCAGTAACCGAATAGCGTGGTTGGGTAAGCCTGAAACAACACAGCAATCGTTGCGTTCCAATCCCATTGTTCTATCGCCTGCCAAATAATTTGGTCACCGTGCAGCATCACCGCAAACAACACTAATGGAACTGGCGCAAATAGCATGCCCCACACGTTAAACGCAAAAGCCTGAGTGGTTTTAGACGCTTTAACAATCACGCCCATTAACGTCCAACTACACGCTGCGACCATAATAAGAATCACGCCATTAACAGTGACATTGCCCGTTGCTGCGGAAACCAGCACCGCCAACGCGCACATGGCTAACATCGCACCCATTAACTTGCGAACCGACGCACTTTCTTTGAAAACCCACACGCCAACCGCCATACCAATTAGCACATTGGTTGAAAGCAACACCGACGAAAGCCCCGATGAGAGCCCAGCGGTGATTGACCATGAAGCCATGCCCCAGATGCCCACACCAAACACAAAGCCATAACTCACTAAATAACGCCACGCGACATTCGGTCTTGCTACAAAAAATATCACCGGAATCACCGCTAGCGAGAAACGCGCGGCGGTTGCCAACAACGGATGAACATTGGTTACACCCATTTTGATCATCGAGAAATTGAATCCCCAAATTGCCATCACGAACACCGCTAACAACAAATCATTTCTTTTCATACTGACCCCTCCTTTGTTTTGAATGAGTATCCCTTGATCAATAAAACCAGTACAGATACAATTTTTACAATAAAAACCAGTACAGTTAACAACGGTCGTGACCATGAGCATCTACAGAAAGCTAGCCAATCAGTTTATTGATGAGATTGAAACGGGGAAAAGACCCGAAGGTGGACGCATGCCTTCGCTGCGTCAATTAGCTAAACAACAAGCCATCAGCATGTCGACCGTGGTGAGCTGCTACCAAGAACTCGAATCACAAGGCTGGATACACTCTCGACCGCAAGCAGGGTATTTTGTTTCTCCTCATAAACCTGCTCGTTCAACCCCAGAGTGGGCACAGTTTGAAAGTAAAGTGTCGAGCGTCAAGCTAACCTCATCGACTCACAACTCAATCAATGGATCTTTAGGGGTGTCTAGCACCGCCAATGATGAACAGTCGATTGTTGAACTGGAACGCAGTTTTCGCCGCGCTATTCGGCGTATGAGCAGCAGGCTAAACCATTACCCAGATACACAAGGTGAGCCAATGTTACGTCAGGCATTATCCACTCACTTTGCCAAGCTCGATGTACACTTTTCACCTGAAGAGATGGTGATTACTGCAGGCTGTATGTCTGCGATTAAGGCTGCACTTGAATCGTGCACCAAAGAAGGCGACACCATCGCGATTAGTTCACCTTGTTTCAACGGCATTCTGGAGTTGCTCGGAAAGATGTCGCGACAAATCATCGAGATCCCATCTCTGGATGACGGTATCGACTTGCAACAATTGGAAGCGCATTTGAAGAATAGACAAGTCGATGCCGCGATTTTTTGTACCTCTCATATGAACCCTCAAGGGATCAACATGTCGGCTAGTCAAAAACAAAAGCTTGCTGAATTAGCGAATCACTATCAAGTACCGATCATTGAAGATGATGTGTATCTGGAACTTTCTTATTCCTCACACACTCCACTCCCCGCGAAATACTACGACAAAGGCGGCTATGTACTATGGTGTGGTTCAATATCGAAAAGCTTGTCACCGAGTTACCGATTAGGATGGTGCTTACCAGGGAGGTTCATTAACGAATACAAGGCTCAGTTTTCTGCTGCAAGCTATGGCGTCGCCCTACCCACTCAGCTTGCAGTTGCTGACTTTATCGAATCTGGTCAATACGCAAAACACGTTAGAAGAAGGTGTACTCAGCTTCTCTCTTTGCGCCAGCAATACCTAAGTTATTTGGCTCAGCACCTTCCTCAAGGAGTAAAGATAAGTAACCCGCAAGGTGGCATGGTACTTTGGCTACAAATACCAAATTTGAACCAATCAAGCTTTGCTCAGGCAGTTGCCGACCACAACATTGATATTAGGCTTGGACACCTGTTCAGCACTCTCGACCTTTACAGCAATTGCTTACGCATCAATATTGGGTATTCGTTAGAGGGTGAAACTAAGCAGCAATTGGATGCCTTAATTGAGCTTATCCACATTCACAGCTAACAGCCCGGAGCCTTTCAAAATCAGCTTTTTAAAAGCCTTTCGAACACCGAATTTTAATAGCCTTTTGTCATAAAAAAGAAGGCTATTATTCCTATCTTGATTCGGTTAAAGCCCCGAACCGTAAGGAAACCCACTCGCCTCAAAACCCTTAAATACTGAGTTTGCTAGCACATACAAAATTATGCAAACTGACTAATGACACATCACTTTTTAACTTCAATATACAACCGCCGGCGCTGGCGTTTTCCCGTATTTGAAGAGAATAATTATGAGTGATACAACAAAAAACAAACCACTACCTTCCTTTATCGAAGAACGCTTGAATTTCTATATTCAAGACCTCATTACCCAGAACCAAAGCCAAAAGCACTTGGTATTGGGTAAACGACCTCAGCGCAATGCCGTCGTGATGCAGAGCAATGATTACTTAGCACTGTCACACAACAAACCGATCCAAGACGCCCATCAAGCAGCGATTATTGAACACGATGACAACGTAGTGATGTCTGCAATTTTTTTACAAGATGAAGAGTCTAAACCTGCGTTTGAAACCGAGCTCGCGAACTATGTCGGAATGGAGAGCTGTTTGCTTTCTCAGTCAGGTTGGGCGGCCAATATAGGACTATTACAAACCATCTGCCCGCCGGACACATCGGTGTATATCGACTTTTTTGCCCATATGTCGCTATGGGAAGGCATTCGTGCCGCTGGCGGCATCGCCCACCCGTTTATGCATAACAATATGAATCACCTGCGTAAACAGTTAGAGCGCCACGGCTCAGGCGTTATTGTGGTCGATTCGGTTTACAGTACCATTGGGACCATCGCCCCACTACGCGACATCTACGAAATGGCGCAGGAGTTTGATTGTGCCGTCGTCGTTGATGAATCGCATTCATTGGGCACGCATGGGGAAAATGGTGCCGGCATAGTTCACGCATTGGGCCTTACAAACCAAGTCGACTTCATCACCGTAAGTTTGGCTAAAACCTTTGCTTATCGTGCAGGCGCGATCCTTGGGCCAAAACTGCTTTCAGAAACCTTACCGTTTGTTGCTTATCCCGCGATTTTCAGCTCGACCGTGTTACCACAAGAGGTGGTCCGTTTAGAGAAAACATTAGAGGTAATCAAAAGTGCAGATGATAAACGACAAGCTCTGTTCCTGCGTGCTAAATCGCTGACTACGGGTCTAAAACGAATTGGCTTTAATATCCGCAGCGAGTCTCAAATTGTTGCGTTGGAGTGCGGCAATGAGAGAAATACAGAGCGAGTGCGCGACTTCCTTGAAGAACGGAATGTGTTCGGTGCGGTGTTCTGCCGCCCCGCTACGGGCAAGAACAAGAACATCATCCGATTTTCAGTGAATGCCGATATGACACCACGAGACATTGACCATGTGCTCACAGTTTGTCACGAAGCGTACCATCACCCAGAGTTAGAGTTCGTATAACTCTGTACACACCAATTCTATAACTAACACAAACGGCAGGACTGAATAGACGCTATCATGTCGCGATACAAAAAGAGCCCAGCGAATTGCTGAGCTCTTTCTTGTGTTCATCTATTTATCTATTTATCTATTTATCTATTTATCTATTTAGTTCAGCTGGATAACCGGACGGTACAACCAATCAAATCCAGTGTGCAATTTTATCGAACAGTCGGGTTTTATCCGCTGGCTTCACAATAAAATCTGACATGCCTGACGATTCCATTTTTTCCAATGTCACTGGGGAACTGTCGCCTGTGTGAGCAATAATCGGCACTGTAGAGTATTCTTTGGCTGCACTGCGGATTCGACGAGAAGCTTCAATACCATCCATAATTGGCATCTCGATATCCATCAGAATCAAATCAACATCCTCGGTATCCAAAGCATCTAACGCTTGTTGGCCATCTTCTTTCTGTACAACGTCAAAGCCCTGTTTTTCCAATAACATTGCGGTAAAACGGCGCAAAGATTCGTTGTCATCCACCACCATTATCGTACGTTTATTAGTCGCCTCTAGTGGTTTCACAGCAACCGATGGCAACACGTAATTAGAATCGAAAAGTAAGCGCTCGATGGTGGCTTTGGTATTCAGTAGCCAAACTTGTGTTTCCACCCAAATCGGTTCAAAAACAACGTTACGAACACGCTTAATGGGATGATGCTCATACAAATAGATGATTCTCGCTTCAGTGAACGATAGCAAAGATTCAATTCTATCGAGGTAATTGGCTCTTAAATCTAAGCTCTCCATATCAACGAAAATCAAGTCGAACTCAAATTGATATTCCTTATTTTTAAGTGCTGATACAACGTCTAATACGGTGAGGTCAAACCCCATAAAACGTGATGTCTCAGTAATTTTATCAGAGAGTACTTTCTGGTCACTCACCATCAACACTGTCTTTAGCTTAGTGAGCTCACTCTTAATTTCGTTCACAGAGTGAGAAGTCAAAGATGGAAAAGTCATCGTGAACTGCGTCCACTGTTCCACCTCAGACTTACACTTAATCTCTCCACCAAACGACCGCATTACCTTCTGACAAAATGGCAAACCTAAGCCGTAGTTACCTGATTGGCCGGTGGTGTAAAAATCCTGGAAGATACGTCGAATGACATCGTTTGAAATACCAGATCCGTTATCGGTAACCATAATTTGATTGGTCACGTCATCACTGCACATGGTGACATGAATATGAAAATCTTCAGGGCTGCGATGATGGAATGCGTTCTTGAACAAGTTATACATCACGTACTTCAACAAGGTATCACTACCCAAGAAGTCAAAGTTGCTTTGTACATCTAAAGAGATCGCTGATTTATCAGCTGAGCGCTTATAGTTAAAGCTATCTATCGCCCCTTCCACCACCGCTTGAGCTGAATGTTTCTTGAACGTAGAACGAGATACTCGGTTTTCATCAATTGAAGTCAATAGCAGATCAATCGTCTCGTTACCTGAGTGAATAATCTCCATCGCTTCATCACCCACTTCACGTAACTGTATAACTTCTTCATTACTCAAAGCGTATTGCCCTTGGTGGCCACCACTTTTCGGATTCGGCAATATGGACTGCATAACATCAATAGATGTCAGTAAACCACTTAGTGGGTTTCGCATCTCATGCGCGATACCAGCTCCAAAAGATTTCGCCAATGACACCTTATTCTCATGTTCCACCTGATTACGGAAGTAAAATAAGTTACCGAACAAATAGATAAATAAGAAGATTGGCACATGCGTCCAATCCATAGTGAGCTCTAAGTAGAAGCCTTGTGCCACCCACGCACACAAGGTAGCAATCCCTATCCCAGCGAAGGTTTGTGCAAACATCACTCGGGTGACGTGAACTAATAGAATATGGAGGAAAATAGCCGACATGAAAGACATAACCCATACGTTGGACCAGTTATTCATCAGCAGCATGTAAAAGAAAAAACACGGTAAGCAGAGGGTAATAGCGACTTGATAATAAGCCGGAAGGTACTTTCGCCAATCAAATGGAATACGATTACGAACAACAATCCCAAGGAACAATACCGAGCAAAACAGACGCACGGCTAAATTTTCATAGGGTTGCGGAAACAAGAATTCCCATACAATGTAGTAAGCAGGGAAACCGACAAAGCCCATCCAACCCACAAGGGTTAGGTTAGGTTCTGCGTACTGATAAACTTTACGAATCGCGTTCATACAAATACTTTATTTACTAAGCCCTAACGTTTACAAAGTCTAAAATTTGATGTTGGTTCTTATGTTTTCCGCTGAGTATATTACACATCACCTCAGAGCAGTGAGCTTTCAATCAAATATGTATCAACGCTTTTGATTTTATTATGACTTAGATGAATAAAGTCTCGTTTCATACTTTAACTCAGACAACATCCCTAAGTGATTCAGATTTATACGCTCACGCTACACCAATAACGCGCCTTAGCAAGTGCTGCGCCTCTTCGTTTGCATTATGTCACTGTAACGCGATACATCTTTCTTGGAGTATCGCCGTAATCAATCACCGCGTAATGTTGCGTGACCCTATTGTCCCAAATAGCCATTGATCCCCTGTCCCATTTGAAACGGACTTGAAACTCAGGGCGTCGTGCAATTTCAAACAGTTGGTTAAGTAAAATATCACTCTCTTGTCGGTCAAGTTCGTTGATATAACGGGTAAACTGCTCATTGATATAAAGTGTTTCTTTACCGGTTTCCGGATGGCTCTGAACAACAGGATGAATTACAGGTGGATTTTGCTGCGCGGTTTTAAGTAGTGATTTGTGCCAATCAAGCTCTATCTGATCTGGCTCAACTCCCTCGAAAGCCACCAGCGAATGAGTCGCAGACAACCCTCTCAGTTTTGCTTTCATGTCTTCATCTAATGACTCGAAAACCGCCGTCATCGAACACCAAATCGTATCCCCACCGGTGCTTGGAATATGTTGAGCATGCAACAAAGAAGCTTTCGATGGCACTTTGCGCCAGGTTAGATCCGTATGCCAATAGCTTTCCATGGGTGCATTACCACGGGTTGTTTCGATGACACTCACCTGAGGTGCGCTTTCGACGCGAGGAAAGAAGGGATGCGCAAGCTCGAGCTGTCCAAATCGCTCTGCAATCATCAAGTGTTGTTCTGGTGAGAGTACTTGATCACCTAGGAAGATTACTTGATGGGTAATCAGCGCCTGATAAACCTCATCGAGCTCAGTCACACTGCATGTGGCGAGATCGACTCCATGGATTCGCGCACCGATATGAGGGGTAACTTGTTCTATTTTCAACATACTTTCGCTTATTGGTGATATGACATTTCAGGATCAGTTTAGGTACAGGCTATTAAACCGAACAAATACGCCATTTCTTTCAACACTGTTCGTTCCAAAAAAAAGTCTCACTTTAATAAGAAAAAGGCCATCTAAAAAAAGAGCCCCTACATAGGAGCTCTTTTCGTTTTTTGATACTTCCTGTATCCATAGACAAGTCCAATCTGTAGTACTTTCACTGAAAGCCAGATCATCGATATCTCCAGTTGTGTATCAACTTAAATGTAACACACAATCTCCAGGCTGTTCTAAAACACAACCGAGATAATGAACTTAGTGCCACTCCATCTCACCACTCAGCACTTGTTCGATGCCATCAAGATGGAAGGAATCTCGACATTAACGATACTGATGTGGAATAAGTATTATTAATTTTACTTATGCAAAACTAAATTCTATCTTGGCTGCATTATACAACACCATAAACAAACGCAATTACGCAGGGAAAAAGACGATGACCGCCATTACCGATTTAGACATTCTGCTAAAGTCCATGTCACCAGAGCTCATTGAAGGTGATTATGTTTTTTGTACTGTAGACGGGGGATTGGGAGATTATGTTCAACTCGAACCAATCGCGACCTTTCGTGAAAAGGAAAGTTTAACACTGGTTCTTGAAGAAGGCGTTGCGACCAAAGCTCAGTTAGACTTCGACGGTGTATTTAGCCTGATAACTTTATCGGTCCACTCGAGTCTTGAAGCGGTTGGATTAACAGCGGCTTTTGCCACCAAGCTAGGTTCATACGGCATTAGCGCCAACGTAATTGCTGGTTATTACCATGACCATATCTTCGTTCAGAAAGAGAAAGCAGAAGCTGCAATGAGTGCGCTGAAAGAGTTTTCAGAAACTGATTAATAAATAATTTGATTACTCACAAATACAAAAAAAGCGACGTAATCTACGTCGCTTTGACTTATTGCTTAACAATCACTCACTGATCAGGCATCAGTGAGTGACACAGTTAAGCAAGCTTAAAAGTCGCCACTTTGTCACTTAAACCAGCGGCTTGGCTCTTAAGTTCGTTCGACTCAGTTAAGCTGTCCTGTGCGCCCACAACTAAGTGGTCCGTAACATCTTTAATGGTCGTAATGTTCTGAGTAATTTCACCCGTCACGTGCGTTTGCTCTTCTGCTGCGGTAGCAATTTGAGTCGCCATATCACTAATCAAAGCCACCGCTGTGTTGATCTCTTCTAGCGCATGTGAAGCTCGGTCGGCATCTTCGACGGAATGTATTGCCAGTTTCGAGCTGCTCTCCATAAGATCAACCGCTTGAGCCGTTGTGCGTTGTAAAACATCAATCGTTGACTTTATCTCTTCTGTTGAAGAGTGAGTTCGTTGAGAAAGCACACGTACTTCATCTGCAACTACAGCAAAACCGCGACCTTGTTCACCAGCACGCGCCGCTTCAATCGCAGCATTCAAAGCAAGCAAGTTAGTTTGCTCTGCAATACCTTGAATCGTAGCAAGTACCGTTGAAATCTCTTGAGCATGCTTGTTTAGCTCGCTGATCACGTTGCCCGCCTCGTTCACTTCATTGGCGAGGTTATTGATAGAACCTTTAGTATCGACAACCAGGGCGTGACCGCTATTAGTGCTTGTCGCAGAGTCTTGTGCCGCTTTTGCGGTTTGCTCAGCATGCGATGCAATCTCTTGCGTTGCACTCGCCATTTCCGTTACAGCCGTCGCCACCATGGTGATCTCTTGCTGTTGATGATTAAGCTCATCCACCGAACGATTCGCTCGCTGAGTACTTTTCTCTGACTGGCTGTTAAGCTGCTCTGATTGCCCACGAATATGACCAATCAACTGCTGTAAACTTCCTACAAAAGTGTTGAAGTTCTGTGCTAGTTCTCCTACTTCATCTTGGTTCTCAACATGAATACGCTGAGTTAAATCACCACTACCATTAGCGATCTGCGCCAATGCTTGAGACACATGGTTCAACGGACGGAACAGAATAGTACACAGCAGGTTAAACAATATGGTACATACAATCACAACCAACAGTGTCACCAACACTTGACCGATCACCGCATCAAATAACGGTGCAACCAAAGAGTCATGATTAACAACACTGATAGTAATCAGGCTTGTACCATCAATCGCACGTGCGTACAGAACATAGTCGCTGCCATTTAACTCGATAGCCGTGTCTTTACCGCTAGTCAGTGCCTTCTGTACATCAGAAAAATCTAGCCCTAGCGAGCTAATGTTCTCATTCAGCAACTTTGTATCAGCGTGCGTGTAAACCGTGCCTTTGTTGGTCGCGATAAACATGTAGCCTTCGCCTGGAAGAATCACTTTTTCAAGGCTGTTTAGAATGCCGGTAATTTCTACATCGGCCCCCAAAACGACCTGCTGGCCATGCAGTTGCATTGCAGTACCCAACGACACAACGTTCGCCCCAGTTGCCGCGGCAACCGTTGGGTTATCCATGAACACCTTACTTGGGTTCGCAACCGCATTGGTGTACCAACCCCATACGCGTGGATCATCATTGCCCGGTGGCAACACTACGCCATTCGCATTTTTTTGCGAGCCATCTGGGAACGCTAAGAACACATTATCAAACGCCCCTGAATCACGAACCTGCTTCAGGTGAGTCACCAAGCTTTCTTGTGTTGACTCCTTCGAAAGTGAAGTAAGCGCACGTTCTTTGGATAAGATCCAATCCGATACATATTGATTGTAAGAAGCTGATGCACCTTCTAAGCGCTGTTCAACTTCAATATCTAACCGTTGCAATGAAGCACGAAAAGACAATACCTCGACCAAAATCCCCCCCAGGATAATGGCCATGCTGGCAGAGATCGCCAGCTTATTTTTAAGCGAGAGTTTCTTGAACATAGGAAACCTATAATTTGGAAGTAAAAACCGCGGTGACAAATTTGTCACCAATGCGGTTTGCAAGCACCATTTATTTTACGCTTTAAAATAAATTAATAAACCATCCAAGGTTAATATCAGCAATATATGTGAGTAGGGGCACGTATAGCGAGACATTCACCAATCAAATCATTGATTGTATGAGAAATCATACCGAACAGCCTGTTGAAGGGTAATTAAGTTAAATACGCTCAACATAGTGTTGTTACCTATACCCGTGATCATTGAAGGAGCTTGATTTTTTGCAATGAGAAGATCATGCTAT
>NZ_JBGOOU010000032.1:0-67693 GCF_041439815.1 Vibrio sp. 1F279 | reverse complement strand
TTTTCCTTTTTGAGCTTCGCTCAAATCGGACGGCCATTTTAGCGATTTAAGTTTTAGTGTCAACCACTATTTTCAAAACTTTTTTCAAGCGCTTAGCTTGGCTAATTTGACCTGCTGATTCGTTTTCGCTTTTGAAACCAAAGCTTCGAAGCCATCCCGTGTCAGCGAGGTCGCATTATAGAGATTTCGATCACACTGGCAAGCCCTTTTTGAAGTTTTTCTCGTTTTTTTATTCGTTCGATTAAAAAGAGCACAAAACGCCTCAAAAGTAGGCTTTTCTCTTACATCTCTTGCAATTTCTTAGAGAATAAAGAGACTTTTTCCCAGTTCGTATACTCAACTTCCTTGGTTGTGTCCGTTTCTCCGCCTGTCATATTCATAATGAAGCGAATCATGGTTTTATCGAACCAGTTATAACGAGGGTAATAGAGAGCACCCGCGAATACACCGATTAGAGTCGGCTGCCATGGTGACTTAAGAAGAAACTTCTTAATATAGGCACTACCTTCAGGGGTGTCTTTACCTTGGTCTTCTTTACGAGCCGTTAAGTTAACGCAGAAGAAGGCAACCTTATTGGATTGCAACTGAGTAAGGTTGGCATCAATGAACTTATATAGTTTCTTATTAAGGTGGCCGTAACGAATAGATGCACCAATCAACACTCGGTCGTATTGAGCAAAGTCGACATTACTAATAGTGTGCAGATCTTGAAGCTCACATTCGAACTCATTCATTTCTTCTTTTATATAGTTCAAGATCTTCTTGGTTTGCCCTTCACGGCTTGAATACAAAAATAGAGCTTTTGCCACAATGTTGTCCTTAGCTACGCCAAAACGTAGGGGTCAATAAAATTAATAAGGTGAATATCTCTAAACGACCAAACAGCATAGATACGATCAACACCCATTTAGCCTTATCATTCACATCGCCGAAGTGCATTGCCACTTCACCTAAGCCCGGGCCAAGGTTATTCAATGTTGCCGCTACGGCAGAGAAAGCACTCAGCTCATCCATCCCAGTAGCAATAAGAGCCAACATACAAACCACAAAAACCAATGCGTATGCAGAGAAGAAGCCCCAAACCGCATCAACAACACGTTGTGGTAACGCAGAACCGCCAACCTTGATGGTATAGACAGCACGCGGGTGGACAAGGCGCTTCATTTCACGAGCACCTTGCAAAGTAAGCAATAAGATTCGAATGACTTTCATACCACCGCCCGTTGAACCTGCACAGCCCCCTATAAAAGAAGAGAACAGAAGCAGAACAGGTAAGAACAATGGCCACTCGGAGAAACCTGTAGTGGTGAAGCCTGCTGTCGTCGATATAGATACCGTTTGGAACAACGCTTGATCAAAAGCATCGTAATACGAGTCATAAGAGTGGTGATTAAGCAGTAATAAGAAACAAACTAAGAACAAGACTGCTTGAATAAAGATAAAGGCGCGGAATTCAGGATCTTTCCAATAATACTTAGGATGCACACCACCAGAAGCAAATGCAGCAAAGTGAAGCGAATAGTTACACGCAGAGATAAGAAGGAACACGACCGTAATCATGTTGATAGCCGGACTGTTGAAATAGCCCATACTCGCATCGTGAGTCGAGAAGCCACCAATCGCAATAGTAGAGAAGCTATGACTTATAGCATCAAAGAAGCTCATGCCTGCAAGCCAAAACGCCACCGCACAAGCAATCGTTAGGCTCAGATAGATGTACCAAAGCGCTTTTGCCGTTTCAGCAATACGCGGAGTCATCTTACTGTCTTTTACAGGGCCCGGGATTTCTGCACGATATAGCTGCATACCACCGATGCCGAGAACAGGAAGGATGGCTACCGCTAATACGATGATACCCATACCACCAAACCATTGCAGGAATTGGCGATAAAACAGAATCGCCTTAGGCAGATCATCGAGGCCGACAATAACGGTCGCGCCCGTGGTTGTTAATGCAGAGAAGGATTCGAAGAAAGCATCGGTTACCGACACATTGGGGTTATCGGCGAGCAAAAACGGCAGCGCACCAGCACTACCGATTACCGTCCAGAATAAAACAACAATCAAGAAGCCATCACGCGCTTTCAATTCATGCTTATAACGTCGGTTTGGAAACCAGCAGGTTGCTCCACAGAATAAGAGAACAAAAAAGGTCGTCACAAATGGCACACCCGCACCATCTCGATAGATCAGAGCGACGAGCGCAGGTGCGAGCATTGATACACTAAAAAGTGCTAATAATAATCCGACGATTCGAATAATTGAGCGAAATTGCATGAGCTATTGAACGAAGCGAAATGCTTCACACTTCCTAGTTGTCTTTGACTTTCGTTACCAGTGCCTTAGCACCGCTTTTATTGATCATGGTTTGGGTAAACGAATCTACCTGAAGGAGCTCTATTTCAATAATAAGCTCAACTTGAACACCATAATCCGCTTGGACTTCAACAGCCTGATGCTGAGCCATGATGGATTGTGCAATCGGCACAAAGCCATAGTCTAACTCTAGCCGTAATTTTGTGGTTATTTTTTTCTCGATAGTTTGAAGCAGCTTGAGAGCTTGTTGTACTCCACCACCATAAGCCTTAACTAAACCACCAGTACCGAGCTTGATTCCGCCTGAATAGCGAGTGACTACGGCCGTTAACTCGCCAACACCCGAACCAGACAGTTGCGCCAAGATAGGCTTTCCAGCAGTACCCGAGGGTTCGCCATCATCACTAAAGCCCCACTTCATCGAGTCTTCAGGTCGCCCTGCAGCAAAGCCCCAACAGTTATGTCGCGCTGAAGAATGCTCTTTTTTTACCTGTTCAACGAACTGCTTAGCAGCTTCTACACTTGGAGTATGAGCAAGATGAGTAATAAAAACGCTCTTTTTTATCTCTTCTTCAAATAAAGCCGACGCTGACGGTATTAAATAGGGCTGTTCATTCATATCGTTAACTTAATTATTAAGAGCGGCGAAGTGTATCACGCGTGAATAATAAGGGTTAGAGGATCTGTGCTGTCGCACAATGTTAAACAATTGTTTAAAAAATGTATTGAAATTAATCAAGCAGAGGTACAGACTAGAATAACTGGTCTTACCAGGCGCTCTACAATAATAGAAAGATAACAAGATTCTCTCAAACAATCGTGGATTGTATGTCATGGAGATAGACAATGATTTACCAAGCTAACACCCTACAGGTAAAGGAATTACAAGATGGTATTGCGGAATTAAACTTCTGTGCACCGGCATCTGTAAACAAACTCGACCTTGCAACTTTAGAATCACTAGATAAAGCGTTAGATGCTCTTAATGCTCACGCAGGATTACGTGGTTTAATCTTAACTTCAAACAAAGACGCGTTCATTGTGGGCGCAGACATCACTGAATTTCTTGGCCTATTTGCTAAGCCAGAAGCAGAACTTGATGAATGGTTAAGATTCGCTAATTCAATCTTCAGCAAGCTCGAAGACCTTCCTGTCCCAACTCTTTCAATGATGCGTGGCCATGCCCTTGGCGGCGGCTGTGAATGTGTACTCGCTACCGATTTCCGTATCGGTGACAAGACCACCAGCATAGGTCTACCAGAAACCAAACTTGGCATCATGCCTGGTTTTGGTGGTTGTGTGCGCCTACCTCGTGTTATCGGTGCTGACAGCGCGATGGAAATTATCACTCAAGGCAAAGCATGCCGTGCAGATGAAGCGCTTAAAGTTGGCTTGTTAGATGCGATTGTTGAAACAGACCAACTACTAGAATCAGCGATCAACACTGTTTCTTTGGCAGCCAATGAGAAACTTGATTGGCAGCTACGCCGCAAACAAAAAACGTCAGCGCTTTCACTAAGCAAACTAGAAGCGATGATGAGCTTTACTATGGCTAAGGGCTTAGTGGCTCAAAAAGCAGGGCCTCACTACCCAGCTCCGATTACTTCTGTGATTGCAATTGAAGAAGCAGCGCGCAGCGATCGCGATGCGGCGTTAGACATCGAACGCAAACATTTCGTTAAGCTAGCGAAATCTGAAGAAGCGAAAGCCCTTGTCGGTTTATTCTTGAATGACCAATACATTAAAGGCTTAGCAAAACAGGCTGGTAAGTCTGCGAATAAAGCAACTGAACGCGCAGCAGTACTTGGCGCTGGCATCATGGGTGGCGGTATTGCGTACCAGTCAGCATTGAAAGGCGTGCCAGTGATGATGAAAGACATCGCACAAGCGTCTCTTGATCTTGGTATGAACGAAGCTTCTAAGCTGTTGAATAAACGCTTATCACGCGGTCGCCTAGATGGGTTCAAGATGGCAGGTATTCTGTCTTCTATTACTCCAAGTCTACATTATGCAGGTGTTGAGCAATCGGATGTGATTGTGGAAGCGGTTGTCGAAAACCCGAAAGTAAAAGCGGCAGTTTTGAGCGAAGTGGAAGGCTTGGTTGGTGAAGACACAGTTCTTACATCAAACACCTCAACGATTCCAATCAACCTGTTAGCGAAATCTTTGAAGCGCCCAGAAAACTTCTGTGGCATGCACTTCTTTAACCCAGTACACCGCATGCCTTTAGTTGAGATCATCCGTGGCGAGCATACTTCAGAAGAAACTATTAATCGCGTGGTTGCTTACGCAGCGAAAATGGGCAAATCCCCTATCGTTGTTAATGACTGCCCTGGCTTCTTCGTAAACCGTGTGCTTTTCCCTTACTTTGGCGGTTTCAGCATGTTGCTACGCGACGGTGCTGACTTCACTAAGATCGATAAAGTCATGGAGCGCAAGTTCGGTTGGCCAATGGGCCCTGCGTACCTATTAGACGTTGTTGGTTTAGACACAGCACACCATGCCCAAGCAGTAATGGCGCAAGGTTTCCCTGAGCGTATGGGTAAAGAAGAGCGTGATGCGATTGACGCGCTTTATGTCGCTGAAAAATATGGCCAGAAGAACGGCAGCGGTTTCTACACATACAGCGTAGACAAGCGCGGTCGTCCTAAGAAGACCTTCTCTGAAGACATTCTTCCTATCTTGGCTGACGTATGCCAACAGCCACAAGACTTTGATGACCAGACCATTATCCAGCGCGTGATGATTCCAATGATCAACGAAGTGGTGCTTTGTTTAGAAGAAGGCATCATCGCGACACCGCAAGAAGCGGATATGGCACTGGTTTACGGTTTAGGCTTCCCTCCATTCAGAGGCGGCGTATTCCGCTACTTAGACAGTGTGGGCATTGGTAACTTCGTTGAAATGGCGAAAGGCTACCAAGACTTAGGTGCAATGTACCAAGTTCCTCAACTATTGCTTGATATGGCAGCGAAGGGCGAAAGCTTTTACGACGGCCAACAAGCCAGTTCTCTGTAACCCACATTTGGAAAAGGAATAGCAAAATGAATAATGTAGTTGTTGTTGATTGCCTTCGCACCCCAATGGGACGTTCCAAAGGTGGAGCTTTCCGTCACACTCGTGCTGAAGATCTATCTGCACATTTGATGAAAGGCATTTTAGAGCGCAACCCAGAAGTAAACCCTGTCGAAATTGAAGACATTTACTGGGGTTGTGTACAACAAACGCTAGAGCAAGGCTTCAACGTTGCACGTAACGCTGCTTTACTTGCTGGTCTGCCGATTGAGATTGGTGCGGTAACGGTGAACCGTTTATGTGGCTCATCTATGCAAGCTCTGCATGATGCAACCCGCTCTATCATGGTTGGTGATGCTGAAATCTGCCTGATCGGTGGTGTCGAACATATGGGTCACGTACCAATGAACCATGGTGTTGATTTTCACCCAGGCATGTCTAAACACGTAGCAAAAGCGGCAGGTATGATGGGCCTAACCGCTGAGATGCTAGGCAAAATGCACGGTATTAGCCGTGAAGACCAAGATGCCTTCGCCGCTCGTTCACATGCTAGAGCACAAGCAGCAACAGTAGAAGGTCGTTTCAAGAACGAAATCCTACCAACCGAAGCTCACGCAGCAGACGGTTCACTGTTCACTCTGGATTACGATGAAGTTATTCGCCCAGAAACAACAGTTGAAGGTCTATCTCAGCTGCGTCCTGTATTCGACCCAGCAAACGGAACGGTAACAGCAGGTACTTCATCAGCATTGTCTGATGGTGCATCGGCAATGCTGATCATGAGCGAAGAGAAAGCTAACGCACTTGGCCTGAAGATTCGCGCTCGCGTGAAGTCGATGGCTATCGCTGGCTGCGATCCTTCAATCATGGGTTACGGTCCAGTACCTGCGACTCAAAAAGCGTTAAAACGTGCAGGTCTGAACATTGAAGACATGGGCGTTATTGAGCTCAACGAAGCGTTCGCTGCTCAATCTCTGCCATGTGCTAAAGATCTCGGTCTATTGGATGTAGTTGACGAGAAAGTTAACCTTAACGGCGGTGCGATTGCACTCGGTCACCCACTGGGTTGTTCTGGTTCTCGTATCTCGACGACGCTAATCAACCTGATGGAAGCGCAAGACGTGAAATACGGCTTGGCGACCATGTGTATTGGTTTAGGCCAAGGTATTGCAACGGTATTTGAACGCCCATAGCGATCACTGGTTGTAATACTTGTAGGGTAATCTTTTGTGCAGCTATATTTATATAGCTGCACTTTTTATTACTTGGCATCCAACAATGCATCGATTGCGTTCAGCGAACTCAGCGAGAGAAAAACCAACACTGATATCTATGCACAAAACGCATAGATTCAATGTTGATGTTTCATTATTTTTTCTCGGATGATTCAACTAAAGTTACTTCAGTTTCCTAATATTCCTCCTACGGAGCAGATCATGTTTAAAGCACTTGTACTAAACCAAGAAGACAAAAAAACTATCGCATCAGTTTCTCAAATTGATGAGTCTCAATTACCAGAAGGTAACGTGAAAGTTGATGTGAGCTACTCTTCTTTGAACTACAAAGATGGTTTGGCGATAACAGGTAAAGGGCGCATTGTTCGCAACTTCCCTATGGTTCCTGGTATCGACCTTTCTGGCGTGGTTTCACAATCTGATGACCCGCGCTACAAAGCAGGCGACGAAGTTGTTCTGACGGGTTGGGGGGTTGGTGAAGGCCACTGGGGCGGTATGGCTGAGAAAGCGAGCCTAAATGGTGACTGGTTAGTACCAATGCCTGCAGGTCTTGACGCCAAGAAAGTCATGGCGATTGGTACAGCTGGCTTCACCGCTATGCTTTGTGTGCAAGCTATCGTAGATGCAGGCATCAAACCAGAAGACGGTGAAATCCTAGTAACGGGTGCTAGTGGCGGCGTAGGCAGCGTGTCTATTACGCTACTAAACCAACTAGGTTACAAAGTAGCAGCGGTTACTGGCCGAGCTTCAGAAAATGGCGAGCTTCTAAAATCACTAGGTGCAACACGCATTGTAGAGCGTGCTGAATTAGAAGAACCAGCGAAACCACTTGAGAAACAACTGTGGGCTGGTGCTATCGATACAGTAGGTAGCAAGGTACTTGCTAAAGTATTGGCGCAAATTGATTACAACGGCGCGGTTGCAATGTGTGGCCTAGCCGGCGGCTTTGACTTACCAACTACGGTAATGCCATTCATTCTACGTAACGTTCGTCTACAAGGTGTGGATTCAGTAATGTGCCCTCGTGAAAAACGTATTAAAGCGTGGGAACAACTGGCTGAATTACTACCTGAGTCTTTCTACGGCCAAGCGACTAAAGAAGTGTCTTTAGATGGCGCAATTCAAGCTGCGGAAGACATCACTAACGGTCAAATCACTGGTCGCGTAGTTATTAAACTGTAATTGAAAATTAAACTTCCGTAACCCAGAATAACAAAGGGCTGATAGTAATCAGCCCTTTTGCGTTTTTGTCATTTGGATCGAGTAAACTAAAGCGAGATCTCAGTTAACCCAAACCTACATCCGCAATACGCTTCTGAATCAGCTCACCACATTCTTCTTTTACTACTCTTCTTAACCATTGTTGCGAGGCAGAAGAATCGCAACGCGAGTGCCAGATCAGTGAGTAATCAAACGGCATAAATTCAAATGGTAATGGCTTAACAACCAAGTCATAACGCTCCGCCACCAAATAAGCCAAATCAGCAGGCACAGTAATCACCAACGGCATTCTATCGACAATCGCCAATGCCGCTTCAAGGTGATAAGCACGCAACACCATTTTACGAGGCTGTTGATTGGCTAACGCGTTGTCTAATAAAGCCTTAACACCATCACTGATCGCAATCATCGCGTGCGGGAGTGATACATAGTCTTCAAGGCTTAAAGGCTTATCGGCTAATGGGTGATTCTTAGATAACAGACACGACACACCGACCGGCCCCAATACCTCTTGATGAAGTGGTGCAATGCTGCCACTCGGGCGACAAATCGCCATATCGACACGTTCGGTGCTGAGCTGTTTAAACAAATGCTCATGCTGCAATGGTGCAAACTCCAAAGAGATGTTCGGCGCTTGCTCATAAATCTTCGGCAGAGCATAAGGCAAGATAGTTTGCATCGCGTAGTCAGTGGTCGCAATTAAAAAACGCTCACTGCAATAGTAAGGATCGAAATCACTCGGGCTCAGCAGTTGGCGGAATGATTCTAAAGGCTGATCAATGCGCTGGCTGATCTCGAGAGCTTTCTTAGTGGGAATAAGGTGCTGACCTTGGCGTGTAAACAGGGGATCATTGAGTAGTTCTCTTAAGCGGCCTAATACTCGGCTGGTTGCCGACTGGCTTAGGTTAAGACGAAGCGCAGCTTGACTAACACTGCCCTCTTCAATCAATACCTTTAAGGCGACCAGTAAATTCAGGTCTCTACGATAGATGTCTTCTAATTCCACGCCACTTACCTAGCTGTATACAATTATCATTGGTCACTAAGTTGTTTATAGCATGCTTTAGATAAAAAAAATCCCGCAATTACGCGGGGAAGCCCAAGAAAATCTGGGGATAGTGTCGGAATGTTGTCGTATTGGAATTTGCTTGCTGTATTCAGGTTAGTGCTCTTGCTCCTCGGCTATGCCTTGCCAACGGCGCATCTCTACCCAAATACCAATAATCGTTGCTACTATGCCAAAAATTGGCATTAGAGAGGTCTCTGTCGATGAGCGTAGTACTAACGCACAAAAAGAAATAAAACAGAGAACTGAATAAATTGTTAATCTATCTAATCCTGTCAACATCGCCACTCCTTAGCTAGTTGCCTTTGATTTAAGTTGTTATCAACTTGTTAATTAAGTTATAGGAAATGGTTCCGTTTGCCAAGCACTTATTGCATATTTTTTCTGCAGACGTATTATTCACTCGTTAGATAGATATAGAGATACAAACCATGACATTCAAACCTGAACTGGCAACCCACACTTTAGAAGCTGAAGGCCTGCGTTGCCCAGAGCCAGTAATGATGGTCAGGAAGACAATTAGAAACATGCAGGATGGCGATGTGTTACTGGTAAAAGCTGACGATCCTTCGACAACTCGTGATATTCCGAGCTTTTGTCGATTCATGGATCACCAGTTGGTAGGCCAAGCGACAGAAACGTTGCCTTACCAGTATTTGATCAGAAAGGGATTGGAGGCGTAACGCCCCACCGACTATCAAGTATCAAAAAAGCCGCTCGTACCTTATGTTCTTCAACAGAACTCAGAGTACGAGCGGCTTTTTGTTTATTCGTTTCTAGATTTATTTTGCAGATGCTCAAGCTGATGCTGAATTTCTCGGATATCTTTTCGCATAGGAATAATATGCGCGACCCGAATCCAAGCTTCTACCGCAAGCCCGGTCATGATCATCGAACCAGCCACCATTGGTAGCCACATGTCCGTCAACACCATGCCTAGTAGTGTAAGTGCAAGACCAAAGGTAAATAGATAACTTTGGCTTTGTGGAGTAATACCCATATAACGCGTCAACATAATCATGCCCTCGTGTTCTTAACTCACAAGATTAAAATATCATGACAAGTATGACAGTTATATGTCCATTCGCTCGATAAACCCCATAATACTGTAAGAGTATGACCTACAACACATTACTCTACTGATTGAGTATAATAGGACTCAATACTACCGCTTAATAGAACGCTGCTGCGATAGCCAAACCCACGAACAACAAGGCTGTGATCTTGCGAATCAGGTCAAGTGGCATCTTATCTGCCGATAGCTTACCAATGATCACCACAGGCACATTCGCCAGCAACATACCAATGGTAGTACCGAGAATGACCCACGTTAATGCATCCGAATATTGAGCCCCTAGAATCGATGTCGCAATCTGAGTCTTATCACCGATCTCAGCAATGAAGAAAGCGATAAAACTGGCGACAAACGGCCCTCGGTTCGAGATCTGTTCATCGTCATCTAATTTATCCGGAATCAGAATCCAGCCTGCCATCGCAATGAAACTGACCACCAGCACCCACTTAAGTACTTCAGGAGATAAATAATCAGCGACCACAACACCTAGCCACGCAGCAAGGGCATGGTTGGCAATGGTGGCAAAGAAAATAGCCGCAATAATAGGTAGCGGTTTTCGATATCGGCTGGCTAATAAAAGGGATAACAACTGAGTCTTATCACCGATTTCGGCTAAGGCGACAGTTGTAATTGAAATTGCTAAAACGCTCACGACATGCTCATTTGGGATGAGGATTATTATATTTAACCAAAGACAAACCTCGCGCCCCATCCCGGTTCACGATGCTTGTCTAAGGTCTTGCTAAGCGCCACCAAGGTGGTGGTTGCCTCGAACGCCATGATGATTTTGCATCAATTATGTTGACGAACGAACTCATTCAATAGGATATGAATAAGTAAGCTACTCCCCAAAGACCGCGAGATTTTAATCACCCACGCTTTCAAACACAAGAGTCAAAGTTATCAAAATATCCACTTGTGCCGAAAAACAAACATTAAAGGCAAAAAAATCCACTAAACGACATTTTAGACCACTAATTAAACAAGATTACCCCTACTCGCTTTACCAATATCTCGGTATACTCAGAGGTTATTTTTATCATTCATTTAAAAGAATCGCGCGAACCTGACTATGCAAAAATACGATATCAAAACCTTCCAGGGAATGATCCTCGCGCTGCAGGATTACTGGGCACAAAACGGTTGTACCATTGTTCAACCACTAGATATGGAAGTAGGTGCTGGCACCTCTCACCCAATGACATGTCTACGTGCACTTGGCCCAGAGCCAATGTCTACGGCATACGTTCAACCTTCTCGTCGTCCGACTGATGGTCGTTACGGTGAAAACCCGAACCGCCTGCAGCACTACTATCAATTCCAAGTAGCTCTAAAACCTTCTCCAGATAACATCCAGGAGTTGTACTTAGGCTCGCTTGAAGTTCTTGGTGTCGACCCACTTGTTCACGATATTCGCTTCGTAGAAGACAACTGGGAAAACCCAACGTTAGGCGCATGGGGTCTTGGTTGGGAAGTATGGCTAAACGGTATGGAAGTGACTCAATTCACTTACTTCCAACAAGTTGGCGGTCTTGAGTGTAAGCCTGTAACGGGCGAGATCACTTACGGTATCGAGCGTCTAGCAATGTACATCCAAGAAGTAGACTCTGTTTACGACCTTGTATGGAACGTAGCACCAGACGGTTCTAACGTGACTTACGGTGATATCTTCCACCAAAATGAAGTTGAGCAATCAACATACAACTTCGAGCACGCAGACGTAGATTTCCTATTCACTTTCTTCGACCAGTGCGAAAAAGAGTGTAAAGAGCTACTTGAGCTTGAGAAGCCACTGCCGCTTCCAGCTTACGAGCGCATTCTGAAAGCAGGTCACGCATTCAACATCCTTGATGCGCGTAAAGCTATCTCTGTAACAGAGCGTCAACGTTACATCCTTCGTATCCGCAACCTGACTAAAGCTGTTGCAGAGGCGTACTACGCGTCACGTGAAGCGCTTGGCTTCCCAATGTGTAAGAAGGATAAATAATCATGGCGAAGAATTTTCTAATTGAACTGGGTACGGAAGAGCTTCCACCAACAGCACTTCGTTCTCTAGCAGAAGCCTTTGCTTCTAACTTTGAAGCGGGTCTTAAAACGGCTGAGCTTTCTCACGAAGGCATCAAGTGGTACGCAGCACCTCGTCGTCTAGCACTTAAAGTGACTGCACTGGCTGAAGGCCAAGCAGACAAAGTCGTTGAGAAGCGCGGTCCTGCAATTTCTGTCGCATTCGATGCGGAAGGCAACGCGACTAAAGCTGCACAAGGTTGGGCTCGTGGTAACGGTATTACTGTTGAGCAAGCTGACCGCCTGAAAACAGACAAAGGCGAGTGGCTTCTTTTCAAACAAGAAGTGGCTGGCAAACCTGTTCAAGAATTGGTGATGGACATCGCTGCGAAAGCTCTCGCTGGCCTACCAATTCCTAAAGCAATGCGCTGGGGTAACTCAGACATTCAATTTATCCGTCCAGTGAAAACACTGACAGTACTACTAGGTGATGAGCTTGTTGAAGGCAAAATCCTAGGCGTAGCTTCTGCTCGTACTATCCGTGGCCACCGTTTCATGGGCGAACAAGAGTTCACAATCGACTCTGCTGACCAATACCCTGCGATCTTAGAAGAGCGCGGTAAAGTAATGGCAGATTACGATGCGCGTAAAGCGATCATTCTTGCTGATGCTAAAAAAGCAGCAGACGCGGTTGGCGGTATTGCTGACCTAGAAGATGACCTTGTTGAAGAAGTTACCTCTTTGGTTGAATGGCCAGTGGTGCTTACTGCTAAGTTTGAGCAAGAGTTCCTAAAAGTGCCTTCTGAAGCTTTGGTTTACACCATGAAAGGCGACCAGAAGTACTTCCCTGTTTATTCGCATGAGATTGGTGACGCTGAAAGAAGCCTTCTACCAAACTTCATCTTCGTTTCGAACATCGAGTCTAAAGAGCCTCGTCACGTAATCGAAGGTAACGAGAAGGTTGTACGTCCACGTCTTGCTGATGCTGAATTCTTCTTCAACACAGACCGCAAACGTCCGCTGATCGACCGTCTTGCTGAACTAGACCAAGCTATCTTCCAGAAGCAATTAGGTACTATCAAAGACAAAACCGATCGCATCACAGAGCTTGCTGGCTACATTGCTGAGCAAATCGATGCTGACGTTGAAAAGTCTAAGCGCGCAGGCCTACTGGCTAAGTGTGACCTAATGACATCAATGGTATTCGAATTTACGGATACTCAAGGTGTGATGGGCATGCACTACGCAACGCACGATGGTGAAGACGAGCAAGTAGCACTGGCACTTTACGAGCAGTACATGCCTCGTTTCGCGGGTGACACACTACCAAGCACTGGCATTTCTTCTGCTGTAGCAATGGCAGACAAGCTAGACACTATCGTGGGTATCTTCGGTATTGGCCAAGCACCAAAAGGTTCTGACCCATTCGCTCTACGTCGTGCATCACTAGGTGTGCTACGTATCATCGTTGAAAACGGCTACAACCTAGACCTAACTGACCTTATCGGTAAAGCGAAAGAGCTACTAGGCGACAAGCTAACTAACGAAAACGTAGAAGCTGACGTTATCGACTTTATGCTAGGTCGTTTCCGCGCATGGTACCAAGATGCTGGTTTCAGCGTTGATATCATCCAAGCGGTACTAGCACGTCGTCCAACCAAGCCAGCTGACTTTGACCAACGTGTTAAAGCGGTTTCTCACTTCCGTGAACTGGAAGCAGCAGAAGCATTAGCAGCAGCGAACAAGCGTGTAGGTAACATCCTCGCGAAATTCGATGGCGATCTACCCGCTGAAATCGATCTAGCGCTTCTTCAAGAAGACGCAGAGAAAGCGCTGGCTGAAAACGTTGAAGTAATGACAGAAGCACTAGAACCAGCATTCGCGACAGGCAACTACCAAGAAGCCCTAAGCAAACTTGCTGACCTACGTGAACCCGTTGATGCATTCTTCGATAACGTAATGGTTATGGCTGATGACGAAGCGCTTAAGAAGAACCGTCTAACGCTACTGAACAACCTACGTAACCTGTTCCTACAGATTGCTGATATTTCTTTACTACAGAAGTAAAACCAATTTGGAATAAATATTAAGGGGGAAGCTTTGGCTTCTCCCTTTTTTTTATCCAAAGCTAGTGTAAGCTCTATCTGGTTGAATATTATTGTAGATAGGGATATTACATGCTGGTTGTTTTGGTTGAAGATAATGAAATATTGAATCACCACCTATCTTCTCAGCTCAGTGAGCAAGGACATACTGTCCATGCAGATAGAACAGCTTCTGCATGTTTACAAACGATTCAAAAACAGTCCAATACAGATGTGATGATCATTGACCTTGGCCTCCCTGACTTTGATGGCATTACGCTGATCAAGCAAATACGTCGTAAAGAAATTGCAGTCCCAATATTAATCTTAACCGCACGTGGCTACTGGCAAGATAAAGTAGAAGGGCTTAACTCCGGGGCTGATGATTACCTTACCAAGCCCTTCCAATTTGAAGAGCTACACGCTCGCCTTGAGGCGCTTGTTCGTCGCAATCAAGGGTTTTCCGCTTCCCAAATCAAAGCGCAATCGCTCACCTTAGACACTCAAGCCAAACGTATCAGTTACGATGATGCCCTGATTGAACTTACAGCCTTAGAATTTCAAATATTCGAGTACTTAATTCGCCATTGCTTACAAATCGTATCTAAGCAACAAATCGCAGATTCCCTTTATGCGCAGGGTGAAAATGTTCAGCTAAACAATATTGAGGTCATCGTTTCACGCTTACGTAAAAAGTTAACGCTATACACTCAAGCTAAACTGATCAGCACCATTCGCGGGCAAGGTTATCGTTTTGAACTAGAAGCTAAGTAGTATGAAAAGACTGTACAAAACTCAGTTCAGACGTCGGACATTCGCCGTTGCTGCTTCCATTATGATTTCAATGGTACTCACTAGCGCCTGGTTCTACTACAACAGTCAAAAACACCAACTTTTTGAGTACTACTCGAAAAATACCCTTCGAGAATTGCCTGCTGTAATCAATGAACTGCTGTCTTCTGGGGAAATCCCGCCATTGACGGAGTGGGATAGGTTCTATGCGAAAGATTCTCCCAACACTAGCGTCACTCTATGTGATCACAACAATCAACAAGTATGGACATCAGTAAATATTGAAAGACGAGCTAAGCTGCTATCAGAGATAGGCGTCAGCCAATCTCAAGTTAGCGAGCTCTGTCGTGATCTAAATTTCCCCATAGATACTATTCGTTTGGTTGAAAGACCGAATGGCGCCGCTTTTATTGTCCACACAATTCTCTGGAAAGGTTTCCAGGAAAAGAAAGATGGCAGAGTTATCTTTACCCAAAGGGTCGAAGAGAAAATAGAACCCATACATCAGTTAAAATACACCGCGGTTGGAGTGTTAGTAGTTGCGCTTGCTTTGATCAGTGCTCTACTTTTGGTTTTTTATCGTATTAGTTTTGCGCCGTTTACTCGACTAGAGAATGAACTGAATGACATAAAGCAGGGTAAACAAAACCAATTAGCCCAGTCATACCCTGAAGATTTACATAGCGTCACCAGTGCATTGAACGAATTGCTATACCAACAAAAAGAAAATCAGGAGCGTTATAAGCGTTCTCTCAATGATCTCGCCCATAGTTTGAAGACTCGCGTGACAGTTTCTCAAGCATTGCTTGATGAAGACTCATCCAAAACAAAGAATGACCAAATCAACCAACAACTGTTAGAAATGGATAGCTTAATTCAGGCACAACTCAAAAGGGCTTCGCTAGGCGTTAAAGGTATAACGACTTCATCGACACAGATAAAACCAATCCTCGACAGCCTAGTAGGCATGTTTACGAAAATCCATGCCGACAAAAAGATCCAATTCATCACTCAGTTTGACGACCAACAGACCGTGCCTCTTAATAAAGATGATCTTATGGAAGTGCTCGGTAACCTATTAGAAAATACTTATCGGTTCGCACAAACCTCTATCGAATTCAAAGCCACTCAAAGCGAACAGCAAATCCTGATTGAGATCTATAATGATGGGCCAGTAATAAATAGCTCGATCAGCCAAACCTTATTTCAACGTGGCGTAAGAGCCGATCAGAAGACCCATGGTACGGGGTTAGGTTTGGCGCTATGTGATGAGATACTCCATAGCTACAAAGGGACAATCTGGTTTGAGCAATCAGATAACCCATCCGTGGGTGTCGTTTTAAAAATACTGCTCCCAACAAGTTAAATTTGTAGGGCAGGGTTAAGAGTGAATATCAACCCTGCGATTGTTATGGCGACCGGATTCAGTCTCGTTACTCTGCACTGGGTTCGCCTCACCTTGTGAACTCACTGTCAGGTCTTCAATATTTACGCCTTGCTCTTTCAAATACCCAACAACAGCATTCGAGCGCTGCAAGCCTAAGCTTAAGTTGTAACTATCACTACCTTTTGAGTCGGTATTCCCCGTGACGATAAATTCGGGAGTTTGATGTTCAAGTTTAGCTATAAGTTTTAACAATAAATAACGAGATTTTTGATTCAGTTCATCGTCATCGAAATCAAAAGTCACGCGAGCCAACACCTCACGAGCCAACTTACCTTCTACAAATTTAGTTCGACTTAGTAAGTATCGTGCGCAATCAGCACTTTCTGATACTTGAGTTAACTTATCTTGAATCAGATTTTTAATCGCTTGATTAGCTGTGCTTGCGTTCACTTGCATGAATGGGCCTTGGTGATACATCACTTTCTTCCCCTGACCGATCGTTACCGTCTTCTCTAGTTCAGAGTCGCCCATATGGCAGTAATGATAAAGTAGTTCGTTAGTATCTGGTTTTAAAGGGGCTGCCAGTATAGAAAACGACAGAGTAAATAAAGACATAACAGATATAAGCGTTTTCATTTTTGCTCTCTTAATAATATTCAGTTAATAAAAAGGATGTCACATACCTCTATTGCGCTAAGTGACCCACTTCTTCCGTAATTAATCCCAAAATTTTATTGAGAATGTCTTCCTTGTTTTCAGCCTTATAAACATTATCTCGGCCAACGCAATTACGCAGACCCACGTTTTTATTAAGTTCATAATCGAAACCAATCACAGCCATGCGCGCGTTCATTCGTTCACCATCAGGTGTCATCATTCCTTGGCTTACCCCGCCAATTACCTCTATGTCATCATGCGTATTATCTGCCGAAACTTTGCCGCCGTTGACCATATTGAGAATGTTGCTACACATACCTTTCGATACAAGCTTATTGGTTTGCCCTGCGTAGTGATTCCAATCCTCCCCATCAGACAGAATAATGATCAGCTGCTTTTGGTTCTTCGACATTGAAGTCACAATTTGCCCTGCACGAATAATACCTTGCAGTGAAGCAGTGCATCATCATCGCCATTAGGCACACGCGAGGCTTCTCCTTTAACGATAAATTGTTGAGCTATCGTTTTGTTAAAATTCACCGTATCGTCTTTATCGTATTCACCTTCTCTTGAAACTACCCGCTGATCGCGAACCACTAAGTTATCATTCTTATCTTTATTGATGGTTCGGCGATTAAAACCGGTAAGTGCAACCCGATGAGGGTGCTCTGGATATAGATCGTTATACGCGCCGAGTTCATCAGCCACATCTTCAATAATGTCTTTCAGATCATTTAGCTTAGAACGCCGACCACCACTCCACGAGTCATTCATAGATTCTGAAAAATCGACGATAAAAGTAATGTCTATCGGCTGGCTTTGATAGCGTCGTGCTTTCGATGATCCCGTCACATTGAAGCTATCACCAAAGCCAGAAATCACATCGTTACCAGGAAACCAGGACTTGTGCAGTGTTTGACCCGCAACACGATATTCAAAGTAGCGTGCTTCGCCTCTTTCCGTAGCAGCAATACATTCAGGTATCTCATCACACCCTAGCTTCTTAACTTCAATATCTAGGATCGAGTCCATGTCATATAGATAATGCTGAATATAGCGCTCCGCCAATTGGTGGTCTTGCTCATCTTTTGCTGATACCGCTAGAACAGCCGCTTCTGAAGCTTCCTCTAATCGAGCTTTGGTTTGTAATGCGCGGGCACCATCAGAACCAAGCATAAACACTCCAAACAAAGCTGGGATCATAATGGCAAACAGCATAACTGCATGGCCAGACTGCTTACGCATAGCGTGTTTCATAACCTTTCTCTTCGCTCTACCTGCCGATCACGACAGAATCAGACATCACGTGAGTAAACTCACGCCCCAAAATACCACCAATCCAATTATCCGATTCATAACAAACCGTCACTCGGTACAGGGGCATTTCTCGACCTCGGTTAGTCACTACCGTCATGGACTCTAATGAATCAATGGTTTGCTTTATTCTGCAGGCAACAACACCGCGTTTTTCACTGATCGCGGGGTTGGGTGTACCCACTTGTTTGAAGCTCAACTCTTCCACCAACAACCCATAGTGTTCCCGTTCAAAATGACCAAAGGTACGCAGTAAGGAATGCTGAGCAATGATATCGATATCATCGACTTCTTTAGTTGTAAGCTGATAATCAGTATCATAAAGTTGGGTTCTCTCTTTAAGTACATTGACCAGTGAATAAGAGAGTCGATCGAGTTTTCCTTTCAATGAAAGCTTGATGATCACGTCACCACTGAAAGCAATCAATAAGCTGAAAAATACAGCGACCATGGCAAACTCAATACTAAAAACCCCCTGCTGCTTACTCTTCAAATTCCCATGCTTTAGGGTTCTAAATTTCAAATTTTGACCTTTCATATTCCTGCACAGCAATCATCTCTCTGCTCATTAAATTCTGAGTCGTGAAGAAGTAGCTAAAGATAGGTGAAAAACGGTAGTTAATTCGATAAATGGCAAGCGCTGCGTTATCAGCATCACCACACTCTTTAAATTTTTGACTACCAGAAATACTGCATTGGTCTGTAATACTAGCTAACTCACTCAGGTTTTTAGAGTAGTGAATCGTGACTTGAAAATTGTCGCCATTAACAACCTGATTCCAGATACTGCCTTCTCGGTGCAAAACCTTATCTACCGTATCGAGATAATTTCCTGAGCCCTTTTTAGCTGTGCGAGCCACCTCTGAAACCGCCAAGTCGTTGATCGCCGAAATGTACGAGATATAGCTCATCTCAACCCACGCCATACACATCAACCAAAAAGCAAAAAAGCCCACCGCAAACTCTATGCTCGCGACACCCTTTTGCTTATATCGCATTACCCGCCTCCTCCGATAACGAAAGACCACTGACTGCCAGCGTTTGGCTCTCTAATGAATAAGGAGTGTGGTGGCGCAACGCCTGATAAATTTTTTGGATTTGGTGCTTGCTGTATCTTTCACTCAACACACTTTCGACAAACGGGTAGTGGCCCAACTTAGCCATACTCAACGTCAAGTTTGCCATCATCTGTTCGTTCATCTGACCGCGCTTATACAATGGTAATAAACGCTCCATAGCTGCTTGATAATGCTCTTGCGTAATATCGAGCACAGCCAAATTATTATTCACTGATACCGAGTCATAAAAATGCTCGCGCGCGCGTTCAAAATACCGACGAGATAGATCAAACTGATAGCTGTAACCATAAAACGTTCCCAGTAAATTCTCGGCTGCCGCATGTGTAGCATTTTCCACTAATACTTGTTTAGCACTACTGATCGCTGCTGGGTACTGACCTAATTCACCGTATGCTTTCGCTTGCATCAATAAACTGTTCACACTGGGTTGTGGTTTTTGAGTAACAGGGGCAATGTAAAACAGAGCCGACTCAGCATCGCCCATAGCTAAATATGTATTCGAGAGTTTTTCTCTCACTTCATCAGCGTCGTATTGCTGCAGCTGATTTTTATACAAACGGGTTAACTGAACGTAATTATGTGTTTTTTGATAGATAGCCTCTTTTGACTCATCTTTCTGCCAACTCGCTTGAGTTGAACTGCATGCCGCCAACATTAAAACTAACGTTAGCGCGATTATTTTCTTAAACATTAAGCATCATCCTCATTACCCCCGGAGCGGCAATTACGAATACAATTGGGATCAAGATAAACACGATCAGTGGAATCGACATCTTGGCAGCTAACTTCCCTATTTCTTCTTCCAGCTCTAGCATTTGCACTTCTCGAATATCGCCTGCCAACGTCGTTAACACGTTATAAATCGAGGATCCATGTTGAATGCTCTGCGTCAGCGTCATCACAAAACTACGAACTTCTGGTGATGGAACCTTGCGATACAACTCCTCTAAGGCATTTTCCATTCCGACCAAACGAGCCCGTTGGTTTGTCACCTCCAACAAGCTAGAAAGCTCTTTATCAAAGCTTTTCATTTCAATGGAGAGGTATTTCATTGATGCTTCGATTGTCATGCCGGTTTGGACGCAAATCGCCATTAGGTCAATCAGGTACGGCATTTGACGAGAGATTCGACGTTGACGGTTTTTAGCCATCGAGCTCAAGACTAGGTCAGGCATCACAATAACCACCATAGCCCACCCCGCAGCTATCGCGATCCATGATTCAGACGAAACCTCAAAAAACCAACACACGCCTGCAACAACCACTTGCCCGATAAACAACGCACTGTACTTCAGTGGCATAAACCATTGAGCCCACCGGATGTCACTCACGCCTGCATTAGCAAAGCGCACTGCAATATCACTTTCGGAGGTGACGAAAATAGTCGACATGGGCGTCAACCAACGATTCAGTTTTATTTCTGCCTCTTTTGACTGATCGGCCAATCGATGATGTTTCGCTAAGGCTGCGATACGGTGTTTTTTCTGAGTACACACGACTAACCAATAAAATATGAGCAACAAGCCAAATGCTACGCCGGCCCAGGCGAAAAATAGCCCAACGTTCGAGAAGTTTATTGAAGAAGCCATTACTTCACCTTTTTCATTAACGCCCAGATGATCAGCATGCCGATACTTTCACTTGTGATGAGGTAGTAAAGAATCGGTCTCCCTTCTGGGTGGTGCATTACGAACTCAAAATTTTCAGGACTAAGAAACTGCAAAATAAACAGAAAGAAGAATGGTGTTGCTCCTACAATTTTTGCGGAGATACGAGCCTCTGAAGTAAGAGCAAACTTTTTTCTTTCTACAGCTCTCGCTTCGAACATTTGTCGATTCAGACGTGACATCACCTCTTTTAATTGCCCCCCTCTTTGCATGTTAGCTCGCAAGGTAATGACAAAAAAATGAAACGACGGATACGGAAAGCGACGACAAGATTTACGAAACACATCATCAATCGGCTCGCCTAAATTGAGGCGCTCGCTCATCAGCTTAAACTCTTTACCTACCTCACCTTCAAGTTTCTTCCCTACATACCCAATGCCTCGCCCTATGCTTTCACCCGCACTAAGGGAACTTGCCAGCATGTTCAACGCATCAGGGAAGGTTTCTTCAAAGCGTTTTTTCTCTCGTTTCTGTAAATGGAGATAGCCAAAAAACCAAGCGATAATGAGAGTCAAAGGCAAAATTTCAAACCAAGGTAAACGCAGTGACATTTGATTAAGAGTGCCGATCGCAAGCAGTGCTACAACAGAAAAAATGACGACCTTACCTAATGCCATTTTTCCAAGTTGGCGCTGTAAGTTATCCCAACGCACACGAAGTTTCTGTTTGAAGTTACGATCAGAAAGACTGGCAAAATTAACCGCTTGTTGCGTAAAACTCAGATCGCTTTTCAGATTACCTTTCGCTTGCTGTGATAAATACTCATCAACAGAAGGAGCTCTATTCGGCTTAAGCGCTACAATCATGAGTATTGCCCCACCCAAAATAATCAACCAATACATGTCTCACTCCTATTGATTGAGTGTCATAGACTCAATCACTTGAGTTAACTTCTGCTCTACACCAAAGAAACGGGCTTTTTCATAAAGCGCAGAACGAGCCATAACACCAGATGTCACATAACTACCTCGAATGCGACCATCAGGGCTGTGAGGTGAAGTTTGGAAAGAGAACAACTCTTCTAACACCACGTTGCTTCCCTCAATACCGACCACTTCAGTGATATTCATGATCT
Organism: Vibrio sp. 1F279; assembly: GCF_041439815.1. Classification (NCBI taxonomy): domain Bacteria; kingdom Pseudomonadati; phylum Pseudomonadota; class Gammaproteobacteria; order Vibrionales; family Vibrionaceae; genus Vibrio; species Vibrio sp. 1F279. The sequence goes on along the minus strand of NZ_JBGOOU010000032.1, from coordinate 45,706 downwards.
TTCGAGAACCATCATGCAATCGGCTGACCTGAACGACTAAATCGACCGCGCTTACAATTGAGCGGCGGATCGCTTCTAAGGGCAAATTATTGGTCGCCATCATCACCATTGATTCGACACGAGCCAAAGCATCTCGTGGTGTATTGGCGTGCAACGTAGACATTGAACCATCGTGCCCAGTATTCATGGCTTGCAGCATTTCAAATGCTTCACCACCACGGCATTCACCCACAATAATTCGGTCTGGGCGCATTCGCAGTGAATTAATCACTAAATCTCGAGCGGTAATAGCCCCCGTCCCTTCAATGCCCTCATGACGAGTTTCCATTCGAACAACATGTGACTGCTGAAGCCTTAACTCAGCGGTATCTTCAATAGTGACGGTTCGTTCACCCTCTGATATATGCTGTGATAAAGCATTAAGTAACGTTGTTTTTCCCGATCCCGTACCACCAGATACAATAATATTGAGTCGGCAACGTGCAGCTAATTGAAGTAAACCTGCCATCTCGGGAGTAAGAGACCCAAATTCAACTAATTCTTCAAAACCAATACTTTGCTTTTGAAACTTACGAATCGAGATTGACGTCCCTTCCAATGTAATAGGAGGAATGACAATATTCACACGGCTACCATCATCTAACCGGGCATCACAAGTAGGAGAAGACTCATCGACCCTGCGCCCAACACGACTAGCGATGCGCTTAGCAATATCAAGCAACTGCTTCTCATCGATAAATCGAACAGGTGCTTTCTCGACTAAGCCATGACGCTCAATATAAACCTGTTGTGGGCCATTGATCATGATGTCGGTGATCGAGTCATCATCCATCAACACCTGCAAAGGCCCGAGGCCAACTAACTCATGTACCATGCTGGTGACATATTCTGATTTTGCCAGTGATGAAATAGATAACTGATCTCGACTCACTAGCATATCAACTGCGCTAGCTAACTGAGCTTCTAACTCTAGACGCGGTAAGCTTTCAATAACACTGGCATCAAGTGCATCAAATATCTGCTTACGCAGTTGTAAATAAATGCGCTGTGCATGTTCCATATCGTCCCCTTACCGTTTTAACCACTGGAAGAATGAAAATGCTGTTTTTTCCGCAACTTTCTCTCCCATCAATAAGGCAACTAACGTTTGCAGTCCGTATTTCATTTCAGAACGTGATTCACTAAGCAGCTCACCTTGAAGTAGGTATTGATTAGCTTTGAAATCAAACACTAAATTCGCGTCTGCCTCTCGACCAAAATACTTAACTACATCCGCCTCACTAATTGACGCTGCGTTATGTGGTCGAGAGCGGTTCATTACCGTCAGTACGACAAGGTTGGGATAATGCACGTCGATTTCAGAACGAATTCGATTCAGCTCTCTTAATGACGATACTGTTGCATCAAATACCAAGACTAAAGCATCTAGTTTCCCCACCGCTTGTCTAAACTCTTCATTGGTTGTCGCAGTGTGAGAATAGTCTTCCACGACAAAAGCATGACTTGAAATCATCTGCTTCTTTAAAGACTGGGTGTATTGGAATAACTCATCACGGCCAAACTCATCTGATTCCACCGCAAGAAGTGACAAATTTTTTTCAATATTTTGTACCAAGCTTGTCGCGATATCATTATCCACTCCTGTAGTAAGGGTGCCTTTTTGAACACTGCGCTTAGTAAACTTCTTAAGCCCTAACATCACGTCAATATTGCTGCCAGTGTAGGTATAGTCGACTAGCAAAGTACTCGCATTTTGATGCTTGGCCAAACGGCGAGATATCTCACACGCGACTAGTGAAGTACCGACCCCACCTTTCACGCCCATGACTGCTATTTGCTTGGCTTTACGATTTGTACTCACGCCTTGTTGTGCTGCGTGGTTACGGGAAACGTTGTGATAAAAATCGATCGTTTCCGCTTCACCCGCTGGCCAAAACAAGTAATAGAAACCCAACTGTCTTAAGGCTCGAATGATGGATATGGTATCTTCACTGCCAATAATGATCACTGACACATGAGGAGATAAGGTATGAGTCAATAACTGAGCATCAGCGACAATATCTTGGCTTTGATTTAATTCAACAAATACCACTTCAACATCTGGGTATTGCTCTAATCTAGTCACATTTGTGTCTTGGCTGGCGAACGAGCTAGGCTCAATCAACCCTTCAAATCTGAACGATTTTTGGATGAAGTCGCGGCATATCTCGGTTTGGAAAAGCATCGCACAACGATTCTGTTTCTCCGATTTTTTAGGTTCCGCACTGTTTAGTTTATTCACTAAATCAAACATCTGAAATTCTCTAACAGTTAGTAATTAGATTGCTTTGTGCGGGTTGACCATTGACTGCCAACGGCTCGTGTCCACATTGCACCCTAAGCTTCCATTCCCATACTCGCCGACCCGTTCCTGGCGGCAAATTTCTAGTTTGGTCTTATATGTTGTGACTGAAAGACTTAAGTCAAAGCGACTCTCTAGTGGTAACGGATCTGATGCGTTTGAGTTATGCTCATTTGGGCTATAACCTATTTGACTGTATTCAATCTGACTCGACATCACACCAGCTTGGATTAACTGGCTCACAACCTCTTTATAAAGCGCCTGATTCCCGTTCCCTTTGGTACGTATTTTCCATTGCGCCACCTTTACATTTTTAGGGTAACCCAAGATAAACTCACTCACTTTTCTGGTCACCAACAGGGGTTGGTCAGAGCGAAGTTTAAGCTGATAAGTCACAGGAAAAACTTCAACTTCCGTTCCGCGAGGCTCCGATATACGGTCAACACACCCTGTAATAATGACGGCGGTAAACAAAGTAACCATCAATGATTTCATTGGCTAAACCCTCCAGCAGACAAAACTTCATCAGCCCACTTTTGTTGTGATTGTTCATAGCCACTGCCTAGTCCAAAAAAGCGCTTGAGCGTGCTAGTCTTTTTCATCGTCGGTAATTGGATCTGCTCCGCTTTGACTGGTTGAACTAAATTAACGGTCGCTACAATGACTAACTCAGTTTTACTACGTTCGGTTCCTGTATGGCGAAACAAAGCACCGATAATAGGTATATCACCAATGTAGGGAATTCGAGTCAGTGACTCTTTCTCTTCACTGTTAAGCAACCCACCAAGAACGAAGCTTTGTCCATCCCCCAGTTCCACGGTTGTCTGGGCGCGTCGTGTTCTTAATGCTGGTAAATCAAAGTTGTCACTGCTGTAACTACCATCTAGGGAGCTAACCTCTGGTGTCAGTGCTAGCTTAATTTTGTCATCTCGAAGCACCTTAGCCAGTAATTCCAGTCGCACACCGAATTCCTTATATTCAACGTTGGTTGCACCATCTATAACCGTCACAACGGGCAGTTCTCCACCCACTAAGAAACTCGCTTTCTCACCTGAAATCACCGACAAATTAGGTTCAGCTAGAACTTGACCAACGCTATCGGTACCTAAAGCTGAAATAACAGAGACAATATCGCTAGCACTAAAATGAGTAAGTTGATCCACAAAGATGCCGGGCGTACCATTGCTGCCCATCTTGATGCCGAAGTCTTGCATAAAAGAGTGCGATACCTCTGCAATGGTCAACTTAACGTTCACCTGCTTAGTCGCTGATATTTCTATATTATTCACGACGCCTGCGTAATTAAGTTGAGTCATAAAACCCACATCAATGTCGTCACTCTCTTCATCACTCATTTGAAAAGAGGTTGAGTTCGCTGTTTTCCCCAAAAGCTCACCCACCAACTGGTGAATGTTATCCTTTTCCTGTTCATTAGCGACAACGCCACTCAGAACAACGTTCTCACCGATGCCTGCTACAAACACTTCCGCATCGGGAAACAGCACATCAATTTGTTGCTCTATTTCGCGATAACTTTTATTCACTAACAATAAGCGGTTAAATAATTCACGTCCTTTCGCATCAAATGCGATAAACGAGGCAGATCCTATATTCTTCCCAAACACCACGACCTTATTACTATCAATCACTTGATAATCTGCAATATTCTTCCCTGAGATAAAAACAGAAGCGATTTCCCCTCGAATCGAAAAGGTTTTAGCTTCTCCCTGAGCTAAATTAGTCGAGCCTTGAGCCAAAACCTCGAATGGAAGCAGCAGAACCAATACTAAAGTCAACATTGTTGTTTTCATGGTTAACGCCCTACTCAAAACGGTATTCACGAATTCCACCAGTGCCGCCACTGCTTGGAATGATGTCTGAAGAATCAGCTTCTAGATCATCAGAAAATTCCTTACCCAATGATTTATGCACGACCACTTCTGCAATCCGCTGTGCCACCGTGAGTTGTGCCAGTTGTTGATTCGTCACTTGTAAGATCAATGTCACCTGAGTCTCTTTTTCCAACGTTAACGTGCTCACTGCTTTTTCTGACGCCACCATGTCCAAAACCGGTATTTGAGCCAGTAATGGCACCATAGTGAGATGTTGAATATCTGACACCGTATCCTCACTTGATAAGTTCTGATCCGGCGTTGAAAGAACAGATATGTCGACTAAATCTCCGACTGCGATGGTGCCACCTAATACATCTCTTCCCGGTACCGTAACGTTATAAGGCACAAATCCAGGGCGGATCACCGCCTGTAAGTACTGACTGTCTCCGGGAGATGTCAACATATTCGAGTCCACCAGCTCATATGCGGCAATGTCATGCACTGCGAATTGAGGAGCATTCCAATCTAACTCAATGTTTCGATCGATTCCCAATAGCGCTGCACGAGCTTCAGGCAGGTACTCTATAACGAAGTCGCTACGCTTCAGCTGCTGACCTTTCACTGCCGGGTGAGTGAGTTTCCATACCTTAAAAGTCACTTCTATAATGGGTTCTTCAGGCTGAACGGGGAAAGTATCCATCGGTACATTCACCACACCATAGAGGCCTATAGATATAGCGAGAAACGCTAAGCCAAGAATGATTTTGGAGTTCATGATTCACCTATAACGATGCAGCTATACCTAGTAGGCTTCCTAGACAAATAGGTACCCCATAAGGAACGCCTCTGTTTATCCACTCAGAATTACCTGTTGTTTTTCCTAATACCCACTGAGTAATCGCTAGGGTTCCACCTGCAAATAAAATTACATTAACCGCCAACAACATCATATTGGGCGATACCATTAAACTGAATGCAGCCAATAATTTACTGTCTCCAGCAGCTATAACATTGAAATAAAATAAAACTGCGCCGACGGCTAACACTATGAAAAAGTTATAAAACTGCTCAAACTTTTCGGTTTGACAGATATAAAAAACACCCAAGAGAGCAACAGCTACCACCACTCCATTAGGTATTTTTCGGTATCGGATATCTTGATAACTGACGATTGCAGCCATGGTGGCTAAGGGAATTAACCACCACAGTTTATGAGGCATTAATTAACCTACACTTGGCGACGAATTAGCGGCTTCAATATTATTAGTGATGGTTGTGATAGCACCTTCTAAAGCTTCACGAAGAGAGTCGTTAAATACAGCCAATACGATTGCTGACATACACACACCTAGGATTGCGTATTCAATCGCTGTAACACCACGTTGATCATTATTAAAAGATTGAATAAATAGCTGAGTTCTAACAAATAAATTAGTTAACATTCGTTTCTCCAAAAGATAGATAGGTTGTTTTTTCTTCGGAGGAAATAATATTCAGTGCGCTATTTTTGAGCAATCCAAGAGTGACCTTCCTCACATTGCTCTGACATTTGCCGTCGTTCTATTCAGTTTGAGTTCAGTTTAAAGTGAAAAAAGTGATTAAACGGGAGTGGTGAGAAGAGAAGTTTTTTCCGTGTGAGGGCAATTCGTGCTTTGCGCCGCAAAAACATTGCGGTATGTTCAAAGATTACCCACTGTAACCCGCCACGCTCGGGTTCATAAGATTGATCATAATCTACGAATAATAATCACAATGAATTAGGTATACGAAGCAATGCAATTCTCAAAGTTTGGTGAAAAGTTTAATCGATACTCTGGAATCACTCGTTTAATGGATGATTTAAATGATGGCCTGCGCACTCCTGGTGCAATCATGCTCGGTGGTGGTAACCCAGCCGCTATCCCAGCCATGCTCGATTACTTTAACCAAGCCAGTGCCGACATGCTCGCCAGTGGAGAACTCATCGCCGCCCTCGCCAACTACGATGGTCCGCAGGGCAAAGACAGCTTCATTAAGTCGTTAGCGGCGATGCTGAAAGAGACCTATGGTTGGGACATCAGCGAGAAGAACATCAGCCTGACTAATGGCAGTCAGAGTGGCTTCTTTTACCTATTCAACCTATTAGCGGGTCAACAGCCAGACGGTTCTCACAAGAAAATCTTGTTGCCGATCGCACCGGAATACATCGGCTACGGCGATGCGGGCATTGATGACGATATTTTTATCTCTTACCACCCAGAGATCGAACTGCTTGAAAACAGGCAGTTCAAATACCACGTTGATTTTGAACAGCTAAAGGTTGATGACTCGGTTGCCGCTATCTGTGCTTCTCGCCCAACCAACCCAACCGGTAACGTACTGACCGACGAAGAAGTGCGTAAACTGGATAAACTGGCGCGCGAAAACAACATCCCACTACTGATCGATAATGCTTACGGCCTGCCGTTTCCAAACATCATCTTTGAAGATGTGGAACCGTTCTGGAATGAAAATACGATTCTGTGCATGAGCTTATCTAAGCTTGGTTTACCGGGTGTGCGTTGCGGTATCGTGATTGCGAGCGAAGAAGTAACACAAGCTCTGACTAACATGAATGGCATTATCAGCTTAGCGCCGAGCAGTGTTGGGCCGGCAATTGCCAATCATATGATTGAAAAAGGCGATTTATTGCGATTGAGCAGTGAAGTAATCAAACCTTTCTACAAAGAGAAGTCTTTGCGCGCGGTTGAGTTGTTACAACAAGCTATCGATGACCCTCGCTTCCGTATCCATAAGCCTGAAGGTGCGATTTTCTTATGGCTATGGTTTGATGAGCTGCCGATCACCACCATGGAACTGTATGACCGCTTGAAAGCTCGCGGCGTATTGATTGTTCCGGGTGAATACTTCTTTATCGGTCAAGAAGACGAGTGGGATCATGCTCACCAGTGCTTACGCATGAACTACGTACAAGATGATGAGGCGATGCAGAAAGGTATTGCTATCATTGCTGAAGAAGTGAAAAAGGCTTACAGCGAAAGCAAATAAATATTCCCTACTCGGTCGTTCCTCTATGGAATGGACGATGATAGGACAAACAAAAAAGAGCACCGACCTTTTTCAAGGTACTGGTGCTCTTTCACTTTTACTTCCCGATTCGCTTTAACTCAATTGAGCTAAGCCAATAGCTTTAGCCTTCTAGAAGACTATTACCATTAATAGCAATCTTACGTGGTTGCATCGCTTCTGGAATTTCGCGTTCTAGGTCGATGTGAAGAAGACCATTTTCCATGCTTGCCCCTACCACTTTTACGTAGTCTGCCAGTTGGAATTTACGCTCGAAATCACGCTCTGCGATACCTTGGTATACGAAGGTTTTCTCTGCTTCTGCTTTACGCTCACCTTTAACAATTAGCATGTTCTCTTTCTGAGTAAGATCTAATTGGTCATCAGCAAAACCAGCAACGGCCATAGTAATACGGTAGTTGTTCTCGTCTTTTTGCTCGATGTTGTATGGAGGGTAACCGCCAGAAGAGTTCTTCGATGTGTTCGCTTCCATCATGTTGAATAGACGATCGAAGCCGATTGCGTTGCGGTAAAGTGGAGTGAAATCTACAGTTCTCATAATGCTATCCTTTTAGTAAGCAATAGTCTTAGCTGTAATTTTTACTGAGATCGAACCTGTGAATGATTCAGTAAACAGCTAAGGGATTCAGTTCGCATTCCACGGGTTTCACCTCGTTTGATGACAACTCTGGGACATGACAATGAATCAATTTTTAAATTGTGTGCTGCCAAAGTTATCCTCTATTGAGCGATACTCTAGCAACGATTATGAAGGTTCTGTTTCTTCTCTTGTAGAGCAAGACAGTCATTCTCTTCACAACTAGATATGTGGATTGAGCAAATCAGTTTCAAGCGCTTATTTTCAATTATTTTTCCAATCCAATATTTTTCAATCACTTAAAAACAAAAAAGACCGCCATTTTTGGCAGTCTTTTTAACAACAAATTTAGTTTTTTGAGACGAAGCTATTTCGTTTTAGTTCAAAGAAGAGGCGCGGAGCATACGAATGTATGTGAGCACCTCTGACACAGAAATTAAGCGAAAGAGCGAAGTATCAAAGATACTAAACGTCTAGATTTGCTACTTTAAGTGCGTTTTCTTCGATGAAGTTACGACGCGGTTCTACTTGGTCGCCCATCAATGTTGTAAACAACAGATCAGCACCAACAGCATCTTCAATCGTTACTTGCATCATACGACGAGTTTCAGGATCCATTGTCGTTTCCCAAAGTTGATCAGGGTTCATCTCACCTAGACCTTTGTATCGTTGTAGGCTTAGGCCACGACGAGACTCTTTCACTAACCAGTTCAGAGCTTCAACGAAACTAGACACTTCTTGAGTACGCTCGCCACGCTTAATGTAAGCACCTTCTTCAATCAGGCCATCAAGTGCTTCAGAAAGATCCGCTAGCTTGCCAAACTCTTTCGAGTTAATCAGATCAATGCTCAGCACGTGCTCATGAGTTACACCATGAGTACGAACCACAATCTTAGGAACGCTTAAACCTAGCTCTTCGTGCTTTTCAACTTCAAGGCTGTATTGGCTTGCACCCGCTTCTTTACCGTTTAGCTGCTCTACTAGCTGCTTACCCCAAGCTTCAACCACCGCATCATCATGACACTGCTCAGCGGTTAGGCGAGGAACGTAAATCAGTTCGTGAACCAATGCGCGTGGGTAGCGGCGGCTCATACGATCAACGAGCTTGATGCCTGCATTGTATTGCTGAACAAGCTTCTCTAAGCCTTCACCGGCAAACGCAGGTGCTTCAGGATTTACGTGCAGTTCTGCATTGTCTAAAGCCAAAGATACTTGATACTGGTTCATCGCATCTTCATCTTTGATGTACTGCTCTTGCTTACCCTTCTTCACTTTGTAAAGTGGCGGTTGAGCAATGTAGATGTAACCACGTTCAATCAGCTCAGGCATTTGACGGTAGAAGAACGTCAGTAGCAGTGTACGGATGTGAGAACCATCGACATCGGCATCGGTCATGATGATGATGTTGTGGTAACGCAGTTTATCTGGGTTGTATTCATCACGGCCAATACCACAACCAAGGGCTGTGATTAGCGTTGCGACTTCTTGAGAAGACAGCATTTTATCGAAACGCGCTTTCTCTACGTTAAGGATTTTACCTTTAAGCGGTAGGATTGCTTGGTTCTTACGGTTACGCCCCTGCTTGGCTGATCCGCCAGCAGAGTCTCCTTCCACAATGTATAGTTCAGACTGAGCAGGATCTTTTTCCTGACAGTCAGCTAGTTTACCTGGAAGACCCGCTAAATCTAATGCGCCTTTACGACGAGTCATCTCACGAGCTTTACGCGCTGCATCACGAGCACGCGCTGCATCGATAATTTTAGAACAAACGATTTTCGCTTCACCTGGGTTCTCAATTAGAAACTCAGATAGCTTCTCACCCATCGTAGACTCAACGGCAGACTTCACTTCTGAAGAAACCAGCTTGTCTTTCGTTTGGCTTGAGAACTTAGGATCTGGCACTTTCACCGAAACAATCGCCGTCAAACCTTCACGAGCATCATCACCTGATGTTGAAGTCTTCGCTTTCTTCGAGAAGCCTTCTTTATCCATGAAGCTGTTCAGAGTACGCGTTAGTGCAGCACGGAAACCCGCTAAGTGAGCACCACCATCGCGTTGAGGGATGTTGTTAGTGAAACAGTAGATGTTTTCTTGGTAACCATCGTTCCACTGCATTGCAACTTCAACGGTAATGCCGTCATCACGCTCTGAATCAAAGTGGAAAATCTTTTGGATGATTGGTGTTTTATTGGTATTAAGGTGTTCAACAAACGCTTGGATACCGCCTTCGTATTCGAAGTGATCCATTTTGTCTTCTTCACGCTTATCAATTAGCTTAATTGATACACCTGAGTTCAAGAATGATAGCTCACGTAGACGCTTAGCTAAAATGTCGTAATGGAACTCGATGTTAGTGAAGGTTTCTTCACTCGGCCAGAAACGAATCTCTGTACCGGTTTTATCCGTATCACCGATAACCGCTAGTGGCGCTTGAGGCTCACCGTGGCTGTAAGTTTGAGTGTGGATTTTGCCACCGCGGTGGATAGTAAGAGTAACTTGCTTAGAAAGTGCGTTAACTACTGAAACACCAACACCGTGCAGACCACCAGATACCTTGTACGAGTTATCATCGAACTTACCACCAGCGTGAAGAACCGTCATGATTACTTCTGCTGCTGATACTTTTTCTTCTGGGTGCAATTCTGTTGGAATACCACGGCCGTCATCGCTTACAGACACTGAGCTATCTTCATGGATAGTTACAATGATGTCATTACAGTGACCAGCTAGCGCTTCATCAATAGAGTTATCTACCACCTCAAAAACCATGTGGTGCAGACCGGTACCATCATCCGTGTCGCCAATGTACATTCCAGGACGCTTACGTACCGCATCCAGACCCTTCAGTACTTTAATACTCGATGAATCGTAATTATCTGACATAGTTACTCTCTGACTAATTATCCTTGCTCTATTTTGCCATGTTCCACATGAAACATCCTGCTATTTTCGTCATGCATATCTGCAATCTGATCAGCGGTAATAGAGCTTACAAAAACTTGAGCCTGGGTCGCCTTTAAACACTCAGCAAGACGTGCTCGGCGTTGGCTATCTAATTCGGAAGCAAAGTCATCTATCAAATAGATGCACTGCTTACCTGTCATTTGAGTGAGGTGCTGCCCTTGTGCTACTCGCAGCGCGCACACCATCAACTTCAATTGACCTCGTGACAAGACATCTTCCACTGGAGTGCCGTTCACTTTTATCTTCAGATCCGCTTTGTTTGGCCCACTAAAGGTGTAACCAAGCTGCTGATCCCTTTCAAAATTCTTTTCTAAAATATCGGCATATGGGGTGTCTTTGTCCCAACCACGATAATAGTTAATCTTTATCTCAAACTCAGGAAGGAAGGTCGCACAGATTTCTTCGGCGACTTCTTTAAGCTGCTCAACGTAAGTGGCACGCCACTGGCTGATACTTTCAGCTAAACGGGCCAATTCTTGGTCCCAATAGCTCAGTTCTCGATAGTGTGTTGCCGTTTTCAATAAGGCGTTTCGTTGCTTATTGAGGCGCTTTACCCTGCCCCATGCATCATAAAAGCCGGACTCACTGTGGAAGACTCCCCAATCAATAAATGCGCGGCGATGCTTAGGTCCATCGGTTAGTAAATCAAACCCTTCCGGGTGAATCAACTGCAAAGGTAAAACCTGAGCTAACTGAGCCAATTTTTGCCCAGTTTGACCGCTTATTTTAACCTCTGTTGTGCCATCGCGCTGCTTATTAATGCCAATTGGCAGCTCAAATTGATCCGAGGTCATAAAACGGCCATGTACAAACAGCTCACTGCACTCGTTTTGTATGATACGGCCGGTGAGTGAACTCTTAAATGAGCGACCATGTCCGAGCAGATATACCGCTTCAAGGACACTGGTTTTTCCGCTCCCGTTAGCCCCTATAAGAAAGTTAAAGCCTGATGACGGTTGAATGTCACAGGCTTCTATATTTCTAAACTGCTTAACGATTAAGCGCGATAAAGGCATAACGTCTTCATATTAATCTTCAATCACGACTCGATAGGTAAACGTTGTTGATCAGTAAACATCACAAACAACGCTTATAAGCGAATAGGCATAACAACGTACATCGCGCTGTCGTCTTGTGCGTTCTCGATAAGAGCACTCGCATTGGCGTCTGACATTGAGATGCGAACTTGCTCACAACGTAGTGTGTTCAGAACATCCAACACGTAGCTTACGTTGAAACCAATCTCTAGTGCATCACCATCAAAGGTTACGTCTAGCACTTCTTCCGCTTCTTCTTGCTCTGGGTTGTTCGCGGTAATACGCATCTCGCTATCGACAAGATTAACGCGAACACCACGGAATTTTTCATTCGACAGAATCGCAGCACGAGAAAATGCTGAACGTAATTCATCACAACCAGCTTCAAGTGTCTTGGTAGTATTTTGCGGCATTACGCGGCGATAATCAGGGAAACGACCATCAACCAGCTTAGAAGTGAAGACATAGTTGTTCACTTCAGCACGCACATTAGAGTTACCAATCTGCAGCGTTACCGGTTGCTCTGGTGCATCCAGTAGCTTCACTAACTCTTGCACACCTTTACGAGGAACAATGATCTGCTTCTGAGCAAAATCGGCACCCAATTGTGCTTGAGATACCGCCATACGGTGACCATCAGTTGCGACACTTCGTAGGATTGAACCTTCAATCTCAAACAACATACCGTTGAGGTAATAACGAACATCTTGGTTCGCCATTGAGAATTGGGTTTTCTCGATAAGACCGCGTAGCTCAGCTTGTGTCACTGACACTTCAACTTCACTGCTCCAGTCTTCAATATTTGGAAAATCTGCCGCAGGTAATGTCGCCAATGAGAAGCGGCTACGACCAGAGCGAACCTGAACACGGTCACCATCCAATACCACGGTGATCACTGAGCTGTCTGGCAAGCCACGACAGATATCTAGGAACTTACGTGAAGGTACGGTAATGCTGCCCGCTTCGAAATCACCTTCAAGCGTTACACGGCTGATCAGTTCAACTTCTAGATCCGTTGCTGTCATCGACAAAACGTTATCTTCTACTTTAATCAGTAGATTTCCTAGAATTGGAAGCGTTGGCCTGCCACCGAGTGCGCCAGATACTTGTTGTAATGGCTTAATCAGGTGACTACGTTCAATGGTAAATTTCATATCTTGCTCTTACGGTCTAAATGGCACTGCGTAATAGTACGTGGCCAAGATTCTGCTTATTAAGGTTAAGAATACTGTGTATTAAGAAGAAAGGGTACGAATCAAGTTCGAATAATCTTCTTTAATGTCGTGGCTCTCTTCACGCAACTGAGCAATCTTACGACAAGCATGCAGTACGGTCGTGTGGTCACGGCCACCGAATGCATCGCCAATCTCAGGCAAGCTGTGGTTAGTTAACTCTTTAGCCAGTGCCATCGCCAGTTGGCGTGGACGAGCAACAGAACGAGAACGGCGTTTAGATAATAGATCAGCAACTTTGATTTTGTAGTATTCAGCGACTGTCTTTTGAATGTTATCAATGGTGACTAGTTTTTCTTGCAGAGCAAGTAAGTCACGCAGTGCTTCACGCACGAAATCGATCGTGATCGGACGGCCAGTGAAGTTTGCATTCGCAATAACACGGTTCAATGCGCCTTCTAGCTCACGAACGTTAGAGCGTAAACGCTTAGCAATAAAGAATGCCACTTCATCCGCAAGGTGAATTTGGTGGTCTTCGGCTTTCTTCATTAAGATCGCAACACGAGTCTCAAGCTCTGGTGGCTCAATCGCTACCGTCAAACCCCAGCCGAAGCGAGATTTAAGACGATCCTCTACCCCGTTGATCTCTTTTGGATAACGGTCAGAGGTTAGGATGATCTGTTGGTTGCCTTCAAGCAGCGCATTAAAGGTATGGAAGAACTCTTCTTGAGAGCGCTCTTTATTCGCGAAAAATTGGATATCATCGATAAGCAAAGCATCAACACTACGGTAGTAGCGCTTAAATTCTTCAATCGCGTTATTTTGTAGCGCCTTCACCATATCCTGAACAAAGCGCTCAGAATGCATGTAAACCACTTTCGCATTCGGTTTGTTGTCAACAATGGCATTACCCACCGCATGCAACAAGTGTGTCTTACCTAAACCGGTGCCACCGTATAAAAACAACGGGTTATAGGCTGTTCCTGGATTATCAGAAACCTGACGTGCCGCCGCCAAACCCAATTGGTTTGATTTACCCTCAACAAAGTTATTGAACTTATGTTTTGGGTTTACGTTTGAACGGTGGTTAAGATCAACCGCTACAGGCTCTTCATCACGCCAGATATTGTGAACAGGCTTACGAGCTTGTAACTGCGCAGGTGCTGACGATTCAGCAGCCACATCAGCGGCTGTACGGGTGCGAGCTGGGGCGATAGTCTCAGATTTTGGAGCAGTAACTCGTTTGTTCCCAATTTCAAAATGAAGATGCGGGATATCATTACCACAATATTCTTGTAGCAAACGGTTAATGCTATTTAGGTACTTATCGCGCACCCAATCGAGTACAAATCGGTTTGGTGCAAATAGAGTTAGAGTATTACCATTGAGCTCCGCTTGTAACGGACGTACCCACATACTGAATTCTGTAGCTGGTAACTCTTCTTGAAGCTGTTGCAAGCATTGCAACCAAAGCGAAGATGACACGGTGCCCCACTCTATTTAAGTTATATGAAATGACCGTTAATTTTACCTGTTGATAAGTCAGATCACCAGCAATTGATCACAGATCCAGTGAATAAGATCCAAGTTATTCACAATAAATTTGTAAATAATCGGTGGATCCACACATCTTGCCCCTAATTTACTCACACAATGATCCACTTATGCCCGGATCCTTGCTAGTTATCCCCAAATCGAGAATGCGATCTGGTTATGGTTAATAACATCTGGTTATTTATTCTATTGAGCATTTTCCCAGTAACATCCAACCCTATAAATATAAGGAGTTACCAAATGAATAACTGGATTAAGGCTGCAATTGCGGCTATCGCACTCTCTGCTGCTACTGTTCAAGCCGCGACTGAAGTTAAAGTCGGCATGTCTGGTCGCTACTTCCCGTTTACGTTCGTTAAACAAGACCAACTACAAGGTTTTGAAGTGGATTTATGGGATGAGATCGGTAAGCGTAACGATTACAAGGTTGAATACGTAACGGCAAACTTCTCTGGTCTGTTTGGTCTTCTTGAAACGGGTCGTATCGATACCATTTCAAACCAAATTACAATGACGGATGCACGTAAAGCGAAATACCTATTCGCAGACCCATACGTAGTAGACGGTGCACAAATTACCGTTCGTAAAGGTAATGACAGCATTAAGGGTATCGAAGACCTTGATGGCAAGACGGTTGCGGTAAACCTAGGTTCAAACTTTGAACAACTGCTTCGCAGCTACGATAAAGATGGCAAGATCAATGTTAAAACCTACGATACAGGTATTGAGCATGATGTCGCTCTTGGTCGTGCCGATGCATTCGTAATGGATCGCCTATCAGCACTAGAGCTTATCAAGAAGACGGGGCTACCATTACAGCTAGCGGGTCAGCCATTCGAAACCATTGAAAACGCTTGGCCTTTCGTGGACAACGACAACGGTAAAAAACTGCAAGCAGAAGTAAACCAAGCATTAGCAGCAATGCGCGCAGATGGTACGCTAGAAAGTATCTCTCAGAAATGGTTTGGTGCGGACATTACTCAGAAGTAATCACTCACTATCTCCATTCGAGGCCCACTGCTTTACACGGCGGTGGGCTTTTTGCTTTTGTGCACTGATTAAAAGCCTGATAGAACAGTATTTCCAAATAGAACAACACTTCCAATACTAATACGAGATAGATTATGGGATTTGACTTTAATTACATGCTAGAGCTGTTGCCAATACTACTGAAGTATTTAGGCACCACGATGGAGATGGCGACTTGGGGCTTGTTCTTTGCTCTGATCCTGTCTCTGATACTGGCGAATATTCGTGTATTCAAAATCCCAGTACTCGACCAACTGAGCCAGCTGTACATTAGCTTCTTTCGAGGCACACCACTGTTGGTACAGCTTTTCCTCCTTTATTACGGCTTACCACAAGTATTCCCGTGGATGGTTGGGTTGGATGCTTTCAGCGCCGCTGTAATTGGCTTAACCCTGCACTTTGCCGCGTATATGGCAGAAAGTATTCGTGCCGCGATTATCGGTATTGATCGTAGCCAGATGGAAGCCAGCCTCTCAGTCGGTATGACAACCAGTCAAGCGATGCGCCGAGTGATCTTGCCGCAAGCAACCCGCGTAGCACTGCCTTCTTTAATGAACTATTTCATCGACATGATCAAGTCGACTTCACTTGCATTCACCTTAGGTGTAGCCGAAATCATGGCTAAAGCTCAGATGGAAGCTTCTTCAAGTTTCCGCTTCTTCGAGGCTTTCTTAGCAGTCGCGCTGATTTACTGGGGCGTAGTGGTTATCCTCACTCGTATTCAAATTTGGGCCGAAGTGAAACTGAATAAGGCGTATGTACGATGATCAAATTACAAAATATCCACAAGCAGTTTGGTGACACCGAAGTTTTGAAAGGGATCGACCTAGAAATCAAACAAGGTGAGATAATTGTCATCATAGGTTCAAGTGGTACGGGTAAGTCTACCCTGCTGCGTTGTGTGAATTTTCTAGAGCAAGCCGATCAAGGTATTATTTCGATTGATTATATTAAGGTTAATGCTCAGAAACACACCAAAGCAGAGGTGCTTGCACTGCGTCGTAAGACTGGTTTTGTATTCCAAAACTATGCACTATTTGCTCACCAAACCGCGAGACAGAATATAGCTGAAGGTTTGATTACCGTTCGTGGTTGGAAAAAGAAGCAAGCCCATGAAAAAGCACAACAAATACTCGACGACATTGGCTTAGGAGAGAAAGCTGATAGCTACCCAGCCGCGCTCTCTGGTGGCCAGCAGCAACGGGTTGGTATTGGCCGTGCAATGGCTCTACAACCAGAGCTTTTACTGTTTGATGAGCCGACTTCAGCGCTTGATCCTGAATGGGTTGGCGAAGTGCTTAACCTAATGAAAAAACTAGCAAATCAGCATCAAACCATGCTGGTGGTTACTCACGAAATGCAGTTCGCTAGAGAGGTCGCAGACCGAGTGATCTTCATGGCTGATGGCCACATTGTCGAACAGGGATCTCCACAGGATATTTTTGGTAATCCACAGGATCCTAAATTAAAGAAATTCTTAAATAAGGTCGGGATCGACGAAGGATCCTTGTGATTTTAGTTATTCTACGTATAATCCCCCGACCGGAATTTTAGTTAACCCAATCATTGACACTTTTTGTGACAGTGATTACAATTCCGCCTCTTTGTTGAGAGGCGTCGGTTTTCCTTTCTTATATAAAGAAGAGAAAAAATGCCCACGCCGGGTTTAACAAAAACCTAAAACTACTGATCAGTAAGGTAATTACAATGAAACGCACTTTTCAACCTACAGTTCTAAAGCGTAAGCGTACACACGGTTTCCGTGCTCGCATGGCTACTAAGAACGGTCGCGCAACAATCAATGCACGTCGTGCAAAAGGCCGTAAGCGTCTTTCTAAGTAATCTTTGATTATTTTGAATAAGCTAGCCTTCGGTCGGGAGTTACGCTTGTTAACTCCCGAACATTATCAGAATGTCTTCAAGCAAGCTCATCGAGCAGGCTCCCCTCATTTCACCATCATTGCCCGAAATAACTCTCTTTCAAATCCTCGCCTTGGATTAGCCGTTCCGAAAAAGCAGATTAAAACCGCCGTGGGTCGTAATCGATTCAAGCGTCTTACTCGTGAAAGCTTTCGTAACACTCAACACAAACTTCCTAACAAAGATTATGTTGTAATCGCTAAGAAGAGCGCGCAAGATTTAAGCAATGAAGAAATGTTCAAGCTACTCGACAAATTATGGCTTCGCCTGTCTCGCCCTTCGCGTGGATAGCGCTAATACCCATCTATTTTTATAGATGGTTTATTAGTCCACTCATCGGCCCACGCTGCCGATTTACTCCAACCTGCTCTTTATATGCGATAGAAGCGTTGAAAGCTCACGGTTTTGTAAAAGGGTGTTGGTTATCAGGCAAACGTCTATTAAAATGCCATCCTTTGAACGAAGGGGGCTTTGACCCCGTTCCACCAGTCCAAAAACAAGACAGAGATAAATAACGATGGATTCTCAACGTAATATCCTGTTAATCGCATTGGCTTTGGTTTCTTTCCTACTGTTCCAACAATGGAACGTAGCTCAGAACCCAGCTCCACAAGCGGTTGAGCAGGCACAATCTGGCAGCACCCTACCAGCGCCATCTTATGCAGATGATCTAGACCCGGCTCCTGGTCAAGTTGCTTCTGCTAAAACTATCACAGTAACAACTGATGTTCTGACTCTGTCAATTGATACGGTTGGTGGTGATGTCGTTACAGCAAACCTAAACGATTACTCTGCTGAGTTCGATTCTGAAGATACTTTTGTTCTTCTTAAAAACGAGCCTGGTCACCAATTTATCGCTCAAAGCGGTCTAGTGGGTCCTCAAGGTATCGATTTAAGCAGCACTAACCGCCCTAGCTACACGGTTTCAGCAGACAGCTTCACGCTGGCTGAAGGTCAAGATGAACTACGCATCCCAATGACTTACCAAGCGAACGGCCTGGATTACACAAAAACATTCGTCCTTAAGCGCGGCAGCTACGCGATTGACGTTGAATACGATGTAGTCAACAACTCTGGCAATAACGCAACATTCGGCATGTACGCTCACCTACGTCAAAACGTTATGGATGACGGTGGTAGCCTAACAATGCCAACTTACCGTGGTGGTGCTTACTCTACGGAAGATACGCGTTACAAAAAATACAGCTTCGACGACATGCAAGATCGCAACCTTTCTCTTAACCTAGCAAACGGTCAAGGTTGGGCAGCGATGATTCAACACTACTTTGCAAGTGCTTGGATTCCACGCGACGAAGCAGGCAGCAACCTTTACACTCGTGTCATTGGTAACCTTGGCGACATCGGTGTTCGCATGCCGAACAAAACCATCGCTACTGGCGACGAAGCAAGCTTCAAAGCAACGCTTTGGGTTGGTCCTAAACTTCAAGACCAAATGGCTGCTGTTGCACCAAACCTAGACCTAGTAGTTGACTACGGTTGGTTATGGTTCATTGCTAAACCACTTCATACTCTGCTTTCATTTATTCAAGGCATCGTTGTGAACTGGGGTCTGGCAATCATCTGTCTAACTTTCATCGTTCGTGGTGCTATGTACCCACTAACGAAAGCTCAGTACACGTCTATGGCGAAAATGCGTATGCTTCAGCCTAAGCTGACTGCAATGCGTGAGCGTATTGGCGACGACCGTCAACGCATGAGTCAAGAAATGATGGAGCTTTACAAGAAAGAGAAAGTAAACCCACTAGGTGGCTGTTTACCTATCCTTCTTCAAATGCCTATCTTCATTTCGCTATACTGGGCACTAATGGAGTCTGTTGAACTGCGTCACTCACCGTTCTTCGGTTGGATTACTGACCTTTCAGCACAAGACCCATACTACATCTTGCCACTTCTGATGGGTGCTTCAATGTTCCTAATCCAGAAGATGAGCCCGACAACTGTAACGGATCCAATGCAGCAGAAGATCATGACCTTTATGCCGGTTATGTTCACATTCTTCTTCCTGTTCTTCCCTTCAGGTCTGGTTCTTTACTGGCTAGTATCGAACATCGTAACTCTAATTCAGCAAACGCTTATCTACCGCGCACTGGAAAAGAAAGGCTTACATTCTAAGTAAGTTCGATAATAGAAAGAGATAAAGAAAGGCGACCAAAAGGTCGCCTTTTTGTTTTTAGCTGATTACAATTCAGCTAATTGATTAATCGTGAATGCCCTCTTTGGCTTTCACATGCTAGCAGGCACACCTATGACTACAGATACGATTGTTGCTCAAGCGACCGCGCCAGGCCGTGGTGGCGTCGGTATTATCCGCGTTTCCGGCCCATTGGCGACTCAGGTTGCCCTAGAAGTAACAGGAAAAACACTTAAGCCTCGCTACGCTGAGTACCTGCCGTTTAAATCTCACGATGGCATCGAACTCGACCAAGGTATCGCGCTTTTCTTCCCTAACCCACATTCGTTTACTGGCGAAGACGTGTTAGAGCTGCAAGGCCACGGCGGTCCGGTGGTGATGGATATGCTAATCAAACGAATCCTCGCGATCTCAGGCGTGCGTGCTGCGCGTCCAGGTGAGTTTTCAGAGCGTGCCTTCTTAAACGACAAGATGGATTTAACTCAAGCCGAAGCGATTGCTGACCTGATTGACGCAAGCTCTGAAGAAGCGGCGAAATCTGCACTACAATCCCTGCAAGGTGAATTCTCAAAGCGTATTAATACACTGGTAGATTCCCTTATTTACCTAAGAATCTACGTTGAAGCGGCTATCGACTTCCCTGAAGAAGAAATTGATTTCCTTGCTGACGGCAAAGTAAGTGCTGACTTACAGGCTATCATCGACAATCTCGAAGCTGTGCGCCAAGAAGCCAATCAAGGTGCCATCATGCGTGAAGGTATGAAAGTCGTGATTGCAGGTCGCCCAAATGCGGGTAAATCGAGCCTATTAAATGCATTGTCAGGCAAAGAATCTGCCATTGTGACTGATATTGCCGGCACTACGCGTGATGTACTGCGTGAACATATCCATATTGATGGCATGCCACTGCATATTATTGATACCGCAGGCCTACGTGAGGCCTCTGATGAAGTAGAAAAGATAGGTATTGAACGTGCTTGGGAAGAAATAGCTCAGGCAGACCGAGTTTTATTTATGGTTGATGGCACAACAACAGACGCAACCGACCCGAAAGATATCTGGCCAGATTTCGTTGATCGTCTACCAGACAACATCGGAATGACGGTAATTCGTAATAAAGCGGATCAAACCAGTGAAGAGTTAGGCATTTGTCATGTTAACGATCCAACCCTGATTCGCTTATCAGCCAAAACAGGCCAAGGTGTCGACGCTCTGCGTAGTCATCTAAAGGATTGTATGGGCTTTGCTGGTGGTCATGAAGGTGGCTTTATGGCACGTCGTCGTCACTTAGATGCCCTAGAACGAGCATCAGAACACCTAGATATCGGCCAACAGCAGCTTGAAGGCTACATGGCGGGTGAGATTTTAGCGGAAGAGCTTCGAATTACTCAGCAGCACCTCAATGAGATCACGGGTGAGTTCAGTTCAGACGATCTTTTAGGTCGCATCTTCTCTTCATTCTGTATTGGTAAATAACCTTAAAAGGCCAGCTCATGCTGGCCTTCTTCTTTAGTAAGGACAGCTTAATGATCCACATTATTACAGGTAGCACCTTAGGTGGTGCAGAGTACGTTGGCGATCACCTTAATGATCTTCTTGAAGAGCAAGGTCATGAAATAACCCTTCATAATCAGCCTGAATACGATGATATCCCCCAACAAGGCTTTTGGTTGTTGGTCACTTCAACTCATGGTGCCGGTGAATTTCCAGATAATATTAAGCCGTTTATCGACGCATTGACCCAGCAATCTCCAGATTTAAGCCAGGTTCGCTTTGCTGTAGTGGCGCTTGGAGATTCGAGCTACGATACCTTCTGTTTGGCAGGTAAATCAGTCCACAGCCAACTAAAAGAGCTCGGTGCTCAAGCGATTTCTGGTTGTTTTACCATCGATGTTCTTGAAACACCGGTCCCAGAAGATGCTGCAGAGGAATGGTTTAACGATCATAGTGACCAGTTTTAACACCCCAATCTTCTAAAAAGCGGCTTATGCCGCTTTTTTTGTCTCTGAAAATCGTGATTGTGAATAACTTTTTTGAAAATAAATCGAAATACATGTCCTTTTTTTCAATTTTCTCTGTGGATAAGATCATACATATACGGTGATCAACCTATAGTTATCCAAATAACAACTTTCTAGGTAATTCCCCCTTGTGTATAAGTAGCCATTTTGATCCCAGCTAATCCTCATTATGATCAAAGTTAGATCACACCCTTTGATCCAAAAAAGATCCATGATCTTGTTGATCATTTTCTACTTATCCACAGACACCCTCGATCCTAATAATAGATCTAATAAAAGATCTCTCTAAAGATCTTATCTATATTAATTAAAAACAGCTTTTTCGAAAAATTCCAAAAACGTTTTCTCAAGCTATGAAAACAGGTAGAATATCGCTCCTTTTTATCAATCTAGAAACGTTTGAGTACCTGAGGTCGGTTCATGCTTTATCACGAAAAATTTGACGTCATCGTTGTTGGTGGTGGCCATGCAGGAACGGAAGCCGCACTCGCATCTGCACGTACTGGTCAAAGTACGTTATTACTAACTCATAATATCGATACGTTGGGACAGATGTCTTGTAACCCAGCCATTGGCGGGATCGGTAAGGGCCACTTGGTAAAAGAGGTCGATGCTATGGGTGGATTAATGGCGCAAGCTATTGATCATGCAGGTATTCAGTTCAGAACATTAAACGCATCAAAAGGCCCTGCGGTACGTGCAACTCGTGCACAAGCTGACCGCGCACTTTACAAAGCCTTTGTCCGTAATGTTCTTGAAAACACACCAAACCTAACTCTGTTCCAACAGTCGGTTGATGACTTGATCGTTGAACAAGATCAAGTGGTGGGTGTGGTTACGCAAATGGGCCTCAAATTCCGCGCTAATGCTGTGGTCTTAACGGTAGGCACATTCCTAGGCGGTAAGATTCATATTGGTATGGAAAGTTCATCGGGTGGACGTGCGGGTGATCCACCATCGATCGCGCTCGCTGACCGTCTTCGTGATCTTCCATTTCGTGTTGATCGCCTGAAAACGGGTACACCTCCTCGCATCGATGCACGCAGCGTTGATTTTTCTGAGCTTGAGGTTCAACACGGCGATAATCCGACTCCGGTTTTCTCATTCATGGGTAACCGAGCTCAGCAGCCGCGTCAGATTCCATGTTACATCACGCACACTAACGAAAATACGCATGACGTTATTCGTGCCAACCTCGATCGCAGCCCGATGTACGCTGGTGTGATTGAAGGTATTGGCCCTCGTTACTGTCCGTCGATTGAAGACAAAGTGATGCGCTTTGCTGATAAAAACAGTCACCAAATTTTCATTGAGCCTGAAGGCCTAACGACGCACGAGTTATACCCGAATGGTATTTCAACCAGTTTACCGTTTGATGTTCAGGTAAAAATCGTTCACTCAATGAAAGGTTTTGAGAACGCACACATCGTCCGTCCTGGCTACGCGATTGAGTACGACTTCTTTGACCCTCGCGATCTTAAACTGACTTACGAGACCAAGTTTATTAAGGGGTTGTTCTTTGCGGGGCAAATCAATGGCACCACTGGCTACGAAGAAGCTGCAGCACAAGGCTTAATGGCCGGTTTGAATGCGAGTTTGTTTACGCAAGGCAAAGAGGGCTGGAGCCCACGCCGCGATCAAGCTTACATGGGTGTACTTATTGATGACTTGTCGACGATGGGTACTAAAGAACCGTACCGAATGTTTACATCTCGCGCGGAGTACCGCTTGTTGCTTCGTGAAGACAACGCTGATATCCGTTTGACTGAAAAGTCACGTGAACTTGGCTTGGTCGACGATGCTCGTTGGACGCGATTCAACGAGAAGATGGAAAACATGGAGAAAGAGCGTCAACGTCTTAAAGAAACATGGATTAATCCAAAATCTGAAGATATTGATCAATTGAACCAGATCCTGAAAACACCAATGTCTCGTGAAGCGAGTGGTGAAGATCTTCTTCGCCGCCCTGAAATGACTTATTTACAGCTAACGTCGTTGGATCGTTTTGGTCCTGCACTGGAAGATCAACAAGCCTCAGAGCAAGTTGAGATCCAAGTGAAGTACGATGGCTATATCCAACGTCAACAAGATGAAATTGAAAAATCACTGCGTCATGAAAACACCAAACTGCCGGCTGACATCGATTACAGTAAGGTAAAAGGGCTTTCTAACGAAGTGGTTCTTAAACTAACTACCGCTAAACCAGACTCAATTGGTATTGCATCGCGAATCTCAGGTATCACACCTGCTGCAATTTCAATTCTGTTGGTTTACTTGAAAAAACACGGCCTGTTGAAAAAAGGTGAGGAAGCATAATGAGCGCATTACGCGAAAAACTGGATCACCTGATTGGCCAGACTGAACTTGAAGTATCTGAAAAGCAACGCAGCCAATTGGTTGGCTACGTTGAGTTACTAAACAAGTGGAACAAAGCATACAATCTGACGTCAGTTCGTGATCCGCAAGAAATGATGGTGAAACATATCTTAGATAGCATCATTGTTAGCACTCACTTACAAGGCAAGCGCTTTATTGACGTTGGCACAGGCCCTGGTCTTCCTGGGATTCCGCTCTCAATCATGAATCCTGACTGCGAGTTTTACTTGCTAGACAGCTTGGGTAAGCGTATTCGTTTTATCAAGCAAGTGATTCATGAGCTGGGTATCGACAACGTGGTGCCGATTCAAAGTCGCGTTGAAGAATTTCAACCAGAAGAAAAGTTTGATGCCGTGCTCAGTCGCGCATTTGCATCAATGACAGACATGGTAGAGTGGTGTCATCATTTACCTAAAGAGCAATCCGGTGTATTTTTGGCTCTTAAGGGACAACATCCTAGAGACGAAATCGACCTGTTACCTGAATGGTGTTCAGTGACAGACATTAAAGCTTTGCAAGTGCCAGAGCTTGATGGAGAGCGTCATCTAGTTACTTTATCGCGTCAGGGATAATCAGCGAGGCCATAGTGGGTAAAATCGTAGCAATTGCCAACCAGAAGGGTGGCGTAGGAAAAACAACAACTTGCATTAACTTGGCAGCATCAATGGCGGCAACAAAGCGCAAGATATTGGTTGTTGACCTCGATCCTCAAGGTAATGCCACGATGGCGAGCGGTGTTGACAAGTATCAGGTTGAAGCAACTGCTTACGATTTGCTAGTTGAAGACACCCCATTTGATGAGGTAGTTTGCCGAAGTACATCTGGCAATTATGACCTTATCGCCGCAAATGGTGATGTTACAGCGGCAGAAATCAAATTGATGGAAGTGTTTGCTCGTGAAGTTCGCCTAAAGAACGCGTTGGCATCCATTCGTAATAACTATGATTTCATCTTTATCGATTGCCCACCGTCATTAAATCTTCTTACAATTAATGCGATGGCTGCGGCCGATTCCGTATTGGTTCCTATGCAATGTGAATACTTTGCTCTGGAAGGTTTGACTGCGTTGATGGATACCATTAGCAAGCTCGCTGCGGTGGTAAATGAGAATCTGAAGATTGAAGGTCTTCTGCGTACTATGTACGACCCTCGTAACCGCTTATCGAACGAAGTATCTGATCAACTCAAAAAGCACTTCGGTAGCAAAGTCTATCGAACTGTGATCCCTAGAAATGTGCGTCTGGCAGAAGCGCCGAGTCATGGCAAGCCAGCAATGTACTACGACAAATATTCTGCAGGAGCTAAGGCATATCTTGCTCTTGCTGGCGAAATGTTACGTCGTGAAGAAGTCCCAGTATAGGTCCAACCAAAGGAATTCGCTCAATGTCTAAGCGTGGTTTAGGAAAGGGGCTAGATGCATTGCTTGCAACTAGCTCATTAGCTCGTGAAAAGCAGCAAGTTGCTTCTTATAGTCAGGCGTTGTCGGCTGATGGTGAGCTTATCGAATTGGCTGTTGGTTGCTTAAAGCCAGGTGTATATCAACCGCGTAAGGATATTGCGCCGGAAGCGCTAGAAGAGCTGGCAGCATCAATCCAATCTCAAGGTATTATTCAGCCAATCGTTGTACGCCCCTTAGCGCACGACCAGTTTGAGATTATTGCTGGCGAACGTCGTTGGAGAGCTGCTCGTCAAGCTGGCCTTAAGCAAGTGCCATGTCTAATTAAGAGAGTCGAAGACAAGGCCGCGATTGCGATGGCATTGATCGAGAACATTCAGCGTGAAGACTTGAATGCTATCGAAGAAGCACAAGCGTTAGAGCGCTTGCAGAACGAATTTGAGCTGACACATCAACAAGTTGCTGAAGTGATCGGTAAATCGAGAGCAACGGTTAGTAACTTATTACGTCTAAATCAGCTCGAAAATGAAGTAAAAGGTTTAGTTTCCAACAAACACCTGGAAATGGGGCATGCTAGAGCATTGCTTGCGCTCGAAGGCGATACCCAGGTTGAGGCAGCAAACACTGCGGCAACCAAAAAAATGACCGTGCGTCAAACTGAGCAGCTTGTTAAAAAGTGCTTAAAGCCAGACGTTGAATCAGAATCGAAGCAAGAAGACACTGAAGCTATCGAACTTTCACGAAGACTCACGGAAAAATTGCAAGCAAACGTTTCAGTTACTCGTTCTGTTAGTGGGAAGTCAAAAGTGACAATTACTCTTGATGAGCCTCACAAATTAGATCAACTTATTGCTAAATTAGAGTACTAAGTGAGATAATTGATTTAGGTCAATTATGTAATGAACAAGTGATTTCGTACAAAAGTTGTCGGTTTGTATACAAAAATGTAAATGATTGCTGCATTCTTATTGCAATCAATTTGGCTGAACGTATAATTTTCGCCAATTTATCAGCACGCTTTTAAGCGAGTATCAAAGTAGGCTTAAAAGAGGAACGAATACATGGTAGCGGCGTTAGCAAGACCAGGACGAGTGCTTGCAAAGCAAATGTTATTGATCGAGCTTAGCGCGGTTATATTAGTGGCGATAGGGTTAGGTTTAGCTGTTAATCCTGATTGGGGTTTTGCTGCATTAATCGGTGGCGGTATTTTTGTCATCGCGAATGTAGTTTTTTGTGTGTGTGCTTTTCTATTTTGTGGAGCTCGCGCAACTAAGTTAGTTGCGGCGTCGTTCTATGCAGGTGAAGCGCTCAAAATCTTAATCACAGTTCTACTATTCTCTATCGTCTACATGTATATGCAGGTGGAATTAATTCCCCTCAAACTGACCTATTTACTGGTTCTAGGTATTAATATCTTTGCGCCAGTGCTTTTCATTAACAATAAAAAATAGGATGAGTTATGGCTGCGCCAACAGCATCCGGATACATTGAACACCATTTACAAAACCTTTCTTTAGCTAAGTTTGGTCTTGTAGAGGAGACAAGTTTCTGGAACGTACATATAGACAGTCTGTTTTTTTCGGTGTTGACAGGGATGTTATTCCTTTGGGTTTTTCGCTCAGTCGCTAAGAAAGCAACAGTAGGTGTACCTGGTAAGCTTCAGTGTTTTGTTGAAATGGTAGTGGAATTCGTTGGTGACAACGTTAAAGAAACTTTCCATGGCCGCAACCCTCTGATTGCCCCACTAGCACTGACTATATTCTGCTGGATTATCATTATGAACTTGATGGACTTAGTGCCTATCGATTTCTTACCATATCCTGCAGAGCATTGGCTAGGTATCCCTTACTTGAAAGTGGTTCCTACAGCTGATGTTAATATAACAATGGCAATGGCTTTAGGTGTTTTTGCTCTGATGATCTACTACAGCATCAAAGTGAAAGGTCTAGGCGGATTTGCTAAAGAATTGGCACTGCATCCATTTAATCACCCAATCATGATTCCATTTAACTTGGTACTTGAGGTAATTTCGTTATTAGCGAAGCCACTATCTCTAGGTATGCGTTTATTTGGTAATATGTTTGCGGGTGAGGTGGTGTTTATTCTTATCGCGGCAATGCTACCGTGGTACTTACAATGGGTAGGTGCACTACCTTGGGCTATCTTCCATATCTTGGTTATTTTGATTCAAGCGTTTGTTTTCATGATGTTGACAATCGTTTACTTATCAATGGCTCATGAAGATAGTGATCACTAAAAAATTTTTAAGCTTTATTCTAACTATTAATGTTAATCGGAGAACGTAAATGGAAACTGTACTAAGTTTTTCAGCAATCGCTGTTGCTATCATTGTTGGTCTTTGTGCCGTAGGTACTGCAATTGGTTTTGCTATTCTTGGTGGTAAATTCCTAGAAGGCGCTGCGCGTCAACCTGAAATGGCTCCAATGCTACAAGTTAAGATGTTCATCATCGCTGGTCTATTGGATGCTGTTCCAATGATCGGTATCGTAATCGCACTACTATTCACGTTTGCTAACCCATTTGTTGGTCAACTAGCAGGCTAATTAACTTCTAAATAGTTAATTAAATTTTTGTAGTTGATTCTTAACGAGGGGTAGCTGTTGTGAATATGAACGCAACTCTGCTAGGTCAAGCAATTGCTTTTTCACTGTTTGTTTGGTTCTGCATGAAATATGTATGGCCACCAATCATGCAAGCAATTGAAGAACGTCAGAAAAAAATTGCTGACGGTCTGGTAGCCGCTGAACGCGCTGCTAAAGACTTGAACCTGGCACAAGCCAACGCTTCTGAGCAAATGAAAGAAGCAAAGCGCACTGCAACTGAGGTTATTGATCAGGCAAACAAACGTAAAGCTCAAATTATTGATGAAGCACGCGAAGAGGCTCAGGCAGAACGCCAGAAGATCTTAGCGCAAGCTGAAGCAGAAATTGAAGCAGAGCGTACACGTGCCCGTGATGACCTGCGCAAACAAGTCGCAACTCTGGCTATAGCTGGTGCTGAGAAAATCCTTGAACGTACAATCGATAAAGATGTACACGATGATCTTCTTAACAACATTACTGCAAAACTTTAAAGCAAGGGGCTGTATATGTCTGATTTGACTACAATCGCACGCCCCTATGCTAAAGCAGCGTTTGACTTTGCGGTAGATAAAGGTGAGCTAGACCAATGGGGTCAAATGCTTACTTTTGCTGCCGAAGTGGCACAAAATGATGATGTTCACAATTTATTAAGCGGTTCTATGACTGCTGAAAAATTAGCTGAAGTATTCATTGTAATTTGTGGCGAACAATTTGATGAATTCGGTCAGAACTTAATTAAAGTGATGGCAGAGAATGGCCGCTTAATGGCTTTTCCTGATGTTTGTAAAGAGTTCTTTATACTCAAAAAAGAGTATGAGAAAGAGATCGACGTTGAAGTAACTTCAGCGGTAGAACTTTCTGAAGAACAACGTGCAGAAATCAGCAGCAAATTGGAACAGCGCTTAGCGCGCAAAGTTCAGCTGAATTGCAGTATAGATGAGACTCTACTTAGTGGAGTTATTATTCGAGCCGGAGACCTAGTCATCGATAACTCAGCGCGCAGTCGTTTAGACCGCCTGAGCGATGCATTGCAGTCTTAATGGGGATTGGAGCATGCAACTTAATTCCACTGAAATTAGCGATCTAATTAAACAACGTATTGAATCTTTCGACGTTGTTAGTGAAGCTCGCAATGAAGGTACTATCGTTTCTGTAAGCGATGGCATCCTTAGCATCCACGGCCTAGCGGACGTGATGCAAGGTGAAATGATCGAACTACCGGGTGGCCGTTACGCTCTAGCACTAAACTTGAACCGTGATTCGGTTGGTGCTGTTGTAATGGGCCCGTATGCTGACCTACAGGAAGGCATGAAAGTTACAGGTACTGGTCGTATTCTAGAAGTACCAGTAGGTCCTGAAATGCTTGGTCGTGTTGTAAACACGCTAGGTGAGCCAATTGATGGTAAAGGTCCAATCGAAGCTAAATTGACTTCGCCTGTAGAAATTATCGCACCAGGTGTAATCGACCGTAAATCGGTAGATCAACCTGTTCAAACTGGTTACAAGTCTGTTGACTCAATGATCCCTATCGGTCGTGGTCAACGTGAACTAGTAATCGGTGACCGTCAGACTGGTAAAACAGCAATGGCGATCGATGCGATTATTAACCAAAAAGATTCTGGTATTTTCTCTATCTACGTAGCTATCGGCCAAAAAGCGTCGACTATTGCTAACGTAGTTCGCAAACTAGAAGAGCACGGCGCACTAGCAAACACTGTTGTTGTTGTTGCATCTGCTTCTGAATCTGCAGCGCTGCAATACCTTGCACCGTATGCTGGTTGTGCGATGGGCGAATACTTCCGTGATCGCGGTGAAGATGCACTGATTGTTTATGATGATCTATCTAAGCAAGCTGTCGCTTACCGTCAAATCTCGCTACTACTTAAGCGTCCACCAGGTCGTGAAGCGTTCCCAGGTGATGTTTTCTACCTTCACTCTCGTCTACTTGAGCGTGCAGCTCGTGTAAGCGAAGCATACGTAGAAAAATTCACTAACGGCGAAGTGACAGGCAAGACTGGTTCTTTAACAGCTCTTCCTATCATCGAAACGCAAGCTGGTGACGTATCTGCATTCGTACCAACGAACGTAATCTCGATTACTGATGGTCAGATCTTCCTACAAACTGAGCTATTCAACGCGGGCGTACGTCCAGCTGTTGACCCAGGTATCTCAGTTTCTCGTGTAGGTGGTTCGGCGCAGACTAAAATCATCAAGAAGCTATCTGGCGGTATCCGTACTGCTCTAGCTCAATACCGTGAACTTGCAGCATTTGCTCAGTTCTCTTCGGATCTTGATGAAGCGACTAAGAAGCAGCTAGACCACGGTCAAAAAGTTACAGAACTGATGAAGCAGAAGCAATACGCTCCTATGTCTGTATTTGACCAAGCTCTAGTAATCTTCGCTGCAGAGCGTGGATACCTTCAAGACGTTGAACTTTCTAAAGTTCTAGACTTTGAAGCTGCTTTACTGTCGTTTGCTCGTGGTCAATACGCTGATCTAGTAACACAGATCGACGCAACGGGTGCTTTCAACAAAGAAATCGAAGCTGAGCTGAAGAAGCTTGTTGACGATTTCAAGGCAACCCAGACCTGGTAATTGGTAGGTGGTCTTAGGGCCACCTCATACCATTAACGGAGAGTAACGATGGCCGGCGCAAAAGAGATACGTAATAAAATCGGTAGTGTTAAAAGCACACAGAAGATTACGAAAGCAATGGAAATGGTAGCAGCTTCAAAAATGCGTCGTTCTCAAGACGCAATGGAAGCTACTCGTCCATATGCAGAAACAATGCGTAAAGTGATCGGTCATTTGGCTAATGGTAGCCTCGAGTATAAGCATCCTTATCTTGAGGAACGTGAAGCCAAACGTGTTGGTTACATCATCGTTTCTACAGACCGTGGTCTTTGTGGTGGTTTGAACATTAACTTGTTCAAGAAAGCCATGAACGACATGAAAGATTGGTCTGAGAAAGGTGCTGATGTTGAGCTTGCAATTGTAGGCTCTAAAGCAACAGCATTTTTCAACAACAGCGGCGCGAAAGTAGCAGCTCAAGTTTCTGGTCTGGGCGATCGTCCAAGCCTTGAAGACTTGATTGGCTCTGTGAGCGTTATGCTGAAGAAATATGATGAAGGCGAACTAGATCGCCTGTTCGTAGTGTTCAACAGGTTTGAAAACACTATGGTTCAAGAACCAACGATCGATCAATTACTTCCTTTGCCTAAATCAGACAGCGAAGAAATGAAACGCAGTCATTCTTGGGACTACATTTATGAGCCCGAGCCAAAACCACTACTAGATGCACTATTGGTTCGCTATGTCGAATCTCAAGTGTACCAAGGTGTGGTCGAGAACCTTGCTTGTGAGCAAGCGGCTCGAATGATTGCAATGAAATCAGCAACAGATAATGCTGGTGACATTATTGATGACTTAGAACTTGTGTATAACAAAGCCCGTCAATCGGCGATTACACAAGAACTTTCTGAGATCGTTTCAGGCGCAGCTGCGGTTTAAGCTTAGGTAAAACTAAATAGTTAGAGGATTAACGATGGCTACAGGTAAGATCGTACAGATCATCGGTGCGGTAGTCGACGTAGAGTTCCCACAGGGCGAAGTACCTCGTGTATACGATGCTCTGAATGTTAATGAAGTGAAAGAGCGTCTAGTTCTTGAAGTTCAGCAACAACTTGGCGGTGGCGTAGTTCGCGCAATCGTAATGGGTAGCTCTGATGGTTTACGTCGTGGTTTGACAGTTGAAAATACTGGCGCTCCAATCTCAGTACCAGTAGGTACTAAGACATTGGGTCGTATCATGAATGTCCTAGGTGACGCGATTGATGAGTGTGGCGAGATTGGTGCTGAAGAGCATTACGCCATTCACCGTGAAGCTCCAAGCTACGAAGAGCAGTCTAACGAGACAGCTCTTCTAGAAACTGGTGTTAAAGTAATCGACTTGATTTGTCCATTCGCTAAGGGTGGTAAAATCGGTCTATTCGGTGGTGCTGGTGTAGGTAAGACCGTTAACATGATGGAACTTATCAACAACATCGCACTTCAACACTCAGGCCTATCTGTATTTGCAGGTGTAGGTGAGCGTACTCGTGAAGGTAACGATTTCTACTTTGAGATGCAGGAAGCAGGTGTTGTAAACATCGAAAAACCTGAAGAATCAAAAGTAGCGATGGTTTACGGCCAGATGAACGAGCCACCAGGTAACCGTCTACGTGTTGCACTGACTGGTCTAACAATGGCAGAGCGTTTCCGTGACGAAGGTCGTGACGTTCTACTGTTCGTTGATAACATCTACCGTTACACACTAGCAGGTACTGAAGTATCAGCACTTCTAGGTCGTATGCCTTCTGCGGTAGGTTACCAACCTACACTAGCTGAAGAAATGGGTGTTCTACAAGAGCGTATCACGTCAACTAAAGCTGGTTCTATCACGTCTGTACAGGCGGTATACGTACCTGCGGATGACTTGACTGACCCGTCTCCAGCAACAACGTTCGCTCACTTGGATGCAACGGTTGTACTTAACCGTAACATCGCATCTATGGGTCTATACCCAGCGATCGACCCGCTAGATTCTACTTCACGTCAACTGGATCCATTGGTAGTTGGACAAGAACACTACGACATCGCTCGTGGCGTTCAGTCTACTCTTCAGCGCTATAAAGAGCTGAAAGATATCATTGCTATCCTAGGTATGGACGAGCTATCTGAAGAAGATAAGCAAGTTGTATCTCGTGCTCGTAAGATTGAGAAGTTCCTAACTCAGCCTTACCACGTAGCGGAAGTATTTACAGGTGACCCAGGCGTTTACGTACCTCTTAAAGAGACTCTACGTGGCTTCCAAGGTCTTCTATCTGGTGAATACGATGACATTCCAGAGCAAGCGTTCATGTACTGTGGTGCAATTGACGAAGCTATCGAGAATGCTAAGAAGCTATAAGGCTAACTAGGAGGCGATATGGCAGCAATAACCTTTCACCTAGACGTTGTAAGTGCCGAGAAACAAATTTTCTCTGGTCTTGTTGAGACGTTTCAGGTGACCGGTAGTGAGGGTGAGCTTGGTATTTTCCATGGTCACACTCCACTGCTGACCGCTATCAAGCCTGGTATGGTGCGTATTGTTAAGCAGCACGGCCACGAAGAAATTATTTATGTTTCTGGTGGTATGGTAGAAGTTCAGCCTGGTACAGCGACTGTACTGGCTGATACAGCTATCCGTGGTGAAGAGCTAGACGCAGCAAAGGCGGAAGAAGCTAAACGCAAGGCTGTGGAGAATATCCAAAATCAGCATGGCGACATAGACTTCGCACAAGCGGCCGGTGAACTGGCTAAAGCCATTGCTCAGTTACGAGTTATCGAACTGACAAAGCAGCGTCGTTAATCTTTTTAAGATTATAGACTCTGAGATAAAGGCGACCTAAGGGTCGCCTTTTTGCATTTTTAGGTTCTGAAAAATGCATCTTTTAAGCATCACTACTGGTTAAATGGTTATTGTGATTTAATTTTTTGGCCAAAAACGGTTACAATATCGGCTTAATAAAAATACTGTTGGATAGGTTTACAATGAAGTTTAGCGCAGTGATTCTCGCGGCGGGCAAAGGCACTCGCATGTATTCAAACACACCAAAGGTTCTGCACACGCTTGCGGGTAAGCCAATGGTGAAGCATGTTATCGATACATGTAATGGTTTAGGCGCTCAAAATATCAACCTGGTTTACGGCCACGGTGGTGATCAGATGAAGGCTACTCTAGCTGAAGAATCTGTAAATTGGGCACTGCAAGCTGAGCAGCTAGGTACTGGTCACGCTGTAGATCAAGCATCTGCACATTTCGCTGATGATGAAAAAGTATTGGTGCTATACGGTGATGTTCCACTGATCTCTCCTGAAACCATTGAAAACCTATTAGACGCTCAACCAAACGGTGGTATCGCACTACTAACGGTCGTGTTAGACAACCCGATGGGCTACGGTCGTATCATTCGTCGCAATGGCCCGGTTGTCGCTATCGTTGAGCAAAAAGATGCAACCGATGAGCAGAAGCTTATCAAAGAGATTAATACTGGCGTTATGGTTGCTACTGGTGGCGATCTGAAACGTTGGTTGTCTGGCTTAAGCAACGATAACGCACAAGGTGAATACTACCTGACTGACGTTATTGCAGCGGCTCACGATGAAGGGCGTGCGGTTGAGGCTGTACATCCAGTAAGCCCAATTGAAGTTGAAGGCGTGAACGACCGCTCTCAACTGGCTCGTCTAGAGCGCGCTTACCAAGCTGAACAAGCAGACAAGTTATTAAAGCAAGGCGTAATGTTACGTGACCCAAGCCGCTTTGACCTACGTGGTGAGCTTCAATGTGGTATGGATGTTGAGATTGATACCAACGTAATCATTGAAGGCAGCGTAAGCATTGGTGATAACGTGGTTATCGGCACTGGTTGTGTACTTAAAGACTGTGAGATTGATGACAACACTATCGTTCGCCCATACAGCGTAATCGAAGGTGCGACAATTGGTGAAGACTGTACGGTTGGTCCTTTCACTCGCTTACGTCCAGGAGCTGACATGCGTAACAATTCGCATGTAGGTAACTTTGTTGAAGTGAAGAACACTCGTCTTGGTGAGGGTTCTAAAGCGAATCACCTTACTTACCTAGGTGATGCTGAGATCGGTCAACGTGTAAATGTGGGTGCGGGTGCTATCACTTGTAACTACGATGGCGCGAACAAGTTTAAGACCATCATTGGCGATGACGTATTTGTTGGCTCAGACAGCCAATTAATCGCACCTGTTACTATTGGCAACGGCGCAACTGTCGGTGCGGGCTCTACAGTAACGCGCGATGTTTCTGAAAATGAGCTAGTTATCAGCCGTGCGAAAGAGCGCAAGATTGCCAACTGGCAGCGTCCGACTAAGAAAAAGTAGTCTCAACTATAAATCAGATGACTGCGATAGAGCTAATAGCACTGCTATTGGTTTTTCTTAGATATCTAGATATAAAAAAAGAGCGATTAATCTCGCTCTTTTTTGTTTTCTTTAACCTAGAAACTAGTCTTGTTTCTCGTCAGCGACCACTCGAGAGTTGTCTGGTGTCGCGAAGTGTTCAGAAAGCTCTTTGTTTGAAACAATATAGCCAACCCACAATGCACCCAAACAAATCACAACCGCGATACCCGTTGCGCTTAGTGCTTGGCTAGCCATTGCCGCGACCAATGCACTTGATAGGCCACTGATACTGATTTGCAGGCTGTTTTGTAGGCCAGCAGCTGTTGCTGGGCTTTGCTTAGCACTTGATAGAGCACGGTTTACTACTATTGGGTAAAGTGCACCGTTTGCTACGGCAATCAAACAGAAAGGCGCAAGCAGAGGCCAGATTGACGTCAGTTCCCACTGTGATGCAATGAAGATAAGCATCGCTGCAACGCTGAACAAACCGATAAGATTTCTTAGTACAGCGCCATCACCATATTTCTTCACCGCTTGCTTACCGAAATAACCACCCGCCATGAACGCGATTGTCTGTGGGATAAAGCTCAAGCCGATGTCTTTTGCTTCATAACCTAGCTGAGCCATTATCTCTGGCATACCCGTTAGGTAAGCGAAGAACGCTGCAGATGCCGAAGCAAACATTAAAACATTACCCATGTAAGGCTTTGATTTTATCAACATCTTGATGTCTGTCTTAATCGATGTCTGCTTTACTTCAGGCGCTTCTTTTGGTTGAGCCATTGTTGTTGCAATTAGTAGTGCGCCCATCAAAGTCAATGTAATGAAGATACTGTGCCAGCCAAAGCTGTTTGCTAGCAACACACCCAGTTGAGGTGCTAGTGCTGGAGATAGCGCTACTAGAGGCATGATAGTAGCAAAAATTTGCTGGCTACTGCTTTGCGAGTAACGCTTGATAACCATTGCTTGCCAGATTACCGCAGGCGCACACACACCGATCGCTTGAATGAAGCGCAGTGTTAGTAGGTGCCATACCTCGGTGCTGAATGCCAAGCCGAATGACGCTGCCGTAAAGATAACAAGACCAACCGCTAGTGTGTTGCGGTGACCATACTTGTCACTCGCCAGACCCCAAAGAAGCTGACCCATTGCCATACCGCCAAGGAATACAGTTAGAGACAGAGCAATCTGCTCTGGGCCGGTTGCGAAATCAACTTCCATTGCCTTAAATGCAGGAAGGTACATATCGGTCGCAATAAAGCCAAGCATTGAAAGTACTGCAAGGTAGACCAATTGAAATTTAGAAATATTCATAAGATGCCATTAAGCTAAAGGTAGTGATGTTTTTATCATCAAAAAAATTGTTTGATATACAGAAGTGAAAGCCCCTGTTTATTTGTGCTGACATTCTATTTTTCAGGCCTGATAAAATAAAACGCTAAAATATGTGGTTATCAATCAAAAAATTTGAAGGCTTATGTTCTCTAAATCCTCTTTAGAAATGCTCGATACTGTTGCTCGCTTAGGCAGTTTTACTGCGGCGGCAGAACAATTGCACAAAGTGCCCTCAGCGATCAGCTATGGGGTTAGGCAGGTAGAGCAAGAGCTTGATGTTCTACTTTTCAGACGGTTACCAAGAAAAGTAGAGCTGACACCTGCAGGTGAGTTGTTTATTGAAGAGGCTCGTCAACTGCTGAGACAGATGGAAGAACTCAGTGCCCAGACTCGCCGAGCTGCGCGTGGTTGGAAGAAAACCTTGCGCTTAACGCTTGATAACGTGGTTAAGCTCGACAAGATGAAGCCGATGATTGAAGAGTTTTATCAAACTTTTGAGTTCGCTGAACTGCAGATTAACATGGAAGTGTTTAACGGCTCTTGGGAAGCCATTGCACAGGGCAGGGCGGATGTCGTGATTGGTGCAACCTCGGCGATTCCGGTTGGTGGTGACTTTGAAGTTAAGGATATGGGGCGGTTAGATTGGGCATTTGTGATGTCACCAAGTCACCCGTGTGTGCGAGAGCAAAACCTTAATGAAGCCTTTGTCAGTCAATACCCAGCAATATGTTTGGATGATACCTCTAGTGTACTGCCTAAGCGACACACAGGGCACTTTTCGAATCAAAGGCGTCTATTGTTACCTAACTGGTACAGTGCGATAGAGTGTCTTAAAAATGGTGTTGGGGTGGGTTACATGCCAAGGCATATCGCCGCACCTATTATTGAGCAAGGTTTGCTGGTAGAAAAAATATTACCTGAGCCAAGCCCGCAGAGTCATTGCTGCTTAGTGTGGCGTAAAGACGACAACCATAAGTTGATCGAGTGGATGGTTAAGTATTTAGGATCGAGTGAACAGCTTCACCAAGATTGGTTGGATCATCGCAAAGCGATCTAATGATGTGATCCGTTGAAGATCATTCGGGTTAGGTTTTAGTCTCGCCCATAAAAAGAGCGAGTAAATACTCGCTCTTTTTGATTCGGTCGTTAACTCTTATGACAAGAAGAACTTGTAGGAAGGGTTATCGGTTTCATCTTTGCATTGGTAGCCGAGTTCTTCTAAGTGCGTAGAGAACTGAGCCAAATCGTCATCACCAAGCTCAAAACCACACAGCACACGACCGTAATCAGCACCATGGTTACGATAGTTGAACAAGCTGATATTCCAGTGAGTCCCTAAGGTATCAAGGAATTTAATCAATGCTCCTGGGTATTCAGGGAACTCAAAGCTGTACAGACGCTCTTTCAATGGTTTCGATGGTTTGCCGCCAATCATGTAACGAATATGAAGTTTTGCCATCTCGTCATCAGACAAGTCGACAACCGCGTAGTCACCCTCACGTAAGTCATTGATGATGTGTTCGAGTTCTTCTTGTCCACCTTGTAGGCGTACACCAACGAAGATATTCGCCAGGCTTTCGTCGTTGTGGCGGTAGTTAAACTCAGTCACCGCTCGACCACCAATAATGTTACAGAACTCTAGGAACGCACCTTGTCGTTCTGGAATAGTCACCGCAAGTAGACCTTCTCGCTTCTCACCCAATTCACAACGCTCAGAGACATAACGCAGACCGTGGAAGTTGGTGTTAGCACCAGACAATACCGTTGCTAGTTGCTTATTTTGCAGTTGGTTTTGTTCTGCAAACTTCTTAAGGCCTGCCAGAGCAAGCGCTCCTGAAGGCTCAGCAATTGCACGGGTGTCTTCAAAGATGTCCTTTACCGCAGAGCAGATTTCATCGCTAGAGACTGTAATATGACCATCAATGTACTGTTGGCAAAGACGGAAGGTTTCTTCACCAATGCGTTTAACCGCAACACCATCAGCAAACATGCTGACCTGATCCAGTACCACTGGTTCACCCGCATCCAGTGCTGCTTTCAAGCAAGCCGAGTCTTCAGGCTCTACCGCAATCACTTTAATCTCTGGCATCAGTTGTTTGATTAGTACTGCAACACCAGCGGCTAAGCCACCACCACCAACCGGCACAAAGATATAATCCATGTGACCGTTTTGCTGCAGCATCTCCATGCCCATAGTGCCTTGCCCTGCAATCACCAGTGGGTGATCGAAAGGAGGAACAAAGGTGAAGCCATGTTCAGCCGATAGGCGTTCAGCTTCCGCTTTTGCTTCATCGAAATTACTGCCGTGCAGAACCACTTTGCCACCAAATCCGCGTACCGCATCGACCTTGATATCTGGCGTCGTTTTTGGCATCACGATTGTGGTTTGAATACCTAGCTTAGAGCCAGATAGCGCCATACCTTGTGCGTGGTTTCCTGCTGATGCTGCAATCACACCTGCGGCTTTCTGTTGTTCAGAAAGGCTTGAAACCATGTTGTAGGCACCGCGTAGCTTAAACGAGTGTACCGGCTGGCGGTCTTCTCGTTTGAGCTGAACCTGATTACCGATACGAGCGCTTAAACGTGGCATATCTTGCAGAGGTGTCACAATCGCTGCTTCGTAAACCGGCGCTCTCAGGATCTGACGCAGATAATCTGCGCCAGTTTGTTTTTGGGGGCTGGAGGTGTCATCACTCATAGTTAGCCCTCAAGTTTAGACTTATCACGTACAGCGCCTTTGTCGGCACTGGTCGCCATGCTTGCATAAGCTTTCAGTGCGAAAGACACTTCACGCTGACGGTTTTCTGGTTTCCAGCCTAGAGCATCCTGTTTAACTCGACGTGCTTCAAGCTCTGCTTCTGGCACATCAAGTGTGATTGAGCGGCTAGGGATGTCGATAGTGATAATATCGCCAGTGTTCACTAGACCAATCACACCGCCACTTGCTGCTTCTGGAGAAGCGTGACCGATAGATAGACCTGATGTACCACCAGAGAAACGTCCGTCAGTTAGAAGCGCACACGACTTTCCTAGCCCCATCGATTTTAGGTAAGTCGTTGGGTAAAGCATCTCTTGCATGCCCGGACCACCTTTAGGACCTTCGTAACGAATAACAACCACTTCGCCGGCTTTTACTTTACCCGCTAAGATGCCGTCTACTGCCGTATCTTGGCTTTCGAATACGATTGCAGGGCCTTGGAATTTAAGGTTTTCTTCATCAACACCCGCGGTCTTAACGATACAACCATCAACCGCGATGTTACCTGAAAGTACCGCTAGTCCACCTTCTTGGCTGAATGCGTTTTCTTTAGTACGGATACAACCTTCTTTGCGATCGTCATCAAGACGATCCCAACGACAATCTTGTGAGAAAGCTTTAGTTGTACGGATGCCCGCAGGACCAGCACGGAAGAACTTAAGCACGGCTTCGTCTTCTGTCTGCATGATGTCGTACTGTGCAAGTTGCTCTTGCATGCTTAGACCAAGTACCGTGCGAGTTTGGTTGTTTAGTAGACCTGCACGGTCAAGTTCACCAAGGATAGCCATTACGCCACCAGCGCGGTGAACGTCTTCCATGTGGTATTTCGGAGTTGAAGGTGCCACTTTACATAGGTGTGGAACACGGCGAGACATCGCATCGATATCATCCATATCGAAATCAATGTCGCCTTCTTGAGCTGCTGCCAAAAGGTGAAGAACGGTGTTACTAGAACCACCCATTGCGATATCAAGTGCCATCGCATTATCAAAGGCAGCGCGGTTTGCAATGTTGCGTGGCAGTGCTGATTCGTCGTCTTGCTCGTAGTAACGCTTGGTTAGATCAACGATACGCTTACCGGCATTGATGAACAGCTCTTCACGGTCTGCGTGTGTTGCCAGCATAGAACCGTTACCAGGCTGAGATAGACCAAGTGCTTCTGTTAGACAGTTCA
The DNA here is from genome assembly GCF_041439815.1 of Vibrio sp. 1F279. NCBI lineage: Bacteria > Pseudomonadati > Pseudomonadota > Gammaproteobacteria > Vibrionales > Vibrionaceae > Vibrio > Vibrio sp. 1F279. The sequence goes on along the minus strand of NZ_JBGOOU010000032.1, from coordinate 5,442 downwards.
TTGAGTTTGCAGTGAACATACCTGAACATGAACCACAGGTTGGACATGCTGAACGCTCTACTTGCTCACTTTGCTCATCAGAAATGGTTGGATCGGCGCCTTGAATCATCGCGTCAACAAGGTCGAGCTTGATGATTTGATCTGAAAGCTTGGTTTTACCTGCTTCCATTGGGCCGCCTGATACAAAGATCACTGGGATGTTAAGGCGCATTGCGGCCATCATCATTCCCGGAGTGATTTTGTCACAGTTAGAGATACACACCATCGCATCTGCACAGTGTGCATTGACCATGTACTCTACCGAGTCTGCGATAAGCTCACGTGATGGTAGTGAGTACAGCATACCGCCGTGACCCATTGCGATACCATCATCCACAGCGATGGTGTTGAATTCTTTAGCGATACCGCCCGCTTTCTCGATTTCACCCGCAACCAGCTGACCCATGTCTTTAAGATGAACATGGCCTGGTACAAATTGAGTGAAAGAGTTTACAACCGCGATGATTGGCTTACCGAAATCATCATCTTTAACGCCAGTTGCACGCCATAAAGCGCGCGCACCAGCCATGTTGCGTCCGTGGGTAGTCGTTGCTGAACGATAGATTGGCATTGCTTAAATCCTTATAAAATATTTGGCTGTTGCTTACTTAGTTGTTTGCGTTTGGTTTGCTGAAGTTTGGTCTGCTGGGTAAACATAATCTAACCAGCCCCACTTATCTTCAGTCGTGCCATTGAATAAACCAAAGTAAGCCGCTTGAACTTTTTCAGTGATAGGACCGCGTTTGCCTTCACCTACTGTAATTTTGTCTACGCTGCGAACCGGAACGATTTCGGCAGCTGTGCCTGTCATGAATACTTCATCGGCAAGGTATAGTGCTTCACGAGCAATGTTCTCCTCACGGATCTCATAACCCATGTCTTTTGCTAGTGTCATGATCGAATCACGAGTGATACCCGGCAGAATTGCGCTGGTCGCTGGTGGCGTTGATAGTACGCCGTTACGTACCACAAAGATGTTCTCACCTGCACCCTCTGAAAGGTAACCATCAACACTCAGTGCGATGCCTTCATCGTAACCATGACGACGAGCTTCACCACCAACCAGTAGTGAAGATAGGTAGTTACCACCGGCTTTTGCTGCGGTTGGGATGGTATTTGGCGCTGCACGATTCCAGCTTGATATCATCGCATCTACGCCATTTTCTAGCGCTTCTTCGCCTAGGTAAGAACCCCAAGGGAAAGCAGCGATGATCAGATCCATCTCAGTGTTTTCTGGCGGGCAGACACCCAAACCAACGTTACCAACGAAACCTAGAGGGCGGATGTACGCAGACTGTAGCTTATTTTGGCGTAGCGTTTCGCGAGTCGCTTCCATAATTTCTTCCTCTGTGTAAGGAATTGGGAAGCGGTAGATTTTCGCTGAGTCTTTTAGGCGCTTAGCATGCTCTGGGTGACGGAAGATAACCGGACCCTTTGGCGTGTTGTAACAACGAACACCTTCAAACACCGAAGTACCGTAGTGCATTGCGTGAGTCAGGACGTGAACGTTTGCCTCTGCCCAAGGAACCATTTCACCGTTAAACCAAATATAGTCTGCTGTTTTAGCTGTCATGTTAGCGGTTCCTTATGCGTTTATCTTTTGTTGTAAGTTGTTGTTTGGCAATTCATTACGGCTTATCGAGATAACGTCAACGGTACGCACATCCCACAGCTTTTCGATTTGGTTTACCAAGAAAGAGATCGGACGCTCACTGTCGACAATGATCTCAACACTCGCCACTTTGCTTTCGTGGTTTTGAGTGCCAGCTACTTGCTTAACAATAAAGCCACGGTGGCGGATAACACGAAGAACACGCTCTAGTAGTACAGGCTTATCATCGGCTTTGATGTCTAATAGGTATCTTTTCATGTTATGTGTTCTCCAACATCTCACTGTTTGAAGCACCTGGCGGTACTAGTGGCCATACGTTCTCTTCTTCATCGATAAGAACATGAAGTAGGTAAGCGGTTTTGCTCTCTAGCATCTCTTTCAGTGCTGGTTCTACTTCTTCTTTACGCGTGATGGTTTTGCCCGGGATATCAAATGCTTTCGCTAGCATGACGAAATCCGGGTTGTCATCCAAGATGGTTTCACTGTGTCGGCCATCAAAGAACAGCGATTGCCATTGGCGAACCATGCCTAAGCGCGAGTTGTTAAGCAGCACCATTTTTACTGGGATTTGGCGACGCTTCAGCGTACCAAGCTCTTGAATGTTCATCATGAACGAGCCGTCACCAGAGATAAGTATAGATTGGTCATTAGGACGACCAACCGATGCACCCATGGCTGCAGGTAGGCCAAAGCCCATAGTGCCTAAGCCCGCTGAAGTGATGAAGTTTTGTGGATCGCGTGGCTGAATGTGTTGAGCTGCCCACATCTGATGTTGGCCAACATCGGTCGAAACCATAGAACTCGCAGGCATCATGTCTGACAGTTGTTTCAACAACAGAGGTGCGAAGATAAGGTCGCCAGGGTGGTCGTAACGCCATTTGAATGAGCTACGAAGGCCTTCGGAGTGATGAACCCAAGAAGAGATGTCTTGGCTTAGCTCCAGTTGAGGCATGATCTTGTTGATGTCACCACGAATTGGTGCATCGGCAAGACGTAGTTTACTGAACTCTGCCGCATCGATATCAATATGGATAACTTTAGCGTGCGGTGCAAAGGTGTCGAGCTTGCCGGTTACTCGGTCATCAAAACGAGCGCCAACAACAATCAACAGGTCACTTTCTTGAACCACTAGGTTAGCGGCTTTGGTGCCGTGCATACCCAGCATACCCAAGTAGTGTGGGTCGTCACGTTCAATGGTGCCTAAGCCTTTTAGTGTGCTTACTGCAGGCATTGGGTTTAGACGTAAAAACTCACGAACAGCATCGGTTGCTTTCGCCAGTTGAACGCCACCACCTACGTATAAAACAGGACGAGTCGCTTGAGACAAGAAGTACTGAGCTTGCTCAATAGCATCCGTTGTCACTACAGGAATTGCGGGTGGTGTAAATTCAGGAAGAGTTTTTACAGGGGACTCTGCTAGTTGAACATCTTTAGCGATATCGACAATAACCGGACCGGGACGCCCTGCTTTTGCAACGATAAATGCTTCAGCCAATGTCGGCGCAAGATCTTCAATATCGGTAACAAGGTAGCTGTGTTTAGTACATGACAGAGACATACCAATCACATCCATTTCTTGGAATGCATCGGTACCAATGTGGGAACTAGCAACTTGACCTGTGATCGCTACGAGTGGGATGGAATCCATAAAAGCATCAGCAAGACCTGTGACTAGGTTAGTTGCACCCGGGCCTGAGGTTGCCATACAAACAGCGACGTCTTGCGTTGCTCGAGCCATACCGATAGCGGCCATTGCAGCGCCTTGCTCATGGCGACATAGGATATGTTCAACCCCGCCGTCATAGAGTGCATCGTAGATTGGCATGATGGCACCGCCAGGGTAACCAAATACGGTCTCAATGCCTTGTTGCTTGAGTGCGGATACGACCAGTTCTGCGCCTTTCATCGTAATTCCTCCGTATTACCTTTGTTTTGGTAATTGTTTCCATTGTCTCTGCACATCTTGTGCTCCCATTCTTCCTGTAAATCGGCAAAGCCGAAAATGTTTCAAAATATAAAATCGAATGTCTAAATTAGAAAAAACCCCCGGACTTTTCAGTGCGGGGGTTTTTTCTAATTCGTGGTTACTTTTTTCCCACTCGCCCCCGAGCAGTCTCAATAATGACTACGATAATCAGGTTAATCAGTGCGTAAATGCGAGCGTTAAATGTCATAAAGTTCGAGTTTTCTCGTTTATTGTCTTAAGTAAATGTCTACATCTCTAGTGTTATCACACAAATCTGCTGCATGACAAGGAAAATGTCATTCTTTTTTCACATTAAAACACCATTCCACCACGCTATATAACAACCTTATGGCTTTGGTGAGCAATGAATATCCAGAGTGAATACTTTTAAATCAAAGACAAAGGAAAGTTATGGGACTCGCAATAATTCATAGCCGAGCTAGTGTGGGTGTAGAGGCACCAGAAGTGACTGTGGAAGTGCATATTAGCAACGGAATGCCCGGTTTTACGCTGGTGGGTCTACCTGAAACGACGGTTAAGGAATCTAAAGATCGAGTAAGGAGTGCCATCATCAATTCTCGCTTTGAATTTCCATCGAAAAGAATCACGGTCAACCTTGCACCTGCAGATTTACCCAAAGAGGGAGGACGTTTCGATCTGCCAATTGCGCTTGGGATTTTGGTGGCGTCAGATCAGCTTCCTACATCAAAAATAGTTCAACATGAATTTATCGGTGAGTTGGCGTTATCGGGAGAGCTGCGTTCAGTCAAAGGAGTGCTACCAGCAACATTAGCGGCGGATAGTGTTGAGCGATGCTTGGTGGTTCCGCACCATAACGGTGATCCGGCGGCCTTAGTTGGCAAGGGAGCGCATAAATCTGCACAAACCTTGTTGGAGGTTTGCGCTGATATGTGTGGCCAGGCTCAGCTTGGTTTATATCGAACCGAGCATCATCATGTCGATGTGTCTGATAATCGTGACCTACAAGATATTATTGGCCAGCAACAAGGTAAGCGAGCACTGGAGATCGCCGCAGCGGGCAACCATAACCTTCTTTTTCTCGGCCCGCCCGGAACTGGAAAAACCATGCTGGCGTCTCGATTGCGCGATTTGTTACCTGAGATGAGTGATGACGAGGCGATGGAAACCGCTTCGGTGGCCTCTTTAACGCAGCAAGAGATCAATCAATACAACTGGAAGCAACGACCTTTCCGTTCCCCACACCATTCGAGTTCGATGGCAGCATTGGTCGGTGGTGGCTCGATACCTCGCCCCGGTGAGATCTCTTTAGCACATAATGGCTTATTGTTTCTTGATGAGATTTGCTTAATCCCAATAATTAAAATATGTCAAAGTGCTGATAATTGCTGAAATATAAGGGCTTATTTTTTATTTTTGATTTCTCTCACTTTGATAGTTATCAATCTGACAACTAGACTGATTACTAGCTGTCAATTTGAATCTATAGGGGGGGGGGTGTGAATATCAAAACACTGAATGAGTTGTCTTTATTAAAAACGGCACTGTCAGTCGAATACTCTAACTATCTAAGGTTTTCTGCTGAACTCTTAATTAACAAGAAAGATATACAAGCAACATTGAATGTTTATGCAGCTTACTGCTACTTGGTTGAAAAAGGTAACTATACAGCATTTGAGATTTTGAGTGACTCAAACGCACTCAATGTACATTTTCGGTTGCTAGTTGGTTTCGTTTATAGACACGATGAAATCACATCCGAACGCAGATACATTTTGTGTAAAAAACTAACGTATCCGCCCCATGAACCCACGGGGCGACTTGTCAGTGTTTGAAGTTCCAAGGT
>NZ_JBGOOU010000031.1:0-70629 GCF_041439815.1 Vibrio sp. 1F279 | reverse complement strand
TAGCGAGTAGCGAGTAGCGAGTAGCGAGTAGCGAGTAGCGAGTAGCGAGTAGCGAAATTATGTAGGGTTGGCGTTTAGCGTCAACCCTTTTTGTTTCTGTGTATCTAAGAAATGTTAAGCACTTAGCTCTTGGATTTGAGCAACAATCGCTTTTAATCCATTGCCGCGAGATGGGCTTAGATGGGTAATTAAACCGATTTGTTCAAAGTATCCATCGATATCGAACGCTTGAATCTGCTCTGATGTTTTTCCATCATACGCAGCCATCACTAATGCAATCAGACCGCGAACGATACGCGCATCAGAATCAGCACAAAAGCGCCAAACACCGTCGATATTTTGAGAAACCAACCACACTTGGCTTTCACAACCAGATACGACAACCTGTTCACTTTTCAGTTCATCAGGCATGCTAGGCAGTTTCTTACCCCACTGAATCACCTGGCGATAACGATCTTCCCAGCCGCTGAAAGTCTGCATTTTTGCGACAATATCATCACTGGTAATTTCTTTGCCGAATGGAAAGCTTGGGAATGTGGTCATTTTAATATCCAGTCGATTGTTAATTGAGAAGAAGACGTTACTTAGCGTGCTTTTGAACGATCTTTTCTACGATACGTGAAACCGCCACAAAACCAAAGGTAGCCGTGACAACCGTTGCTGCACCAAAACCCGTCGCACAATCCATTCGCTTTGGACCTTCTGCGGTTGCTTTCGCAGCACATACACTGCCGTCAGCTTGTGGGTACTTAAGTTGCTCAGTCGAGAACACACAATCGATACCAAACTTACGCGCTGGATTCTTAGGGAAATTATGATGACGACGCAATGTGTCTTTCAATTTCTTCGCTAACGGATCTTGAATCGTTTTAGTCAGATCAGCCACTTTGATTTGAGTCGGATCGATTTGTCCACCCGCGCCACCGGTGGTGATCACTTTAATTTTGTTGCTACGGCAATACGCCAACAGCGAAGCCTTAGCTTTCATGCTATCAATCGCATCGAGCACAAAGTCGAACTCTTTCGATAGGTATTCAGCCTGATTATCAGGACCAATAAAGTCGTCGATCAGGTTCACTTTACACTCAGGGTTAATCAGCTTAACGCGCTCTGCCATCACTTCGATTTTACTCTTACCAACCGTGCCCGACATTGCGTGGATTTGACGGTTAATGTTCGTCACGCACACATCATCCATATCGATCAATGTCAGCTCACCTAAACCAGTACGAGCAAGCGCTTCAACCGCCCATGAACCGACACCGCCAATACCGATCACACACACGTGTGCTGCTCTAAGTATATCGACTTCACTATTGCCATACAGGCGACGAGTGCCACCAAATCGTTGGTCATAGTTTTCTGAAGCTGGAGTGGTCAATTCACGCATTGTTGCCGCCAATTTATTTCTGAGAAAAAGAAAAGAGTGCGTTTTATACGCACTCTTGAATTAAAAGTCTAGGGGATTAGCGATTCGCTTTCAATGCCCCATTTTATTGTTGTTTACTCGACCTTTTCAGGAGGCAAAGCCCAAGGCGCTTCGGTTGCGCTGCCATCTAGACCCAGCTTCCACACCCGACCAAAATGCTTGTAATGACCCGCTTCAGTTCCTGCTCGTGGGCCCATACCATGGTAGAGGTCCAAATGGTTTTGCTTAACCGCACCACCGGTATCTAAAACCAATAGTAGTCTTAGTTGGTGCGCGCCGCTCCAAGTACCATCAGCATTCAGTAACGGAACCTCAGCCAGGATAGGTGTTCCCATTGGTAAGATAGAGCGATCGCCCGCTACCGCCGCCATCGGTAATAAAGGAATGCCAGCACTTCCCATTACGGATAGATCATCTCTCGCGCTAAAGAAGACGAAAGATGGGTTTTGCTCAAGCAGTTCTTTTACCACTTCAGGATCGTTTGCCAAGACCCACTCTTTGATAGCTTTCAATGACATTTTTTCGCGTGGCACTAAACCTCTTTCGATCAAAACACGGCCAATACTCACGTAAGCTTTATTGTTCTTACCCGCGTATGCAAAATACTGCAGCGTGTCATCATCTCCGAAATGCACAAAGCCGCTGCCCTGTACTTCCATCATAAATGGGTCGATACGGTTTGCTGAATAACCTAACTCAAGACCTTGGCCTTCTAATGCACCGTTGTAGATCTCTTCGCGTGTTGGACACTCTTTATCACACTCTGGAAGCCCATAAACAGGGAATCGGTATTCTCCGTTTGCTTCATGTCGCAGTTCCATTACAGGAGAAAAGTAACCCGTGAATAAAACATTACCTTGTTTATCACCACCACCTAATTGAGCAGTTTGAACGCCAAAATTCGCTAGCTCGCTTGGCTCTCCACTCAGCACCGCCCATTCATTGAGTTGCTGATAAAGCGGCTCATAGATTTTAGCCATCGAAGGGGATTTAGAAACCACCATCTCAGCTTGCTCTGCAAATGCGGTGAAGTCTCTTGGTTTATTAGATTCAACCAAATCGACCTTATTTAAGGTTCGGGGAAATTCACCATCAAGGTGTTGTTGGGCAAGATCAGTGGGTTGAGCACAGCCAAATAAGAAAGAGGCAGCAACAAGGGGAAGCCATTTTTTAATCACAAGAGTCATCCTAAATATTCTATGCATCGAGGATGACAAAAACGATCAGATAACACAATCTTAGATTGTAAATGTTTACAATAATACCAATCACAGTAAGTAAGTGTTCAAAAATAGCGTAGGAAAAAATCTTGAGAACAAGGCAGATTTTTTCGATAAGTAGTTATTCTACAATCAAAAATTCTAACGAAGTTATCGAGGTTTTTAACAAGCTAGGGTGACCAGTTATTTACTACGATTGGTATAAGATAACCTATCGAACTGAGTTATCTATATAACCTTTAAGGCGAAAGACTGGATTATAGTGATTATCCGATACAAGCATCATTTCTGTCTTATCAGAATTCGTTAGGCGAAAGCGATACGCTTTATTGCCTGCCTTATATTCGAAGTACTTGCCATCAAAATCAAAATGAGTCGACACAACAGAGCCTCGCACTGACACACCATTTTCACTCAGCACAAACTCGTCCGCAGCATAACGAGCGACATCTTGCTCGACCCAAGTTCCATATATTTGACTATTAGGTGTTATCGCATCTTGCACTCTATAAAACACATCGGCGAACAAGGAAGCGACGGCAAACGAACCCACCAAAGCTAAAACCATTAAACTGCGTTCAATGAGCTTACGTCTCAATTTAGGTTTGTTGCGCTGCTCTGCTCCACTGTAGAGACCTTTTGCGATCTCATCAATCTTACTCTTTCTTGCTGGATTTTTTTGCATTCGTTTACGACTCATAAGGATGCTGTACGCATTGTACACTGAGACAGTTTATAAAACGAAGCCTAGATGAGAATAGTTTGCGCTTCCTTCCAAAAAGTTGTTGTTCAGATTTGAATTTAAATGCTAAATTATCGAATAAATAAACAAGGAAGGCTTATTCTGTGAAATTAAGAAGTACGGCGCTAGTCAAAGGCTTTAGGCAATCGACCCCTTATGTAAATGCTCACCGTGGTAAAACCATGGTGATTATGTTGGGGGGTGAAGCCGTTGCCGATAGAAACTTTGGCAACATTATTAGTGATATAGCCCTGCTTCATAGTCTTGGGGTTAAGATTGTTCTCGTTCATGGGGCAAGACCACAGATCAACCAACTGTTAGAGAAGCAAGACTGCCATACGCCTTACCATAAAAATATTAGAGTCACAGATGAATATTCTTTAGGTGTTGCAATGCAGGCGGCTGGACAACTGCAACTTGCGATCACCGCTCGTCTTTCAATGAGTTTGAACAACACCCCAATGGCAGGAACTCAACTGAATGTTATGAGTGGTAACTTCATTACCGCTCAACCCTTAGGCGTCGATGATGGTACAGATTACTGCCACAGCGGACGCATTCGTCGAATAGACATCGAAGGGATCAATCGCACCCTTGACCAAGGTTCCATCGTCCTTCTTGGGCCGATTGCCAGTTCAGTCACTGGCGAAAGCTTTAACCTGCTTTCGGAAGAGGTCGCGACACAAGTTGCTATCCGTTTGAAAGCCGACAAACTGATTGGCTTTTGTTCTGAGCAAGGGGTGACAGACGAAAGCGGTAATGTACTCGCCGAACTCTTCCCTAAAGACGCCAAGCAAATTCTTGAACGCTTAACGGAATCCCAGAACCCCGCCGAAGACATGAGCACCGGAACACTGCGCTTCTTGAAAGGAGCGATCTCCGCTTGCCGAGCAGGCGTGCCTCGTTGTCACTTGATCAGCTACAAAGTCGATGGTGCATTGATCCAAGAGCTATTCTCTTTTGATGGTATTGGAACCCAAGTGGTCATGGCGAGTGCCGAACAAGTCAGACAAGCTCAGATTGATGACATCGGTGGTATCTTTGACCTCATTCGTCCTCTTGAAGAACAAGGCATTCTTGTTCGTCGCTCAAGAGAGCAGTTAGAACAAGAAGTCCATCGTTTTACCATCATCGAAAAAGACGGTCTGATCATTGGTTGCGCTGCGCTATACGCTTATCCAGAAGATCACATGGCAGAGATGGCCTGTGTGGCCATTCACCCAGACTACCGAGATGGCAACCGTGGGCAGATACTGCTGGATTACATGCGTCATCAGTCCAAATCTCGTGATATCGACCAGATCTTTGTTCTTACCACACACAGCCTTCATTGGTTTCGTGAACAGGGTTTTTACGAGATTACTGTTGATGAATTACCAATGGAAAAGCAAGGTCTGTACAACTATCAAAGAAATTCCAAGATCTTAGCGTTAAATGTGTAAATTAAATTTGGAGTAAAATCTCACTTTAATAAGGAATCTATTGCAAATGCAATCGTTTCTCATGTGAGATTTATTAAATATGCACTTTCATTCACAGCTATAATTGTATAGAATTTGCACGCTTTATGAATATCGACAAGCGTTTTTATTGGAATGCCGCCGAATGTTTAATCTATGACATTTAGGTGGTCACTGCACGGATTGCTATACCCGTTAACGATCAGCATGCTAGTAGTCATTAGTCTGCTCGTTAATATAAACAGCAAAAGAGCAACATTGATATGAGAACCATTGTTTGTAACTCGCTGCAAAGTTTTTGGGATATGGCTGATAACCAATTCTTAGAAGGGTTAGACGTACACTGCGTGTTCCCTGTGAGCGAAAATCTAAAAGAGTTTATTTTGAATTGCCAACCAAAATACAAGATAAACCATATATCGTTTACTCGAGCGTTTTTGGGTACTGATTCCTGATAACGTTCAGAGCAACCACGGATGGTTGCTTTGTGTATACGGTTTACCCTGCTATTTCGTAGTTTTACTTCCAGCTGCACCTTCACTAAAGCCACTGACTGTTAGCTGGTTAATCGACTTCCTAAACCACTCACTCGCTCTGTTTTTACCTTAATACCACGCTTCAAGACATTAGTATCACTGAACATCATCAGTCGTTTCTTAGCACGTGTTATACCCGTATAGATAAGCTCTCGCGTTAAAATAGGGCTGAAGTCTGGCGGTAAGATCATCAAGGTCAGATCAAATTCACTGCCTTGAGATTTGTGTATCGTCATCGCATAAGCGGTCTCATGATCGGGGACTCGGCTTGGTAGTACGGCTTTCACACTGCCATCAGGCAACTCAAAATACACCTTCAGTCGAGGTGCGGAATTCGCACTATTTGACTCTAAAGTCGTTGAATCGGCTTCGAGCATACAGATACCAATATCACCATTGTATAAGCCCAAGCCATGATCATTGCGCGTTACCATTACTGGTCGCCCGTGATACCACAATTCATCGTTATGCGGATTCACCAAACGTCTTGCGGCAAGTGCCCTTTCGATTCTTTGGTTGAGGCCTTTAACACCGAAGTCACCTTCACGAATAGAACACAGCAATCGACATTGACTGAACAAGTCGAGCACCGATTTGGCTCTCGCTTCTTGAGTTTCTAATTCTTCTAGCGGCACATTCATTCGGTTCAGATACGCACCATACTCATTGACTAAAGTACGTAACATCAAATTATAGCTGTCACTCGACAGAGGGTGATTTTCAATATCACCAAACCCTTTGCTGAACACTTGATCTACTTGATTCGCAGAGCCGTTATTGATCGCCTTTGCCAACTGTCCGATACCTGAACGTGCATCAAAACGGTAACTCTTCTGCAGCATACACAAACTATCTGCAATCGCAGGAGGGTTAACCGATCCTGTTTTGAGCTGCCTTGGTTTAGCTATCGCATCAAAGCCTGTCATTTCCGCAATCAAGTTACCTTGCGCGCTGCTGTAACCGACAGAATTGAATGAACAGATATCACCTAACACCGCACCCGCCTCAACAGAAGCGAGTTGATCTTTATCGCCCAACAAGATAAGCCTTGCATGCTCAGGAAGCGCATCCACCAGCTTATACATCATGGATAAGTCGACCATCGATGCTTCATCCACCACCAAGATATCAAGGTGAAGTGGATTGCGTCGGTTGTGTCTAAATTCAGCTCGATTAGGAATCGCGCCGAGTAACCTATGTAAAGTACTGGATTCAGTCGGTATGTTGGCCTTTACTTCAGGTGCTAATGGCAGCTGCTCAATCGCTTTACCAATCGACTCAGTTAAACGTGCTGCCGCTTTACCTGTCGGTGCCACTAGCTTGATCGTCGGTGTTTTACCTTGGCTTAGCGATTGCTCGACCATAGCCGAAAGTAATTTGGTTACTGTGGTTGTTTTACCGGTACCCGGTCCGCCAGAAATAACCGCAAAACGTCGACTTAACGCCACCGCTGCCGCTACTTTTTGCCAATTCAAACAGACAGATAACGGCACTAGACTATCCAGCACATCTAAATCGGTCACTTGTTTTGCTTGAACAATCGCTTGATCGATAGAACCCCAATCCAAAGCCTGTTCGTCGACAATATCTAGATGGTCACACACTAACTGCTGACGTAATACCTGAGAGGTTTGTTGGTTTGCTTCAGCCTTGGCTAAGGCATTAAACAGGAAGTGATAACTGCGTGCAAAAAGCTGATTGAGCGTTTCAGTCAGTGCTTTTTTCTGCTCAATATTGAATTCTACTGGCTTACTTAAACGGTTTAGAGTTTCAGCCAACACAACTTCATAGTTCCAATAACGCTGTAAGTAGACACGCTGTCCATCAAACATCAGCGGCTTAACGCAGTCATTGGTTGTGCCAACGAGGTTAGATGATTGCAGAACAGTCGCCCAATCAATCCCCAACAGTTTTTGGTTCAATTGCAGTGCCGTTTCACTGTACAACCCAAGTAACTGAGCGAGATCTGCCGTTTGGCCAAGGCCTGTCGTATGTTGCTGTATAAGCTGCATACAAATGTGCCCCTTGCCTAATTCATGGCTCACCACCCCAGCGAGAAAGCCGATCTCTTGAGAATGACTCGTCGCTTGCTGAGCAATAAAACGAGCAAACTGATAATCCAGCTGACGAATTGAACCTTTGTCCGCTAGGAACTTCAATACATCCATGAGCTGCTCAGGGATAAGTGAAGCAGGCTTAACAGAATTCGCTGTTTCTATGGTGGTATTAGTGGTCGTTGTTGTCATTATAGAAGCCCCATCTGTCCAGTTTCATTGTCATTCAATTGTGCTGAACGTCTGTCTATCACTTTACCGTCAATCAATTGATCCATTTCATCGAGCAAAGCTAATGTAGGTTTCGCCGAGAAAATACCTTGTTGAGATTGGCCGTCCATTCCTCTTAAAAACAAGTAATAGACCCCACCAAAGTGCTGATCATAGCTGTAATCCGCAACGCGGCTGCGTAAGAAGCGGTGCAATGCCAACGCATAGATTTGATATTGCAGATCGTAGCGGTGGTCAGCCATCGCCGATTTCAGTGCCTCACCATGGTAGACGGCAACATCATCACCTAAATGATTCGATTTCCAGTCGAGCACATAGTATTTACCTTGGTGCTCGAACACCAAATCGATGAAGCCTTTCAGCATGCCTTGCACGGTTTGGAAACCTAAATCGCCCGCTTTAGCCGATAACGGATCATGATATTGAATGGTTTGATTCAGCTCAGATGCGGCCAACACTTCGATCGGCAACAAGAACTCCATTTCGACTAATCGTTGCGTTGAGTCTTTCTCGCTTAGCTTTAAGTTCTTACCATCCAGCGCGGTGTTCAGCACCGTATCGACCAGTTGTTGAAGCACAGGTAACCACTCTAGTTCGTATTGCTCCGACTCTAATAAGTGAGTGATTACTTGCGTGTTATGTTCGCTGGTTGCTGGCTCAGTAAATTCAACATCCTCAAACAAGGTGTGCAAGAAAGTACCAGGGCGAGCGCCACGAGGGAACGTGAATATAGAACGTTCAGGTTCAATCAATTCCGACTCGTCTTGTTCATCTGCCGAGTCAATATCGAAGCCAGACACCTCAATAGTCGCGTCATGGCTCGCACCGTGACTACCTTGCTTTACAAGCCCCGAATAACTGGTGATACGCCAAGCTCGGTCAATTGAAGCTTTAAGTTCATTGGCCTGTAAGTCGTCACTCACTTGCTCTGTTTGTACAAACACTTGCTCGTGAGCGGTTGGTGTTTCAGACAGTAATACGCTTGAATTCTTACTCTCAATCGCTGACAAAGCTTGATTCAACTCAGCGATGCCTTGCTCTTGTCCGTTTTGAACCAAGTAGCCCATCGCACTCAAATGCACGCCCGTCGGTTCTTTGGTTGAACGCCCTTTACGCAGTGGCGCCATGCCAATGAAACAACCGTAAACGGCACGAGTCAGCGCTACATAAATCAAGCGTAGGTCTTCCGCCAGTCGCTCTTTATCGGCTTGTGCCAATGCGCTATCGCTACCGGTAATATCGAGCACTGTGGTATCTGATTCGTGATCGTAGAACTTGCCCTCACTCGCTTCACGGTAACTCGCGACAAACGGCAAAAATACGAGGTCATATTCCAAGCCTTTCGATTTGTGGATGGTAACGATTTGAACCAAGTTTCTTTCTGATTCAAGGCGTTGAATGTCGTCTTCACTGCCACCTAAACCATTTTGTGTGTCTGATATCGCTTCTGCCAACCAACGCAGTAAGCCATAGTCGCTGTCGAGCTCCTGCCTTGCTTGTTGCAGCAGTTCGCCAATGTGCATCAAATCAGTGAGTAAGCGCTCACCACTTTCTTCTTCCAGTAAGCGTTCCGCGAGATGTCGTTTGCTGATCACGCTGCGTAACATTGGCAACACGCCACGCTGTAGCCACAACTTACGATATTCTCGGAATTCGTTAACGACGTTTTCCCACACCACTTCATCGTTGTTGAGTTCATCCAATGATGCGGCATCCAAAGCAAACAATTCCGACGCTAAACTCGCGCGCAATGCACGGTCATTTTCAGGCGTCAACACCGCCTGCAATAGGCGCTGAATATCTTGCGCGACCAAGCTGGTGAACACGCTATCTCGGTTAGACAAATACACGCTCGCAATGCCTTGTTCCGACAACGCATTTTTAATTAGGCGACCTTCACTACCGGTTCGAACCAAAACAGCAATATCACCTGCATTCACGGCATGTTGTTTTTTACCGTTATCAAAATAAGCCTGCTCGTTTTGAGAAGCGGTCAGAATGGTTTGAATTTGACTCGCGGTCGCCTCGGCCATGGCCTTGTGATATTCGCCTTTTGGTAGTGGCTTATCTTCCGCTTCTTGTAGCCAAAAGGTGAGCGCGTGCTGAGTTTCACCATTCATCACCCATTGGCGTTTGTCGGCTGATGGACTCGCAGCAACAGGCAAAAATGGAATGTCTTGGTCGTAGATAAACGGGCTATCCGAATTCATAAACACTTGGTTTACCGCGCTGACCATATCAGCACTCGAACGCCAGTTAGTGCCTAACGTATAGTGAGCACTAACTTGGTTTCTTGCTTTAATGTAGGTAAAGATATCCGCGCCACGGAAGCCATAGATAGCCTGCTTCGGGTCGCCGATCATAAACAGGCCACATTGCGGATTTTCTAAATAGATTCGGCTAAAAATACTGTATTGCAGCGGATCGGTATCTTGGAATTCATCGATCATCGCCACTGGGTATAAGGTTCGAATTCTCTCCACCAGCAAGGATTGCTCATCCACATCAATTGACGCGGATAACTGAGTCAGCAAATCATCAAACGATAACCACTGCTTTTGTTGTTTAGCTTTGGCTAACATGGTTCGACAATGAGTAATAGCATGTGCCAACAAGGGAGCTTTCAGGTCTGCAGGAGAACTTAAGAAGTCCTCAATCGCTTCGAAAACGGCGTGCTGAGGTGCCGTGCCTTTCGGTGTTTTTTCAATTAGAGTGGCTTGTGAGAACTTCTCCAATTTATCTGGGAACTGGTAATCATTGGTGTCGCTCTGCGCCCATGCTGTTACCGCTTCTAACCAAGTAGGCAAAGACTTCTTAGTGTAGCTGCGCTTGTTCACATCTGAACCTGAAATCAAAGCCAAAAAGTCCGCTTCAGATTCACACCACAACGCCTTAAGTTGCTTCACTTTATCTAGGTTTTGATTGTGCAGAGTTTGCAAGTCACCCGACATTGCTTCCACAGTTAGCTTTAGTGGAGAACCCGTCAGGTAGCGATTTACGTCAGCCAATAACGAAGCGGGAGAGCCCCAAATATTTCGCACTTCACCCGCCAGTTGAATTGGCAGCGGGTAGAACTGTTTACGCCAATAGTCAGCTACCACTTGCGCTTTCAGGTGACTTTCATCGGTCACAAATTCATTATCAAAACGGCTTCCAGACTCAAAGGCATTTTGAGTCAGCATACGCTGACAGAAGCCGTGAATGGTGTATACCGCCGCCTCATCCATTTGTCTTTCGGCATTGAGTAAGGTTTTCGCAGCACCAGCATGATCTTCGATGGCTTGTAACAAAGGCGCAATCACTGGGTCGTCACTTTGCCCACGTGCAAACGCGATACGTGCATCATGGATTCGAGCACGGATACGATCTCGTAGCTCTGCCGTTGCCGCTTCAGTAAAGGTCACAACCAAGATTTGGTCTACGGTTAGCGGCTCATGGTGTCGAGTGGCTTCAGTCAGATCACCTTGTGGAGCGGCCGTGCCGTGCCCGAGCAGTAGGCGCAAGTACAAGCCAGCGATGGTAAATGTTTTACCCGTACCCGCTGACGCTTCAATTAAACGCGCGCCATGAAGTGGAAACGTCATGGTATCGAGTGTCTGTGGAGCGATTACCTGAACACTGCTTGTGGTCGTCATGCCTTACTGCCTTCTGATAAATGTGTTGTTACAAATGTGACCTAGCGTGGAAAACGTCATTCAATTTACGTCCTACGCTGATTTGTTAATAGTTAGTGCGATCTCTCTCACGGATCAATTCAGATCGCCTCGCTACTATGCGCCCACGAGTTCAGGAGCGCGTACGAGTTTTGTACTTTACGGCGTTACTTTGAACCACAGAATAATGGTCCCTCTGACCTGTGGCCGTACAGCGAACGCCCTACACTAATAATGATTTACTGGCGGCCACTTTATTTCCTGTACCTTGCTTCCCTTTGCCTTGATTCCCTTCACTTTGAAAGCAGGCATCCCAAATGCTTACCAACGACTCTCTTTCGTCTTTCATTAATTCAGCGCACCCGCTATTGATCTTGTCGATCACGGCCACCTACTCCTGATCTTCCAGATCGGCAGCTGCCAACCTTGCCGCCTGTAACACAAGCGTTGAATACATCCGTGACTCAGCAGCCAACTCATCGTCCCATTTAGACCAAATACGTGAGATGTAAGTATCTCTCCCCTCACCCGTAAAGGCGAAGCTGTCATTAAAGGTATCGGCCATTTTCTTGAGCGACTTTTCTTCGTCATCGACCCACTTACCACGGCTAAAGCCAGCCTCTACGCCAGCCAATGCGGTTTTCGGGAAGTAAGGTAGCGGTGCTGTCATACCTTGATAAAACAGTCGTACTAACTCAGCCAACAAGCTCTTCGCCTGTTGCGCGTCGCCGATAGGTTGTAGCGTTTGGTGAACAACGCCCTCTTTTCTGTCGTAGCCAATAATATGGGTCGTTTTTCCGTGTCCCATCACTGCGCAACATAGATGATCAATCCATGCTGCTAAGTAATCTTGAGAGCGTATTTTACCGCTACGGAAACGCACTAGACCTGATTGATAGTTTTGAGTTAACCAACCCATCAAGCGAACAGGTTTACCTTCGCCTAACACATCAAATTCGATATTCACTTCGAGATCTTGTTGCGGTGATCCGCTCACAAATCGAATCTCTTTAGCCAAGTCTTCCGCTTGAACACGGTTGGTTTCAAATTCGATATCCCCGAAAGCACCAACAGGTAATCGACCTTGGGCTTTTTGCTCAGAGACAAACAATCGAACCGCTTCGTCTGCGCCTTCAGGGTGGTCTAGCAGCACTTGCAGCAAAGCATCCTTAAGCTGGAAACTCTCTAAACCATTAAGTACAAATGGCTCATCGTCTTCCATTACCGGAAGCGGCGGCTCAAACACCACTTTTAGACGGCGATTAAAGAAGTACTGCACTGGCAAACGCCAAAAACGCTGTAACTCAACCAAATCGAGTTCTAACGGGTACGTCGCACCCAACAAATAGTCGTCCAATGCACGATTAAATTCACCACTGCGTTCACCGGAACGGTTAGCCGCAGGAAGCCACTCTTTGGCATAACTCAGCACATGGCTTGCATCACCTTGAGTAAAGGCAGCTGGGCTGAACGGTGTCATGGTGTGTTCAAAACTGATCGCTTGAGTCAGGTTGAGCCCAGAATCATTACTTGGTAGTGATTGGTCTTCACTTAAGCAGTAGTTCTGTTGGCAGTACTCAATTAACTCTGAAACCAATACCGACGGCACTCGCTCGGTATTATCTTGAATTGAACGGCCGACATAACTGATGTACAAGCACTCTTGCGCCGACAACATCGCCTCTAAAAATAGGTAGCGGTCATCATCACGACGAGAACGGTCTCCTGGACGAGCTAGACTCTTTTTGCCTACGCCATTCGGCGAGCGAGTTTGGCTGCTCATCAAATCAAAACCTTCTGGTGGCATTGAGCGAGGGTAAACCCCGTCATTCATACCTAATAGACAAACGGTTTTGAACGGAATAGAACGCATCGGCATCAGGGTACAAAAGTTAACTTGCCCCGCTAAGAAACGCTGACTAATACGCGCACCAGATAACTTATTATTGAGGTACTGGTAGATAATGCTTGGCGACAACTCTTGCTCATACAAGGCGTCATCAAGCTGTTCATTCAGTTGTGAAAGTGCATCACGAATCGACTTAAGTACTACCTCGCCTTCTAGTTCAACCGCAAAGAAGTCATCAATCATTTGCAGCAAGGTTTCACGCCACATATCGATTGATTGGGTTTCAGTTAGTCGTTGGCGGTAATGAGCGATACGGTCAATAAAGTGCGCTAACTTACCCGCAAGTTCGGCGTTAATACCCTGAACTTCGTTATAAGCGGCAATCGGAGAGTGTTCAGTTTCAAACAAGCCCGCAGAGACCGACATCGCATATCCTAATAACATGCGCTGAATGCCAAATAGCCAAGTGTTTTGCTCGGTCGCAGGTAGATCAAACTCTGTCGCCGTTGAAGCATCGACACCCCAACGAATGCCCGCCTCTTCAACCCACTGCTTGGCTTGCTCAAATTGAAATTCATCAATACCAAAGCGTGCCATCATCGCTGGGATTTCTAGTAGCTCTAGAAGTTCAGAGGCTAGACAACGCGTGTTCGGTAGCGCGACCAACTGCATGAAGGCAGTCAATATTGGGCTCTCTTGGTCGGCGGTTCTATCTGAGATTGAATATGGGATATAGCGCTCACCCGGAGCATTACCAAATACCGCCTGAATTGCTGGACTATAAGCATTAATGTCAGACACCATCACGATGATATCGCGTGGTTTCAGAGTCGGGTCAGCATCAAACATCGCCAACAGCTGATCATGAAGGACTTCAACCTCACGCATTGGGCTGTGACACGCATGTACGGTCAGAGAGCGATCGCCAAGTTCAACAACCTGTTTATGGTTACTGGAATCTAATATGTGGTCGTCTTGATGTTCTTCTAACTGGAGAATATCGGCTTGCAGTTGATGCAATAGGTTATCTCTCTCAACATCAATAAAGAACTCATGTTCTTCGCTGTCTGATTGAGATAGCAAGAACAGGTTATCTCTGCCTAGTTTCCCCATAGATGCGAGTAAGCTATTACCGACCGCTTGGCTGGTATGCAGTTCGTCTTCAACGTTGGCTTCAATGCCATCTTTCAATGGTGATACTTCGCCTTCTAGTTGAGGTAAACCATCAACCAACGCAAACTGCTTACGACGCTGGGCTTCAACTCTTGCCAAATATTTACGGTCTCGAATATCGCCCCAGTAATGTTGGCAAGGGTTGGTGAACATCAAGTGCACATCAATCTGCTCACCCAAAGCTTTCAACGCATCCATGTAACGAGGAGGCAACGAAGAAATACCAAACACAAATAAACGTTTCGGCAGATGTTGCAGTTGACCTTGTTGATTGGCTAGCGCTTCAATGAAGTCGTGATACAAGTTACCACGGTGGTATTTTGATTGGCCTTGAGACAGAGTTTGCTCATAGAGTGCTTGCCACAAAATCGGTTGCCAAGGGTGCTCTTGCTGCCCTTCATCATCGACCAATTCAGCAACGGGCTCTCCCGCTTCCCACATCGCCATCCACTCTGGTCGATACACCAAGTAACCATCGAAGATATCGGCAATTTTCTCTGCCAATTGATACAGCTTCGAATCATCCTCGTCGTTTTCAAGATAGCGTTGCAGGGGTAAGAAATCAGGGTGGTCAAGCTTAGCGGGTAGCAAACTCATCAACTTCCACGTCATCGCTTCTTTGTTAAAAGCACTGCGTTTAGGTACATCAGGAAGCACTTGGGTAAACATATCCCAAATGAAGGTTGCAGGAAGAGGAAAGTCTATATTTGCTGCTACACCAAACTCTTTGGCGAGTTCCATCTTAAGCCATTGAGACATACCTGGGCTCTGAACCAAGATCTGCTCTTTTTCGAAAGGGTTGGCTAAAGGATCACTTTTGATTAAGTGAACGAGAAGGATTTTTAAAGTATCGACTTTATTGGAATGGTAAACAGTAAACAAAGTGCACTCACGCTAATCTTGCCACAATATAAAGCCAGATTAGCATAAGTACCGAGTTTGGATTAGGAATATAAGCTTATGAAATACTGAAAACTTAAGGTCCGTTTATCTTTTGAACTATTGCTTCTTACAATCTACTGCCTACCGCACTTAGAACACGGTGAGGTTTGTAATTCATGTAATAACGAACCGCCACATAACCCACTACAAACGTTGCCACAATCAATTCTAGATACGCTAGGTTGAAGACTTGATCCACATAGTGAGTTTCCACACCAACAGTTTGCATCCAAGCCGCCAATTTGAATAACGCCGTTGCACCAATCACGATTGGGAATGTAAACGCCGCATAGCCCGGGCTGAATGGCAGACGAAGTAGTTTGAAAAACGCGATGTAGATAATAAACGTCATCAACACTGCAATACCAAAGAGTAACCCAATGATCACTGGCGAAGGATTTGCCGTCACCGTTAGGTAGCCAGCTAAAGATAGACTTGCTGGTGCCGCCATAATCGCAATGGTTGGTTTTGCTGCGTCAGGCACTTCATGAGAGAAGATCAAACGGTAAATCATGAGAGGTAGCATTACCGCATAAACCAATAAGCCAAAGACTAAAGTCGCGTGAGCAACGGGCTCTAAGATCGGGTTACCTGAAAAAGAAACGTCTGCCACGATAATACCGATTGGTGGCACAAACCAGCTTGGCACCATGTGGTGAATCTCAAAGTTTTTAGCTCTGTGGTATAAGAAGCTCACCAAGAACACGGCATGTAACGCTACCGAAGCGAGCCACACAGCTTCTTGTAAGAATTGAGAGATCGGAGCCAACGAAGCAGACACCACCATACAACCCATTGCGAATGTGGGTACAACACTGCCGACAACAGGGTGAGCAAGGTCTTCACGTAATAAGTGGCCGTGAATCAAAAATTTCACAGCTAAAACAAGAAGCAATACAGCCGCAATACCAGCACTGACCCACTGCACCAAACCCGGTGTGTGCAAAATACCTTGTGCGACTAAAACACCATCCCAACACCAGCCTAAACTTGCAATTGCGAGTGCTAACCCTGCCATGGGTGTTGGAGCTCCTGTCAATCTATATTTAATACGTTGAATCATGTCAGCCTCTCTTAAACTTAATTCACTAAACTTGTGAACTCATCAGCTTGTTGAAGCCATAATACGCTTGCGCTTCGTTAAACAATATCCAATTATATATAACAAGTGTTCATTAATACTGAACGACACCTTTCCACCAGCAGCGTAAAACCAGGAACCTGATGGCTAATATTTCAATCAAACAACTCAAAGTGTTTGTCACTATTACCCAGCATTCGACGCTTACCGCCGCATCAGAAGCGCTA
The DNA here is from genome assembly GCF_041439815.1 of Vibrio sp. 1F279. Classification (NCBI taxonomy): domain Bacteria; kingdom Pseudomonadati; phylum Pseudomonadota; class Gammaproteobacteria; order Vibrionales; family Vibrionaceae; genus Vibrio; species Vibrio sp. 1F279. Next base: position 54,032 of record NZ_JBGOOU010000031.1, on the reverse strand, counting down.
TTTCTGTCTAAAGCCGCGGTCAGCATGGCGCTAGGCGAAATGGAGAAACAGTTAGGTCACTCTCTATTTGACCGGGTCAACAATCGATTAATTCTCAATCAAGAAGGACAAAAGCTACTTCCTTTGGCTGACGAGATTCTTCACAGAGCCGCAGGCATCGATGTTTTATTCCGAGATGACCAACCATTAAGTGGCAATTTAAAGGTTGGCGCGAGTGACACGATTGGTAATCAGGTCGCACCGTTTATTCTGTCTGGCTTTCGCGAGCTAACTCAGCATCAAGATCAGAGCTTATTCATTTCAAACAGTGCGCTGATCTGCCAAAAGTTGGTGGATTATGAACTGGATATCGCGTTAATTGAAGGAAAAACACTCCATCCAGAGTTAATCTCTAGCCAGTTCAGTAGCGATGAAATGTGTATTATTGTTAGTAATCAACACCCTCTCAATTCAAAAGAAAAAGTGATTTTAAGCGATTTAGAAGATAGTCATTGGATTTTACGTGAGTCTGGTTCAGGCACTCGCGAGTTTTTCCTGCGTGCCGTCGCACCACGTATCGAACATTGGTATGAATCCTTTGAGCTCAACACGACTGAGGCGATCATCAATTCTGTTTCTGCCAATCTTGGATTCGCGTGTTTATCACGGCTGGCTGCGCAACGAGCAATTGACTCAGGCCGAGTGAAAGCACTCGATGTCCCACTCGACATGAAACGTCGATTCTGGATGCTGGTCCATAAAGACAAATATCAAAGCCCGCTACTGAAATCTTTCATGAGTTATTGTGAAGACTGGGCTACACATCAAGATTGAGGCCGCATTGTTAGGGCTCCAACTGGACTTTTAACATCAGAAACTGTATAAAAAGCCAGTAAAATTTATCAAACTTAGAGGATTAACCATGGCTGTTATCGTCAAGTACGTGGTCGAACGCAACGGAGAAGAGAAAATGACTTTTACCTCTAAAGCCGAAGCTGACGCATACGACAAAATGCTGGATATGGCTGATGAGCTTATTGAACTATTAAGCAAAAGCGATTTAGTTGAAGATGAAGGCAAGCAAGAAGAGCTTGCAATGTACCTAGCGAAGAACAAAGAAGAAGTTCTTTACGCATTAGGTGCTAAGCGTAAACCAGCTCCGAAAAAAGAAAAGAAGCTTGAAGCTGTTGAAGACGCAGAAGAAGATGCCGCTTAATTAGCTGAAGTTTTCTAAAAAACGTCAATAATGTCTCTAATCAGAGCTCGTTATTGGCGTTTTTTTATACTTATCGAAATATAATGAACTCTGTTTATAGTCGAAATCGCTCTAAACATTCGCTTGCACAAAAGTGTGATTAAGATCTAATCTATAGCCATCAGGTGATGGGGTTCCACCTAAGCTTTTGCTTCAACCGCCCGTTCTTTTGAACCGTGCTAATGACTCCTACAGAATCGAAAACAGGTAATACTGTTGGATGTATCGCTATTCCTCCATTTTGGAATGGACTTAGTCTATTAAGACCGAGCTTCATGACACCTTTGGATGATCGATACTCAAGATCTGTAGTGAATTAGCCGCACCTCTTCCAACACGTCCTGTTTTCTCAACGCCCTAGGTCTTAAATGGCTCTATCAGTGAGAAAACATTATGCACTACTCTTCAGAAATTCAATCAATGTGCCCTATTCAAAGGGGGGATCTTCACACTTCAGCGCCAATTCCAGTTGAAGGCGCTATGGTTAGTCCAAAAGATGTCATCGCTATTTCTGGTTTAAGCCATGGCGTAGGCACTTGTGCACCACAACAAGGTGCAGCAAAACTAACGCTGAACGTAAAAAACGGCATCATCGAAGAAGCGCTAATCGAAACGATTGGTTGTTCAGGCATGACTCAATCAGCCGCGATGGCAGCCGAAATCCTCACAGGAAGAACCATTCTTGAAGCTCTGAATACTGACTTGGTGTGTGATGCGATCAACGTAGCGATGCGTGAGATCTTTCTGCAATTTGTTTATGGTCGAACTCAATCTGCATTCTCAGAAGGCGGCCTAGAAATTGGCTCTGCATTAGAAGATCTAGGTCAAACACAACGCAGCCAAGTAGGTACTAGCTACTCAACCTCAGCCAAAGGCGTACGTTACCTAGAGCTTGCAGAGGGTTACGTGACCAAGCTTGCACTTGATGATCACAGCGAAGTGATTGGCTACGAATATCTCAACCTCGGCAAAATGATGAAGGCGATTAACCAAGGCATGCCAGCTAATGAAGCAGCTGACCTTGCGGCGGGGACTTATGGTCGCTTCGATGAAGCCGTTACCACCATTAACCCACGCCAACAGTAATTTTGCCAATTTAGAGGAAAGATATGATGAACACTCAATTTAATGAATCAGTAACTCGCGTATTGGCAGAAATGAACTTCGACTCTTTAGAGCAAGCGAACCAATACTGTCTATCACACAATGTCGACCCAAAAGCGCTAGTGATGGATACCCAACCTATTGCTTTCGAAAGCGCTGCCGATGCCTATATCCTTGGCTCAGCACTGGCGCTATTTCGCAAAGCCACCAGCGCAGAACAAGCAGCGAATATCATTGGTGAAGGCCTTCAAGCATTCACCAAACCCGGCAGTGTTGCTGAGCAACGCCAGGTCGGTATTGGCCACGGTGCATTGGCTGCACGTCTTCTAAATGAAGAAAGTCACTGCTTTGCTTTCCTTGCGGGCCATGAATCTTTTGCTGCTGCAGAAGGTGCGATTAAAATCGCACTCAACGTCAACAAATCACGTCACAACCCATTGAAGGTAATACTCAATGGCCTAGGTAAAGATGCGGCTTACTTAATTTCTCGCATCAATGGTTTTACCTATGTTCGCACTCAATACGATTACCAAACAGGTGAGCTTGTTGAAACAGAACGCCGCCGCTTCTCACAAGGCCCTCGCGGAGAGATTTTGTGTTACGGCGCTGATGATGTACGCGAAGGCGTGGCAATCATGCACAGAGAAGAAGTGGATGTGAGTATTACGGGTAACTCAACTAACCCAACGCGCTTCCAACACCCTGTTGCAGGTATCTACAAAGCAGAACGTACTCGCCAAGGTTTACCTTACTTCTCAGTTGCTTCAGGCGGTGGTACAGGTAGAACATTGCACCCAGATAACGTGGCAGCAGGCCCTGCGTCTTACGGCATGACAGATACCATGGGCAGAATGCATGCTGATGCTCAGTTCGCAGGTAGCTCTTCTGTTCCGGCTCACGTGGCAATGATGGGCTTCATCGGTATGGGTAACAACCCAATGGTCGGTGCGACAGTTGCATTGGCTGTAGCAGTAAGCGAATCTCAAAACGCATAACGACAACGTTGAGCGCCATGCTCTATCCATAGAGTAGAGTCCGTAAACTGAGAAACAAGCAACAACAGACGACCAAAACTCTACACCTATCACTAAAACCAAACAGCCAGCCTTATGCTGGCTGTTTTTTATTCACACTTGCTCTACTATCTATTTCTAATAATTATTTGTATTTAACTGCATCTTTTCAAAGGAATAATATGAAAGAGCTCATCATTCATACCATTACCGTGTTCATGGGCTTTTTTGCCATTATGAACCCTATCGCTAATACGCCAATCTTTCTTGGGTTAACCGGTGATAATGACAGGGAAACGGTTAAATCTATCGCATTCCGATCGGTACTTATCGCCTTCGTTATCGTCAGTACTTTTGCGATTTCTGGCAAACTGATCTTTGATCTCTTTGGTATCACGCTGTACGCACTGCGCATCACAGGCGGCATTCTGGTCTTTTTGATTGGCTTTCACATGCTGCAAGGTGACTCAACACATTCAAAAGCAAAAGAGAAAGTGAACTCAGACGCCCAGAAAGACGCAGCTCTAAGTATCGCCGTCTCACCACTTGCAATGCCAATTCTCGCTGGCCCCGGCACCATTGCCACTGCGATGAACTTTGCCAGTACCGAGGGGGTCTATGAAACCATCATAACCATCGTCGCTTTCGGCCTACTGTGTACCCTAACCTATGTCTTATTTGTATTCGGCGAGCGATTTGTTAAAGCTGTCGGACCAAGTGCATTGAACGTGATAACCCGAATGATGGGTTTAATACTCGCCGTTATCGGTATGCAGATGTTGATTGAAGGGATTGAGCAGGCTTATAAAGCGCTATTTATCTAAAGAGTGTTGTTCATTTAAAGAACGTTGGTTATCTAACTTTGATATCAAATTTTGTTGAATTGCATCATTTTCTCATTGCAGAAAACTATCTCCAGAAAGACAAGCAATATCATTTTACAGACTTTATCCCGATGCGCCCTTTCATAACGAGGGCGCTCTCTTTATGATGAACGCAATTAAATTAACTTTGCTAACGGCAGCGCTTGTTATTCGAGCCGCTGTTATGAAATAGCAAAATCAAGACTCAACACATGGAGATTCAACATGGCTTACTTTTCACTAGCCTTCGGTACGGCAACCAAAAACCGCGACAATAAAATCATTGAAGCGTTCTTCCCTAACCCACTTCTAAACCCAAGCGACGCTCTTGTTGCGGCTGTTGGTGAAGTTGCAGGTTACACTGAAGGCAACCAAGCTATCGAAATCTCTGCTGCACAAAGCGCAGAACTAGCGAAAGCATTCGCAGCAAACGACGATGCAGCAAACGCATCTTTCGCAGAAAAAGCAGCAGCATCTGAGCAACCTCTTGTTCTTGTTGTTCTTGCGACTGACGAGAAGCCAGCATCAGTTGCTGAAGGCTTCCTTAAGCTGCAACTGATCTCTAACCGCCTAGTTCAACCACACGGTACGGTATTAGACGGTATCTTCGGTCTACTGCACAACATCGCATGGACTAACGAAGGCCCTATCGATCTTCCTGAGCTGGCTGAGCGTCAAATCGAAGCTCGCCTAGCGGGTCGCGCTCTGTCTGTAGATTGCGTAGACAAGTTCCCTAAGATGGTGGATTACGTGGTACCAACAGGTATTCGTATTGCTGACACTTCTCGTGTTCGTCTTGGTGCACACGTAGGCGAAGGCACAACAGTAATGCACGAAGGTTTCATCAACTTCAATGCGGGTACTACCGGTGTGAGCATGGTTGAAGGTCGTATCTCTGCAGGTGTGGTTGTAGGTAACGGTTCTGATATCGGCGGCGGCGCTTCTATCATGGGTACTCTGTCTGGTGGCGGTACTATGGTTATCTCTATCGGCGAAAACTGCCTACTAGGCGCAAACGCTGGTCTTGGCTTCCCTATGGGCGACCGTTGTACGGTTGAGTCTGGTCTTTACGTGACTGCGGGTACTAAGGTTCGCATGTTAGATAAAGAAGGCAACGAAGTAGAAATCATTAAAGCTCGTGACCTTGCTGGCGTTTCTGACCTTCTGTTCCGTCGTAACTCGATTACTGGCCAAATTGAATGTCTAGCGAACAAGTCTGCTGTTGAACTGAACAGCGAGCTACACAGCAACAACTAATCGTTAGATTCTAGAGTTCTATATAAATAGAAAGTCTAAAGCCGCAGGGGTCAAATTCTGCGGCTTTTTTGATCCTAGCTCTATAAACATCAAACCTAACAAAAAAGCGCAGACCTTTAGGTCTGCGCTTTTATTAGCTTTTAAAACAATTAGGTTTAGTGAACCAGATTAACCCACATTCTTACGTGCGTTTTGGAACATACGCATCCAAGCGCCATTCTCGCCCCAGCCTTCTGGAGACCAAGAGTTAGCAACAGTACGGAATACACGCTCTGGGTGAGGCATCATGATAGTCACACGGCCATCCGTCGTTGTTAAGCCAGTGATAGCGTTTGGCGAACCGTTCGGGTTATTCGGGTATTGCTGCGTTTGGTTACCGTTGTTGTCAACGTAACGTAGGGCAACTGTACCTGAGTTTTCAATCGCGTTTAGGTGGTCGTTGTCACGTACTTCTACGCGACCTTCACCGTGAGAAACCGCGATTGGCATACGAGAACCTTCCATGCCGTTGAAGAATACAGAATCAGACTTCTGAACTTCAACTAGGCTGAAACGAGCTTCAAAACGTTCTGATTCGTTACGAACGAAACGTGGCCAGTACTCAGCACCAGGGATTAGCTCGCGCAGGTTAGACAGCATCTGACAACCGTTACACACACCTAGAGAGAAGGTATCTTCACGCTTGAAGAAGTTTTCAAACTGGTCACGCGTAGAGTCGTTAAACAGAACCGACTTAGCCCAACCTTCACCAGCGCCTAGTACGTCACCGTAAGAGAAACCACCACAAGCCACAAGGCCGTTGTACTCTTCAAGTACCGCTTGACCCGTTAGGATGTCGCTCATGTGAATGTCAGTTGCTTCGAAGCCTGCACGGTCAAATGCGGCTGCCATTTCAACGTGAGAGTTAACACCCTGCTCACGTAGAATCGCCATTTTAGGCTTAGCGCCCGTGTTGATGTAAGGAGCAGCAATGTCTTCGTTTACGTCAAAGCTTAGTTTCACGTTCAGACCTGGGTCTGAGTTGTCTTTCTTCGCTTCATGTTCTTGGTCTGCACAGATTGGGTTATCACGTAGACCTTGCATCTTGTGCGTCGTCTCAGCCCAGATAGTACGTAGTTCAGTACGGTTACGCTGGATTACAACGTCTGCGCCTGACTTAATCACGACTTCATCTGATGCTTCCCCTTCACCAACAACGCTGCCAATCACATGTGAACATGCTTCTAGGCCATTTGCTGCAAGAGTAGAAAGAACTGCGTCTAGGTCGTCGTTACGAACTTGGATTACCGCACCTAGCTCTTCGTTAAATAGTGCAGCTAGTGTGTCTTCACCTAAAGCTTCAATGTTTGCATTAACACCACAGTGACCTGCGAACGCCATTTCAGCTAGCGTTACGAACAGACCGCCATCGCCTTTATCGTGGTAAGCGACAACTTGGTCGTTTGCTACAAGTGCTTGAACGCCTTCGTAGAAACCTTTTAGTTGCGCTGCGTTGTCTACGTCTGCTGGCTTATCACCAAGCTGCTTGTAAACCTGCGCTAGTGCTGTAGCACCCATACGGTTTTTGCCGTTACCTAGGTCGATAAGTACTAAGCTTGTAGCGCCTAAGCCTTCAAGGTTATCAGGGGTACGAAGCTGAGGCGTAATCGTCTTACGAACATCTTCAACACGTGCGAACGCAGTGATAACAAGAGATAGCGGAGACGTTACTTCTTTCTGCTCGCCGTTCTCTTCCCACTTAGTCTTCATCGACATTGAGTCTTTACCCACAGGGATAGTTAGACCCAGTGCCGGACATAGTTCTTCACCAACCGCTTTAACCGCTTCGTAAAGACCAGCATCTTCACCTGGGTGACCTGCTGGAGACATCCAGTTAGCTGACAATTTAATGTGTTTGATATCGCCGATGTTGGTCGCTGCGATGTTAGTGATTGCTTCACCAACCGCTAGACGAGCTGACGCGCCAAAGTCTAGAAGTGCAACTGGCGTACGCTCACCAAGAGACATTGCCTCACCGTGGTAAGAGTCGTAACTTGCAGCTGTTACTGCGCAGTTAGCAACAGGAACCTGCCATGGACCAACCATTTGGTCACGAGCAACAAGGCCTGTTACCGAGCGGTCACCGATAGTGATAAGGAATGTTTTCTCTGCCACTGTTGGTAGGCGAAGAATACGGTCAACCGCTTCGTTTAGTTCGATACCAGAACGGTCAATCGCAGGATTGTTTGCTTTTAGCGTCTTCGCGTCACGGTGCATCTTAGGTGTTTTACCTAATAGGATGTCCATCGGCATGTCGATTGGCGTATTGTCGAAGTGTGAATCTTCTAATTTAAGATCACGTTCTTCTGTTGCTTTACCAACAATCGCGAATGGAGCGCGTTCACGCTTACAAATCGCTTCAAATGTCGCTAAGTCTTTATCAGCAACCGCCATTACGTAACGCTCTTGAGATTCGTTACACCAGATCTCAAGTGGGCTCATGCCCGGCTCATCGTTTGGCACGTCACGTAAGTTAAAGATACCACCACGTTCACCGTCGTCGACTAGCTCAGGAAGTGCATTCGAGATACCGCCCGCGCCTACATCGTGGATGAATGCGATTGGGTTCGCATCACCAAGCTGCCAACAACGGTCGATAACTTCCTGACAACGACGTTCCATCTCTGGGTTTTCACGTTGTACAGAAGCAAAATCTAAGTCTTCAGAAGAAGACCCAGAATCCATTGAAGATGCAGCACCGCCACCAAGGCCGATGTTCATCGCAGGACCACCAAGAACGATTAGGCTTGCACCTACTGGGATCTCTTTCTTCTGAACATGATCATCACGAATGTTACCTAGACCACCAGCGAGCATGATTGGCTTGTGGTAACCACGTACTTCTTCACCTGCGTGAGAGTTTACTTTCTCTTCGTAAGTACGGAAGTAACCTAATAGGTTTGGACGACCAAATTCGTTGTTGAATGCTGCGCCACCAAGAGGGCCTTCAAGCATAATATCCAAAGCAGTAACAATACGGCTCGGCTTACCAAAGTCTGTTTCCCAAGGTTGAACGAAGTTCGGGATCTTCAGGTTAGATACAGAGAAAGCAACCAGACCCGCTTTTGGCTTACCGCCAATACCAGTCGCGCCTTCATCGCGGATTTCACCGCCTGAACCTGTTGATGCGCCCGGCCATGGAGAGATTGCCGTTGGGTGGTTGTGCGTTTCAACTTTCATCAAGATGTGTGTTTTTTCTTGGTGGTAGTTGTATTGGCGAGTTTCTGGATCTGGGAAGAAACGACCAACTTCAGAACCGGTCATTACCGCTGCGTTATCTTTATAAGCAGACAGAACGTGTTCTGGTGTCGTTTCAAAGGTGTTCTTAATCATCTTGAACAATGATTTTTCTTGCTTAACGCCATCGATAGTCCAATCAGCGTTAAAGATCTTGTGACGACAGTGCTCTGAGTTCGCTTGTGCAAACATCATTAGCTCGATGTCAGTTGGGTTACGACCTAGCTTCTCAGTGAAGCTTTCAAGAAGGTAATCAATTTCGTCTTCTGCAAGTGCTAGACCTAGGGTAACGTTTGCTTGTTCAAGCGCTTTACGTCCACCAGTTAGTAGGTCAACTTCCGCATAAGGAGCAGGCTCAGCCACGGTAAATAGTGCCGCCGCTGACTCGAAGTCAGTGAAAACCACTTCCATCATACGGTCGTGCAGGATTGCTTTCAGCTCAACAAGTTGAAGCTCAGAAAGTTCAGAAGAGGTTTCAATGTAGAAAGCAGTACCGCGCTCTAGACGTGACACTTTAGCCAGTCCGCAGTTGTGTGCGATATCTGTTGATTTTGAAGACCAAGGCGAGATAGTGCCCGGGCGTGGCGTTGCAAGCAGCAATAAACCTTCAGGTTCATGCTCTTCAATCGTTGGACCGTAAGTCAGTAGCTTTTCTAGCTTCTCAACTTCAGACTCATCTAGGTCTGCCGTTAGATCAGCAAAGTGGGCAAACTCAGCGTAAATACCTGTTACAGGTAAGCTTAATTCACGACAAAGCTCTAAAAGCTTGTTAACACGAAACTCAGATAGAGCTGGGGAGCCACGCAAAATTCTCATGTGCTTACGTCTCTTATGCAGTTGATTAAGGTAGTATTGGAATAAATTCAGTGGGTTATAGGAACAACCTAACTGTTTTCTTCGAAGCTATTCCCGAAGGTTGCCAAACCTATGCCGATTCCACCTCTTCAATGCGAGCGCATTATAAAGCATTTCTTTTTGTGACGTAACACCAAAAGCAACCGTTTGCGTTATTTTTTTTATCTTTCGGTGTAAATGGTACTTTTGCTGCATTTATCACCACTTTTACAACTGTTTAAATAAACCTGCTTTGCCAGCCTTGCGGGGTTTGGTATAAAGGGGCTTCCACTTTTCGAGATTTCATTTTGATGCCTAAATTTACGCTCATCTTTTCGTCTAAGTTCCTTCTGCTCGCTATTGCCCTTTTTGGGTTGGCTGGATGCCAGATTGAATCTGAACCTAAAAGTGTCCTTGAGCAGATACGAGAGCGTGGCGTTCTTCGTGTCGGCACCCTGAATAACCAACTCTCTTATTACATCGGTCCAGATGGTCCTGCAGGCTTGGACTACGAGTTAGCTCGCGAATTTGCGCAGGAGCTTGGTGTACAGCTTGAGATTAAACCCGCTTACCGTTTATCCGGCCTCTTTCCAGCCTTAAAGAAAGGCGAGATCGATCTTATCGCGACAGGGTTAACGCAAAACAATAACCTGACACGCGCTTATCGCGCTGCGCCCGCCTATTACTATGTAAGCCAGCAAGTGGTGTATAAAAAAGGACAGTGGCGCCCAAGAAACCTTCAACAACTGATCAAGTTCGAGAATAAGCGTCAAGCTGATTTCGTAAAAGCACAAACTGAATCAGAAGAAACGGCATCTACCGAAACATTGACGCCATCTTTGGTGGTAGTGAAGGACTCACATTTTGAGCCAACACTAAAACAGATCCAGAACAAGCACGATGACTTTATCTACGATGCAATAGGTAATGCTGACATCAATGACCTGCTAAAAGAAGTGTCGACTGGTGAACGCTTGTTTACTGTTGCGGACTCGATTGAGCTGTCACTCGCACAACGTTTATACCCAGACGTAGCCTTAGCTTTTGAACTGACAGAAGATCAACCTATCTCTTGGTATTTACAGAAATCTGAAGATGAAAGCCTTTATGCATTACTGATTGAGTTCTTTGGTAACCTAAAACAGTCTGGTGAACTGGCTTCACTAGAAGAAAAATACATCGGCCATATCGGCACTTTTGATTACGTTGATACTCGTGCATTTATCCGTGCATTGGATAGCAAGCTGCCAAAATGGTCGCCACTATTTCAGAAATATTCTCAAGAATTTGACTGGCGCTTGATTGCCGCTTTAGCATACCAAGAGTCACACTGGAATCCTGTTGCACGCTCTCCAACCGGTGTTCGAGGCATGATGATGCTGACACTGCCTACTGCGAAGAGCGTTGGTGTAACCAATCGTCTCGACCCGAAACAGTCGGTACAAGGCGGTGTTGAATATTTACGTCGTATCGTGAATCGAGTGCCCGACTCAATCACTCAGCATGAAAAGATCTGGTTTGCGCTTGCCTCATATAACGTAGGTTACGGGCACATGATGGATGCTCGTCGCTTAACCAAAGCACAAGGCGGTGATCCTGATGCTTGGGGTGATGTGAAAGACAGGCTTCCTCTGCTAAGACAGAAGAAGTACTACAGCAAAACTCGTTACGGGTATGCGCGTGGTGATGAAGCAAGGAATTACGTTGAGAACATTCGCCGTTATTATCAGAGCATTATTGGCCATGTAAATAAGCGTAATAAAGAGGAAGAAGCGAGCCTTGAAGGTTTGGTCGTTATCCCACCTCTAGAGGTATCAGATGCTGAATCAACAATCAGTGAAACTGAATCCGCAGTGAACGACGCTGAGTCTTCCAAATAAAAGAAAAAGAGCAATGCCATTTAGCATTGCTCTTTTTTATTGCATCACGATAAATGACCAAAACAAACAAAACGCCTGCGATATCCAGTGTGTCATATTGCAGTAACAATCGAACTTTATAACGTCACACCATAAGCGACATAATGCTCGGTGCATTCAGCTCTTAGCCATCACGATGGTGGTTCAGAAAGCTAGCGCTAAGTTCGTGGCGGAGCTTATAAACAAATAACCACTATAATTAAAACTGAAGTCATAATTACAAAGCCAGACGACAAATAGGAAATCGTTGAAATGATGAAGAACAAACTGAAATCGAAACGCCTTGATAAGACCGTTGCTGCCAACCGTCGTAAGCGTATGCTTTCAAATAATAAGAAGAAGATCATTTGGCGCAACCGTGCTTTCATGCAGATGATTGCTGAGTAAAAGTAATGACCAACTAAGTTTGCTTGGCACTCTTATGATTGAGAGTGCCGAAAGATCGCTGCTATTTTTTGTTACAGACCTTGTTCTTGTTACTTACCTTATCGGATTCTAAACGCTGCTCTTCCTGCAAACGCTCAAGCTTTCGCTTCTCTTTGATCTCTTTTCTACGGCGCTTAAAAAACGCCTGTAATTGTTCACGACACTCTTCCTCTAACAAACCATGCTCAACATCGGCATAGTGGTATGAGGCTTGGCTTTCAAAGAGATTCAATACCGTACCCGCCGCACCCGCTTTTAAGTCTGGAGCACCAAACACAATGCGCTTTACTCGGCTGTGTAATAAGGCACCCGCGCACATTGGGCACGGTTCTAAGGTGACATACAAGGTGGTATCAAGTAAGCGATAGTTTTCCAAGGCTTGACCTGCTTTACGCAAGGTTTCGATTTCTGCATGTGCGGTTGCATCGTGGCAGCCAATCGAGCGGTTCCATCCTTCAGAGATAACCTCCCCATCTTTCACTAGAACAGCACCAACGGGAACCTCTCCCTCTTTTTCTGCTTGCTTAGCTACCTCGATGGCGCGTCGCATGAAGATTTCATCTTGAGGGCTGAATTGATGGTCTGACAAAGGGAGCTCCAGAAAACAAAGGATAAAAACGAAAATAGGTATGCGGTGAAGCATACCTAATCTTCGTGATAATGAACAATAAAGAGATAAGTGGCAATGAACAATCGCCGCTTACTGATTAGGCGGATCGCTAGCTATTGGCGCCTTCTATGTCATCGGCTATTTGCGTCGCTTTGATACTCACAATGCGATTGTTCTCAACAGAGATAACTTCAAACTGCCACTGCTGGTATTGAACAACTTCACCTGCATCAGGTAAGCGCCCTATTAACCAAGTCACTAGGCCATTCAACGTTTGGAAGCTCTCGCTTTCACCCTCAAAATCCGACAGCTCTAAGCGGTTTTTCAGTTCACTGATAGGAATCAATCCATCCACCAGCAATCCATCTTCCACTTGCTCTGTCCAAAGATCTTTAGGGTTGTTCGATAACTCACCAGCAATCGCCTCTAGGATATCGTAATGAGTCACAAGGCCTTGAACATCGCCATATTCATCAACAATGAATGCCATCTCTGTACCCGACTCTTTAAAATAGCCAAGTAGACGTAAAGCCTTCATCGATTCAGGAACATAGATCGGAGAGCGAGATAGCCCCATGATCACTTGAATGTTTAAATTGCCCGCCTGATTCAATAAGGCTTTGGCTGACACCGTACCGACCACTTTATTGAGGTGGTCTTGGCACAATGGAAACACACTATGCTTTGAACTGCGCAGCTTTTTAAATATCTGCTCAACCGGTTGGCTAATATCCAGAAAGTCGACGTCTCGACGTGGCGTCATCAACGAGCTCACCAAACGGTCATCAAGCTGTAAGATATTGCGAATCATCTCTTGCTCGCCACGTTCAATAACACCAGATTCCGAGCCTTCTTTCACGAGTGCATGAATATCATCTTCAGTCACACTGTCTTCTTCGCCACCACGTCCCATTAACTTGAGAATACCTTCCGTAGAAGCAGACAACGCAAACACAAACGGCGTCGCAATTTTAGATAACCAGAAGATAGGCAGCGCGACTAGCACAGCAATGTTTTCAGCTTGAGATTGAGCAAAACGTTTTGGCACTAGCTCACCTACAACAATCGCGAAGTAAGTAATACCCACAACGACTACCGTGGTAGACAGGATATTCGCTTGTGTTGGATCGAGTCCCCACAGTTCAAGTTGAACGGCCAGTGGAGCAGAAAGCGTCGCCTCACCCACAATACCGCTGAGTAGGCCGATTACCGTAATACCGATTTGAATGGTTGAAAGGAAGCGGGTTGGATTTTCTTTGAGCTCAAGAGCAACCTGAGCGGAGCGATGTTTTTCGGCTAAGCGTTTCAGCCGACTATTCTTTGCTGCTACCAGTGCAATCTCTGACATGGCAAACAGACCATTTAAAACAATTAACCCTACTAAAAGCAGAATCTTCATGTGGCTTGGATTTCCTAAATTTACCGGCCAACAATTAGCCGTAATCCGGAGTATAAGCTGAGTGCCTTTATTTTGAATATAAAAAGTTTTGGATATAGAAAGTTTGGGATATAAAAAGTCTTGGATAAAAAAAACAGAAAAAAATAGCAAAAAAAAGCCCGCACATTTCGGTGCGGGCTTAGCAATGAATAAAGCTTAATTTTGCTTAGTTCAATCTTACATTGTGTAAGTGTAAGGAGCTTGGATACCTAGCGGGATACCAAGAGCCCAGTAACCTAGCAAGAAGATAGACCAACCGATTAGCATAGCAATCGAGAATGGCATCATTAGAGAAGCTAGAGTACCGATACCTGTCGACTTAACGTAACGTTGACAGTAAACAACAACCAGTGGGAAGAACACCATCAGTGGAGAGATGATGTTAGACACTGAATCGCCTACACGGTAAGCCGCTTGAGATAGCTCAGGAGAGATACCCACAACCATTAACATAGGAACTAAGATAGGACCAATCAGTGCCCACTTTGCTGAAGCTGAACCTACAAGAAGGTTAACTGAAGCCGTTAGTAGAATCATACCAACAACCGTTGCTTCGCCAGGAAGATCCATTGCTTTCAAGCCTTCAGCACCGTAAAGCGCCAGCATAGTACCGATGTTTGATTGAGCAAATGCTGATAGGAACTGAGCACAGAAGAACGACATTACAATGTATGCGCCCATCGTTGCCATCGTCTCAGACATTGCTTTGATAACATCATTACTATTCTTGAATGTACCCGCTACACGGCCGTAGACGATACCCGGAATAATAAACAGGATGAAGATCAGAGGAACGATAGACTTCATTACTGGTGCTGAGAACGCCGTTAGTTCGCCTTCTGGTGAACGAAGTGCTGAGTTTTCAGGCATTAGAGCCGCGATAAGCAGACCAATACCGGCAACCATTGCCCAACCAGCGAATTTGAATGCTTTAGATTCAATGGCTGTGAACGTACCTAGATCAGGTGCTTGTTCTGCATCTTCATCTACGGGCGTATTAGCAAGACGAGGCTCGATGATTTTCTCTGTAACGTACCAACCAATTGCCACAATTAGAATTGAAGACAAACCAGTAAAGAAGATGTTCGCTAGAGGGTTGATCACATATGCAGGGTCAAGAACGTTTGCCGCTGTTTGAGTGAAACCTGCGAGTAGCGGATCAATACCTGAAGGAATGAAGTTCGCTGAGAAACCACCTGATACACCAGCAAACGCTGCTGCAATACCCGCTAGAGGGTGACGACCCGCAGCGTGGAAGATGATACCGCCAAGAGGGATTACTAGAACGTAACCTGCATCTGCTGCTGTGTGAGACACGATAGCAACAAGGATTAGCATTGGCGTTAGCAACTTAGCTGGCGTGAAATTCAGCATCTTCTTAAGGCCAGTCGTAATGAAGCCTGAAGAGTCAGCAACGCCAACACCTAGCATAGCAACAAGTACGATACCTAGCGGTGCAAAGCCTGTGAACGTGGTAACCATATTCGCTAGGAAGCTAGCAAGCGCTTCACCAGTAAGTAGGTTGTTTACTTCAAGAGCAGCACCCGTTTGAGGGTTGATTAGGTCGAATGAAAGGTTCGACAAAAGTGCAGATGCTACCCATACAATAACTAGAGCCCAGAAGAACAAAATTGCTGGATCTGGAATTTTGTTGCCGGCGCGTTCAATGAAGTTTAGAAAGCGGTCCATACCACTGATCTTCTCAGTCGATGGTGCTTTTTTTACGGCTTGGTTACTCATGGTAACTCCATATGTGATGTTGTTTGTTTAGGCCTAATATAAGTTTTGACCATGGCCTATTGGTACAGCACATATTCTATTAAAGTCGCTGTTAAAAAGCACAAGGTTCCACATCATTTTCCATAAATGGAGACATATTTTGCAAAAATACTGTACAACAGCAACAATATAAAAACACAAAAAACACCATTCCATATACAGAGTTTTAACTGGCACGTAAACAATGTCCGAGGAGTGAAAACTATCAGTAAAGGAGAAGCGTAGGGCTTGGCATGCAGTAAACGTTTGCTTAATAGATCAATCAAATTCACTGTATTTGGAGAGCATAGTTTCGAGGCGAATGCTTTGCGCACGGTTCATGCGATCTTGCCATGCAACAGTCACCGTAATGTTTTTCAAAGCGTGAGACAAGGCACCACTGGCATTTGTCACCTCACAGCTCATCGTATACCCAGAGCCCGACAAACCAGATAAAGGATCCGAACTTGTCGCATTGCGACAGTAGTCCGCTTGATTGAGATCCGTAAAAAGGATTAACCCTACAGCTCCCCCCACATCCGATACACGAGTTCGATAATACTCCATCTGCCTTTCAGCAAAGTGAAGCGCTTCTACACTGTGCAGCGCGTAATCCGATTTTTGTTCTGCATAGACCTGTAGCTTAACCAACCCTAGCGAAGCGATACCGATCAATAGAAAAGAGATCAGGACCTCTATCAAGCTAAAACCTGAATTTTTATAAGTCATTCCATGATCCCTTTTTCCATTTGGCTTTCAAAGGAACACTATGGGGGTTGTATTCGCCTGTGTAATCTAAGTTAATCGAACCTTGAATTGTCGATAACCCGCCTACTGAATCAAAGAACATCCCTCCCTTGGGAAAAAAAGAAGCAAATCCAATATAAACCGAATTGCTCTGCACTAAGCCGGCGATAGGTATCGTATTTGGAACTTTGGCCCATAAGCCGCTCAATAGGTCCGTATCAACATCAGGTGAGGCTGGTTCGTCGTATATGATCATATCATTTAGGTGATAAAAGGAACCATCAAACACACTTGCATTACCGTTCGCAACGATGCCATCTTGAATCACTAATGAACGTGGAGTAATAACACCGGGGATAGGTTCTACCACATTAATTGGTGGGTGATAGACCACGCAATCACCTATCACCCACACCTTATCTTTGCCACTAGTAAAGGCGTTATTAATCGCTTGGCTACACTTATTACCTTGATACTTCCCATTGACTAAATCAATGTGCTTGGGGGGAGATACAGTCCTGTCAATGAGGTCAATCACATGATAATCACGCTTAATCTGGTCAATATTTTCTGGCGTTTTAGATACCCCAAAGTAATTAGAGAAAGTATCGATGGCTGGGTCAAATTTGAAATCTGATTGAAAAGCATTTGAAGGCAATGACCCAACTGAATCAATGGTTGCATTGCGGCTAATATCGGTTGTCGGTTGGCAAGACTCAAAGGTAGGAAAAGGAGGGAGGCCGCCCGTAGGTGTGATTGTCTTTAAACGCCCGCCGCCTTGGTTTTTATAGATCACACTATCTAAGAACCGAACAGACACACATTCGTTAATACCACCGACCGCAGTAAGACTAATATCTGGGGTAATATCGATATTGTGATCAGAAATAAACTCCAAACTCGAATTGGTTTGCATCGCCCCTAGCCCCGACGAATTGTTAAAACTTATCTCTTTGTTGAGAGATAAATAGTGAGCACTCGACACCAATATATTCGGTGTTAGGTTATCTGATTTCAACGTGAGGACTTTCGACTGCTGACAGTGATTCATTAAATCATTGGGAATAGCCGTGAGATCATTTTCAGCTATATAGGTAAAACCACACTCCAACCCAGCCTCCGCGTTCCAATGAGCTTTGCGAACTTGAACTTCATTCTGCGCGACCTTAATTTGATGAAAAACACTGCGATAGGTGCCCAAAGTAACAATTAAAGCACTCAACACTAAAACAGATGTGATTAACAACGTAGCTACTCCAGCTTGCTGCTTTACCGAGGTCATTGCCAATTCCTTTGCTTAACGGTTATAGCGACGCCTTTAGAGATCCCAGCACTCGGAATTGACGCAACAATATTCAAATCAGTGAGCGTAGTGCTCACCCCATTTTTGCTCAACACTTGTGAGGATATTGATAAATCGTCGACGGAAATAATGCTATCGTCGAAAAGTGAGTAGCATGAGGTAACTTGATCATGGGCTAAAATGTTCCCTGGAGTAAGAACGCCCTTTTCACAAACTTTCACTCGAGTCCCCTCCTTTTTATACACGATATTCCTGTAATTTTTTCCGTCAGTTGATCCCTCTTTCAAATAGACGAACCCCACCTCAACACCACCGCTAACATGAATCGTATTAACGGCATTTAATAGCTTCAGGGACTCTCCATTTGAACCATCGTAGCCTGCTCGTTGAATATCTTCTTTCATTACCTGCATCGTGCTCGTAAGGTTTTGCAGCAGCAATAGCTCAATGCCTTTGTCTTTGGCTATTCTGTGCCCCGTCATAAATACGCTGCCGATAATAGCAATCGCGAATACACCAATAACGGAGGTGACCATCAGTTCAATGAGAGATGCGCCCTTTTGCTTTCGCAAGCTTCTGCTGCGGGCCTTAGCAAGCATAGTAACCATACTGAGCGCCTGATTCGCCGCACACTTTAATTCGCCCCGGAGGGCTAGATAGTTTAATCAAAAGCCGGTCGGTTGAAGCTCTTTTAGGAGCCAAGTAAATCGTACCTCTGGCAGGCCTTCCTCTTACACTTTCAAAGCTGATTTTTGAGCCTGTATAGTTATGAGAAAACGATAAATCTCGAAACGGTTCTCCCGACAACATCAGCAATGTATCACCAGACAGATCTTCCGTAGGCTTCAACCATACTGTCCACTCCCCCGTAGATTGCTCTTCATTTTTAGCCGTCGAGAAATGTACCCAGAGTTTTTGATTTCTTTTCACAGACTCAGACTTTGCCTGTACTAAGAAACCATTCAACTCCCCAGCAAGGCGCTGTATCTTGACTGTTTGGGTGACTGAACTAAAACTCGGAGCAGCCGTCGCTACCAATATCGACAGTATCGACACCGTTATTAACAGCTCTAATAAAGTAAACCCGCGAGTCATTTCCCAAATTCCTATGTAATCAGGTGCGTAAGCATATTTAATCTTGCACCGATGCTACCACCCGAGAAAAATGGACAGGGTTATGAAAGGAAACTACTCGTGAAGATTCGAATAAAAAGATGTAACAACAACAATTTAAGTATGAAAGGAATGACACTGATCGAAGTATTGATCGCTGTTGCCATTGTAGGAGTACTCAGTGCAATAGCTTATCCAAGCTACACAAACCATGTTTTAAAATCGCATCGAATGACAGCGATAGGAGATATGGCAAAAATTCAACTTGAACTTGAGAGTGCTTACGCCGGAAATTATGCCACAGCTGCTGGAAACATAGTTTCGGGAGGGACGTGCTCGTTTTGCGATACCGATACAAGCAGGTACACACTAACAATTTCGGCTAGCAGTACCTCATACTCCATTCAAGCAGAACCACACGCACCACAGACAAATGATGACTGCTTAGACTCACCGACTGATATTCTGGAGTTACATCACTCAGGTGTTTCAGAGCCTCAAGCGTGTTGGAAGTAACAAGAGGAGACACTAAAGCCTCTAGGGGGTGATCTGAAAAATTTCGATTATTTTTGCTATGAGCTTCTTTTATACCAATCAAAAAACACAAATCTATAGACACAAAAAAGCCTGCTACATGAGCAGGCTTTTCTACTTTTATCATTAAATTGAAGTATCAATAATTTAAAGATCAACAACTTAACGTGTCAATAACCTATTTATCTAATCAGTTGATTACTTAGTTAGGTCATCAAAGAAGTTTTTCACGCCGCTGAAGAAACCTTCAGATTTTGGCTTGTGCTTGCTTGCAGCTTCACCACAACATGTTTCTTCAAATTCGCGCAGTAGTTCTTTTTGACGAGAGCTTAGCTTAACCGGTGTTTCAACCACTAGTTTAACGATTAGGTCACCCACACCGCCGCCACGAACGCCTTTCACGCCTTTGCCACGCATACGGAACATACGGCCCGTTTGTGTCTCTTCTGGCACTTTAAGGTTTACACGGCCATCGAGTGTTGGAACTTCAACTTCACCACCTAAAGCAGCCATAGAGAAGCTTACTGGCACTTCGCAGTAAAGGTTGTTGCCGTCACGCTCAAAGATATTGTGCTCTTTTACGTGTACTTGTACGTACAAGTCGCCAGCTGGAGCGCCGTGCTCTCCAGCTTCGCCTTCGCCAGATAGACGAATGCGATCACCAGTATCAACACCTGCTGGGATCTTAACGTTAAGCGTTTTCGTCTTCTGTTTACGACCTTGGCCATGACATGAGTTACATGGGTCTTTGATGATCTTGCCTTTACCATTACAAGTAGGACAAGTCTGTTGAACCGCAAAGAAACCTTGGCGCATTTGTACCTGGCCGTGGCCATGACAAGTACCACACGTTTGTGCAGAAGAACCCGCTTTAGCACCGCTACCATCACAAATGTCACATTCAACAAGTGTTGGTACTTCAATCTCTTTAGATACACCACGAACGGCTTCTTCTAGAGAAAGCTCCATGTTGTAACGCAAATCAGAACCACGTTGTGCACGCGCTTGACCACCACCACGACGACCGCCGCCGAAGATATCGCCAAATACGTCACCGAAGATATCGCCGAAGTCACCTTGGCCACCGCCGCCGTAACCGCCGCCACCCATGCCACCTTGTTCAAAAGCTGCGTGGCCGTATTGGTCGTAAGCTGCTTTCTTTTGAGCATCGGTTAGGATCTCGTACGCTACTTTTACTTCTTTAAATTTGTCTGCTGCGCTGTTATCACCCTGGTTACGGTCTGGGTGGAATTTCATCGCTAAGCGTTTGTACGCTTTTTTAATATCGCGCTCTGATGCATCGCGGCTTACGCCTAATACTTCGTAAAAATCACGTTTTGACATGTTCTAGGTCACCAAAATAATTGCTACTGCCGAATGATCACTTCAGCAGTCTGTGTATCAATCTAGATAAAAGTTCTGTCGGCTGAAACGCCGAATAAAGCTATTATCTAGATCGACAAGTCTAAATACAAATTTACGGGCGTGAGAGTTACCTCTGACGCCCGCAATAATAAGTCTTTGAGACAAATTTCTAAGCAGATAGCTTGAGCTCTAGGAGGAAGCGCGGAGCCTACGTTAGTAGGTAAGCACTTCCGACAACGAAATCAGGCTACTCTGCAACGAAATTATTTCTTGTCTTCTTTAACTTCTTCGAACTCAGCGTCTACCACATCGTCGTCTTGCTTAGGTTGTTCACCAGCGTCAGCACCAGCTTGTTCAGCTTGAGCTTTCTGTTGAGCAATTTCCATTAGCTTTTGAGCTGCTTGCATAAGTTCTTGAACTTTAGCGTCGATAGCTTCTTTGTCGTCACCAGACTTAACTGATTCTAGAGCTTCGATAGCTGCTTCGATTTTAGCTTTCTCGTCTGCAGGTAGAGCTTCACCAGCTTCTTCTACTTGCTTCTTAGTGCCATGAATCATTTGGTCAGCTTGGTTACGTGCAGTTACTAGCTCTTCGAATTTCTTGTCAGCTTCTTTGTTAGCTTCTGCTTCTTGAACCATTGCTTCGATCTCTTCCTCAGACAAACCGCCTGATGCTTGGATAGTGATCTTCTGCTCTTTACCTGTCGCTTTATCTTTAGCAGATACGTTCAGGATACCATCAGCATCTAGGTCGAATGTTACTTCAACTTGTGGCATGCCACGTGGTGCTGGTTGGATACCTTCTAGGTTGAACTGACCAAGAGACTTGTTGTAAGTCGCTTGCTTACGCTCACCTTGAAGAACGTGGATAGTTACTGCGCTTTGGTTGTCTTCAGCTGTAGAGAACACTTGATCCGCTTTAGTAGGGATAGTTGTGTTTTTCTCGATAAGCTTAGTCATTACGCCGCCCATCGTTTCGATACCGAAAGATAGAGGAGTAACGTCTAGAAGAAGAACGTCTTTAACTTCACCAGCTAGTACACCACCTTGAACAGCAGCACCCATTGCAACAGCTTCGTCAGGGTTCACGTCTTTACGTGGCTCTTTACCGAAGAATTCAGTTACTTTAGCTTGAACCATAGGCATACGAGTCTGACCACCTACTAGGATAACGTCAGTGATTTCGCCTACAGATAGGTCAGCATCTGCTAGAGCAACTTTTAGTGGCTCAAGAGAACGTTGAACTAGGTCTTCAACTAGAGACTCAAGCTTCGCGCGAGTCACTTTGATGTTCATGTGCTTAGGACCAGTCGCATCTGCAGTAACGTAAGGTAGGTTTACGTCAGTTTGAGTAGTAGAAGAAAGCTCGATTTTCGCTTTTTCTGCTGCTTCTTTAACACGCTGCATTGCTAGTGGATCAGCTTTAAGGTCGATACCTTGCTCTTTCTTGAACTCATCTACTAGGTAGTTGATCATGCGGTTATCGAAATCTTCACCACCAAGGTGAGTATCACCGTTAGTTGAAAGAACTTCGAAAGTCTTCTCGCCTTCTACTTCATCGATTTCGATGATAGAGATATCGAATGTACCACCACCAAGGTCGTATACAGCGATAGTGCGATCACCACCTTGCTTGTCTAGACCGTAAGCCAGAGCAGCAGCAGTAGGTTCGTTGATGATACGTTTAACATCTAGACCAGCGATACGGCCAGCATCTTTCGTTGCTTGACGTTGAGCATCGTTGAAGTAAGCAGGAACAGTTACTACTGCGCCAGTTACTTCTTCGCCTAGGAAGTCTTCAGCTGTTTTCTTCATTTTCTTAAGAACTTCAGCAGATACTTGAGGAGCAGCCATCTTTTGGCCTTGCGCTTCAACCCATGCATCACCGTTATCAGCTTTAACAATGTTAAAAGGCATGATTTCGATATCGCGTTGAACTTCTTCATCTTCAAAACGACGACCGATTAGACGCTTAATCGCGTATAGCGTGTTTTGAGGGTTAGTAACAGCTTGACGTTTCGCAGGTTGACCAACTAGCGTCTCGCCTTCAGTGTATGCGATTACCGATGCTGTTGTGCGTTCGCCTTCAGCATTTTCTAATACGCGTGGTTTGTCACCGTCAAGAACAGCAACACAAGAGTTAGTAGTACCTAAATCAATACCAATGATTCGACCCATCAGGCTTTCTCCGAATAAATTCTATTTAGTTTTTTGCTATACCCACTATGTGGGGGGTAGTAATCAGGGATTCAACCCTAATACACAAATTTAAGTGCAAATGTAATTTGCTTTCGTATGCACCATAGATAAGGGCTCACGAATCCTTTTCAAGGGGGATACTGGATTTTTTCACATTTATTTTGATAAAAGGAATGGTTAGACACGAATACATATCATTACCTTCACATAAGCCCAGTAACTGGGATTATCACCCAATAAAAAACGGAGCCATTTGGGCTCCGTTTGTCTATTCAGGCTTTCCACTTAGATTTCATCTATAGAGGAAAATCTCTGATTACGCTTCTGCTTTCTTTAGCTCAGCTTCTTCGTTTGTTTCAACACCGATTTCGCCTTCAGACTTAGCAACGATAGTGTTAACCGCTGTATCACCTACTACGTTAGAAGAAGTACAGAACATATCGTTGATACGGTCTACCGCAGCAATGATAGCTAGACCTTCTGGTGGTAAACCTAGTTGGTGCAATAGAACACCGACCATTACAACACCACCACCTGGAACACCACCAGCACCGATAGACAGTAGCAAGATAGTTAGACCCAGAGTAAAGATGTCAGCCGTGTTGATTGGTTGACCGAATGCGTTTGCTACGAACATTGTCGCTAGTGCGATGTAGATAGAGACACCAGACATGTTCATTGTCGCACCCAGTGGTACACCGAAGCCTGCCACAGATCTTGATACACCAAGTTTTTCAGTTAGAGTGCGCATTGTTACTGGGATAGTCGCGTTCGAACTTGCCGTCGATAGTGAGAAAAGGATTTGCTCACGAGTTGCACGTAGGAATTGCTTAGGCGTAATACCTGTCGCGATACCAACCATCATTGGGTAGAAGAAGAAAATCCAGAACACTAGCATCGCAACAACAAGCGCTACGTAGCCCGCTACAGACATAAGTGTCTCGGCGTTCAGTGTCGCACCTAGTTGAATCATCAGAGCGAATACACCAAATGGTGCCAAGCTCATTACCAGGCCGATAAGCTTCATCATGATTTCGTTAGCCATCTTGAACGTTTTGATCGCTGGACCGCCACGTGAATCAAGAGCCTGAATAGCAAGACCAGTCAAAATTGCCATGAAGATGATCTGTAGCATGTCGCCGCTTGCAAACGCCTGAACTGGGTTGCTAGGAACGATGTTCACAACAAGAGAGAAGATATCTGGAGTTTCAGTTGTTGTTAGTTGAACTGTCTCAGAGATCGTTCCGGCTAAATCTGCACCAGCACCCGGTTGGAAAATAAGGCCAACAGTTAGGGCTGCAGAAATCGCGATGATGGTGTTGATAATGTAAAGAGCAAAAGTTTTACCACCTAGGCGACCGAAAGAACGGATGTCTTTCAATTCAACAATTCCGCAAACGATAGATACGTATACCAGTGGAACAACCAATAGTTTGATCAAAGAGACAAACATACCACCGACACCTTCTGCTAGACCTAGCAGGTAAGTATCAAATACTGCAATACCGTTGAATAGGTACTGAATAGCAGTACCAATAAGTAGGCCGGCAAACAAGCCTACAAAAATCTTACTTGAGAGCGATTTGTCCATCGTTCTTCTCCAGTTTGTTGTGTTTGAAATTTGTACTTTTATAGTTATATATGCGAGTTAAATCGCTATATCGCAGTGGATTTTACATACAAAGATAACAATTAAAAGCATTTATTTACAAAAACATTACAAGTGTGACATCAAAACATTTCTTCATTAACAACCAGTTTCATAATATAAAACTCTAAATCATTGTTCTGGGTAATATAAAAGGAACAACATTCTTAATGCGGTTTTGATGAATATTTACGTGGGTTCTCAAGTTATAGGCACAAAAAAAGAGAGGCATATGCCTCTCTTTTCATTTTACGTAAACCAGTGATTTATTTTGTCGCCGCGACTTACTCAGTCAATGCGCGACTCAATCACTTGGCAGCATAACACGTCATTACTTAGCAACCATAACCATCGCAGGGCGAACCACACGACCGTTTAACTCGTAACCTTTTTGCATTACGAACATAACCGTGTTTGATTCGTGATCTGGACTTTCTTGGATAGACATCGCTTGGTGGAATTCAGGGTTGAACACTTCACCTTCAGGGTTGATCTCTTTAAGACCAAACTTAGCAACTGTGTCTACGAACGTTTTGTGCGTTAGCTCAACACCTTCAAACAGTGGCTTAACCACTTCGTTTTCAGCATCTGCCGCTTGCATTGCACGCTCTAGGTTGTCGATGACAGGAAGTAGACCTTCAGCAAACTTGTTCAAAGCGAATTTACGCGCCTTATCAATTTCTTGCTCGCTACGGCGACGCATGTTTTCAACTTCAGCTTTTGCGCGAAGAACAGAATCTTGCTGCTCTTTCACTTTAGATTCGCTAGAAAGTAGTGCAGCTTCTAGTTGAGCGATTTTTGCTTCTTGCTCATCAACAGACTCTTCATTTAGCTCAGCTTCTTCAACTTTCTCAGCTTCAGCAATGATTTGATCTAGCTCTTCTTCCGTTACTTTGTTTTCTTCGTTGCTCATGATCTCTCCAGAATTCGTTTTCAATGCAAGTGACAGGTGTGTTTGCACCCCAAATTGATATAAAACACTCGCATAGACGTTCAACTTGCCTTTATTATGGGGATGAAGAATTTTGATTCAAGCCTAATTCGTTTGGAAACGTTATGAAAAAGCCATTTGAAGTCATCGCCATTATTGGTAAACCTCGAGATCAGCAAGCAATTCAGACTCATAGAGAGCTCTATCAGTGGTTAAGTACTGAGGGTTATCAAGTGTTTGTGGATGACAGACTCGCTACAATTTTAGACGATATCCCACAAGAACATTTTTCTAGCCTAATTGAATTAGGTAAACGCGCCGATCTCGCCATTGTGGTGGGTGGTGACGGAAATATGCTCGGTGCCGCTAGAATCTTGTCACGTTTCGATATTTCAGTGATTGGCGTAAACCGAGGTAACCTAGGTTTCCTTACCGATCTTAATCCTGAAAACTTCCAGAGTGCGCTTACTGATGTACTCAAGGGTGAATTCATGGAAGAAGAGCGCTTCTTACTTGAAACTGAAATTCATCGTCATGGCCAAATAAAAAGCCATAACGCCGCACTCAACGAAGCAGTACTTCACCCCGGTCAAGTCGCACATATGATCGAGTTCGAAGTGTATATCGATGACAGCTTCGCCTTCTCACAGCGTTCTGATGGCTTGATCGTCTCAACACCGACAGGTTCAACCGCCTATTCGCTTTCTGGTGGTGGTCCTATCCTGTCATCAAGTTTAAATGCAATTTCATTAGTACCGATGTTCCCACACACCCTTTCAAGCCGCCCACTGGTAGTGGATGGAAAACGTCGTATCAAGCTGATCGTATCGCCTGATAACCGCGGAACTCAGGAAGTGAGCTGCGATGGTCAAATCTCGCTACCGGTTTCTCCTGGTGATGAGATCCACATTTACCAAAGCCCGAATGTACTCAAGCTGATCCACCCTAAAGACTACAACTACTACCATGTTCTGCGTAACAAACTAGGCTGGTCGAGTAAGTTGTTCTAAAAGAATAAAAGCGCCAGTGGTAACCGAAAATTTGAAAGGCTGACGACATTCGTCAGCCTTTTTTATTGCCCATAGAAAGCCCGTAGGCTCTCGCTTCTCTGCAATTCCTTATACCTCCACTCCCGACAGGGAGGAACAACTGAGTTGGGAATCTACTGCGGTTTCAGTGATCTACGAACAACCTCAATTCTGAGATCTGTCGCAAAAAATTTTCACCTGCTGACTTTACTGTATAAAGAAACAGTATATACTGAGCTTATATACAGTATTGTTCAGTTATACAGGTAAATAAAAATGCTGGCTCATCTAAGTGTTAATAATTTCGCTATTGTTAAGTCTTTACAGCTAGAACTCTCTAAAGGCATGACAACAATCACCGGAGAAACTGGTGCGGGTAAATCTATCGCTATCGACGCTTTAGGCTTGTGTCTTGGAGGAAGATCTGATGCAGGAATGGTTCGACAAGGTGAAGAAAAAACCGAAGTCAGTGCCGCTTTTTTACTTGAGAACAATCTGCATGCTACCCGCTGGTTAGAAGACAATGAACTGCTTGATGGCGGTGAATGCATCCTACGCAGAACCATCTCTAAAGAAGGTCGTTCTCGCGCATTCATCAACGGCAGTCCCGTGCCTCTTTCACAATTAAAATCGCTTGGACAGCTGTTGATCAACATTCATGGTCAACACGCGCACCATCAGTTGATGAAAAGCGATTACCAAATGGCCATGCTTGATCAATACGCAGGTCACTTGAACCTATTGAAATCGACACGTAATGCTTACCAAGCCTGGCGACAAGCCGATAACCACTTGAAAGAGTTACGTGAAAATAGCCAGCAAAACCAAGCTCAAAAACAACTTCTTGAATACCAAATCAAAGAGTTAAATGAGCTGTCTATTGGGGAGGAAGAATATGAAGACCTCGAACAAGAGCATAAGCGCCTCTCCAATAGCGGAGAACTGGCCACAACCTGCCAACA
The DNA here is from genome assembly GCF_041439815.1 of Vibrio sp. 1F279. NCBI lineage: Bacteria > Pseudomonadati > Pseudomonadota > Gammaproteobacteria > Vibrionales > Vibrionaceae > Vibrio > Vibrio sp. 1F279. The sequence goes on along the minus strand of NZ_JBGOOU010000031.1, from coordinate 26,471 downwards.
AGCTATCGTGCTTATTTATGAAGGTGAAGAAGTTAATGCGCTTGGTATTCTGCAATCGGCCAATAACTCCTTAATTCAGTTAGCGGAGCTAGATGAAAGATTGGCTGAGTTACCAAACTTATTGTCTGAAGCCATTATTCAGATTGAAGAAACCAACAACGAGTTAAGAACATACCTAGACAGCATTGATGTTGATCCCGGTCGTATGGCTTACGTTGAGGAGCGTTTCTCTAAAGTGATGTCGATGTCTCGTAAACACCACGTATTACCTGAAGAACTGTATAAGCACCATCAAGACTTACTACAACAAGTTGAAGCGCTTGATTGCTCTGATGAAAAATTGGAAGAATTGGCAAACGAGGTAGAAAACCAATACCAGTCGTTCGTGGCTAAATCAGAGAAGCTTCATAAATCTCGAACTCGTTACGCAAAAGAACTCAACAAGCTGATCACGCAAAGCATGCATGAACTGAGCATGGAAAAAGCGCAGTTTGCCATTGAAGTAAACAACACCAACACACACCCTTCTCCATTAGGTATGGATAACGTGACCTTCATTGTTTCGACCAACCCAGGTCAACCAATGCAGCCCATTGCTAAAGTGGCTTCTGGGGGCGAGTTATCACGAATCTCACTAGCGATTCAGGTGATCACAGCGCAAAAAGTGGATACACCAAGCCTGATTTTCGATGAAGTCGATGTGGGTATCAGTGGACCAACCGCTGCGGTTGTCGGAAAAATGCTACGTAAGCTGGGCGAATCTACGCAAGTTATGTGTGTAACGCACTTACCTCAAGTGGCAGGTTGTGGACATCAACAACTGTTCGTTGCAAAGAACACGAAATCAGGTAAAACCGAGACTCAAATGCACACGCTTGATGAACAACAACGCGTTTCAGAGCTTGCTCGACTGCTTGGTGGCAGCCAAATTACCGAATCGACGCTTGCCAATGCAAAAGAGTTATTAATCGCTGCATAGGTTACATATTCAGCAACTTTCTGATAATTTACCGAAAATTCTTGGCAATTTTGCAACTTAATTCAAAATTGCCAGTCATAACAAGCTCAAAGCGCAAGGAGCTTTTTACTTCTTGCTGGAGCTTGTTTATTATCAGGCAGTATTTTAGCGAAGAAAGATCTCAAACTATGCGAATTAAAAAGTGGTTAGTTGCAGTTCCACTTGCACTAACAATGTTGACCGGTTGCTCTCTACTAGAGAAGTTGGTTTATCGAATTGACATCAATCAGGGTAACTATGTTGAACAAGAAGCTGTCGATCAGCTCAAGTTTGGCATGACAAAAACACAAGTTCGTTACGTTATGGGCTCACCTATGCTTATCGAAAATGGCTACCCAGATACGTGGTACTACATTTACCACCACCAAAAAGGCCATAACGACCCTATCCAGAAAAACCTTGTCGTGAACTTTGATGCCACTGGCACTCTAGTAACGATCAATGGTGATTTTGAAGCCAGTGATGAGTTCTTCGAAAGCCTTCGCTAGCTTTCAGTCAACAAAGCTCTCAGCTGATAAAGCTTTCCAGTCGACAAAACTATCAGTCGACAAGGTATGAATCGCAAAAGCCTGCTCACATGAGCAGGCTTTTTAATATCTGCTAACAAATTAGCTGCGTGTCTAACCAACAGGCACAAAAAAGCTCGCCAACATTGCGAGCTCTCTTCTTAGTCGAATTTTTTTAGCACTACGATTTAGCTGCGGCTGCTTTCGCTTGCTCAGCACGCTTACGGCGGATCTCTTTTGGATCGGCTAACAGTGCTCGGTAGATTTCGATACGATCTTTATCGCGAACCGTCGCATCTAGCTTAACGTTGCGGCTGAATACGCCAACCTTGTTTTTTGCTAAGTCGATCTCTGGGTACAATTCCAAAACGCCAGACTGCGCAATGATCTCTTCAACGGTCGCGTGCTTGTTTACTACTAAAGTAAACACACGCTGTTCATGCGGAAGTGCAAACACAACCTCTACGTGGATCATATCCGATTCAATAGTCATGGCTTAGTAGACCTGTTTCGCGCGTTGAGTAAAAGCACTGACCATATTACTCGTCAGCTCATTGAAAACCTTACCAAATGCCATTTCAATCATTCGGCTAGAGAATTCAAACTCTAACTTAAGCTCAACCTTACACGCTTGCTCATCGAGCGGAGTAAAATACCAACCACCCTGCAGCTTTTTAAACGGGCCGTCCACCAGCTCCATCAAGATCTCAGCGCCATCCGCTAAGCGGTTCGATGTGGTAAATGTTTTGCTGATACCCGCTTTAGAGACATCAACTGAAGCTACCATAGTTGAATCTGAAGATTCGATCACACGTGAACCAGAACACCCTGGCAAAAACTCGTGATAACGAGCAACATCATTGACCAAGCTGAACATCTGGTCGGCACTAAACGACACTAATGCTGAACGAGTAACCTTTGGCATATAGACTCCTGTTAAAGACAGCGTTACATTAACACAAACTGCAATTTTAATTGTATTGGGCCAGAGCGCAAATAAAAAGGATTCCCCAACTAGGGTGCAATCCGTATAATGAGGCCATTATGGCAAAGAATAAATCAAAATCAAAAGCCGGTAGTAATACCATTGCGCTTAATAAGAAAGCTCGCCACGAATATTTCATCGATGATGAGATAGAAGCGGGGCTTGAGCTACAAGGCTGGGAAGTAAAATCCCTACGTGAAGGCAAAACCAATATCGCAGAAAGCTACGTCTACATCAGAGACGGCGAAGCATTCATCAGTGGTATGACGATCACTCCGCTCACTCAAGCGAGTACTCATATCGTGGCGAACCCAACACGCATCCGTAAACTACTAATGTCGAGAAAAGAACTCGACAACCTTATCGGTCGTATTAACCGTGAAGGCATGACACTTGTCGCAACCGCGCTTTACTGGTCTCGCTCTTGGGCGAAGATTAAAGTTGGCGTAGCGAAAGGTAAAAAGCTGCACGATAAACGTACTGATATGAAAGAAAAAGATTGGGCGAGAGATAAAGCACGAATTATGAAGAGTAATTTGCGTTAATTTTAAGCACTTAAACGCACAGTGCTAGACAGGCAAAGCTTTTCTGGTACTATGCAAATAACACTTGGGGCTGATTTAGGATTCGACAGGAATTTTGAAGTCTGAGGTGCATGCCGTGGGGCGGTTGGCCACGTTAAAAGCCGCAAAAAAATAGTCGCAAACGACGAAAACTACGCACTAGCAGCTTAATAACCTGCTCAGAGCTCTCTTACCCTAGCTTCCGCTCGTAAGACGGGGACCAATAAGAGATCAAACCCAAACTAGCTAGCGCGGATTCTCCCACCTGAGAGGAAAAGCGCGAATAACAATTCAGGTTAGCCTTTAACTAGCGTGTCGGTTCGCAGGTTGCTGGTGAAATTAAAGATCGACTAAGCATGTAGTACCAATGATGAATGATTTTTGGACGCGGGTTCAACTCCCGCCAGCTCCACCAATTCAACATTTAAAGACGTCCCAGGACGTCTTTTTTTGTGCCTGCAATAATGCAAAATCAACAACTTAGCGTATTATAAGATTCCATAGCATCCCACAGCTTCTTTGCATTATGGGTACACAGAAGGGTACACTAGTTTTAGTTCCCTAATTTGGTGTACCCATTATGGCTAAAACGACAACTAGACTATCAGACAAAGAGATCAAAGCATCTAAACCAGGTGATAAAGAATACAACCTTTTTGATGGCGATGGCTTACGTTTACGAATTAAGCCCAATGGTTCAAAACACTGGTTATTGAACTACTACAGACCAACAAATGGTAAACGAGCAAATCTAAGCTTGGGTAAATACCCTGACCTTTCTCTTGCTAATGCACGTAAAAGCATAATGGAAGCAAAAGAGCTGATCGCACAAGGAGTCGATCCTCAAGAAGATAGAAAGCGACAGCAACATGAACACAAAGCTGTTCACGAACATACTTTCATTAACGTTGCACAAAAATGGTTCGAAATAAAAAAAGACTCCGTTACCCCTGACTATGCCGTTGATATCTGGCGCTCTTTAGAGCTTCATGCTTTTCCATCTATCGCAACTATCCCAGTAAAAGATATCGATGCTCCCTTAATTATCGACCTTCTAAAACCCATTGAAGCGAAAGGAAGTTTAGAAACGGTTAAGCGATTATCGCAACGTCTAAATGAAGTCATGAACTATGCAGCGAACTGTGGACTCATAAAAGCCAATCCCCTAACTGGTATTCGTGCTGCTTTTAAAAAGCCAAAAAAAGAAAATATGGCCGCTCTCAAACCAACTGAATTACCAGAGTTAATGAGAGCTATTGCTAATGCTAGTATAAAGCGCACTACCCGCTGTTTAATTGAATGGCAGCTTTATACCATGACACGCCCTAGCGAAGCTTCTGGAGCTCGTTGGTGCGAAATTGACTTGGATGAAAAAGTTTGGACTATTCCCGCAGAACGTATGAAAAAAAGAAGAGATCATCGCATTCCGCTAACGGAGCAGATGCTTGAATTACTTGAAGTGATAAAACCTATCAGTGGACATAGAGAGTTCGTGTTTCCCTCTGATCGAGATCCTAAGAAACCATGTAACAGCCAAACAGCGAATATGGCACTTAAGCGCATGGGCTTTGCGGGAAGACTTGTTAGTCATGGCTTGCGCTCACTTGCAAGTACAACGCTTAACGAACAAGGTTTCGAAGCTGATTTAATTGAAGCAGCACTAGCCCACGTCGACGATAACCAAGTTCGCAGCGCATACAACCGTACCGATTACCTTGAGCGACGCAAGCCAATGATGAGCTGGTGGAGCGGGCATATAACAGAGGCCGCCAAAGGCAGCCTCTCTGTAACGGGTACTAAAAGTTTAAAAGTCATTGGGTAAACAACTGTTGTATTCGATAGGCCAATTGAAATTAATTTTCTAGTTGGTCTAATCTATATATTCAAAAACCATTGCGGATCAACAGTTACCTTTTCAACAAGCTCAGTCTTAACTCCAAGAGTTAATTCTTTCAGCTTATCTGCTAACTGGTCGCCATCCACAAGATCGATTGGTGATGCGCCATCTCGATTGGCTTCCTCAATTGCTGCTTTTGTGAAACTCCCCGTCGTTATAAACATACCACGATCAGCACGTCCAACTATTGCACCTCGAAAATCCCTAATTTCTGGAGAGCCGACAGACCCTTTATATTTCTTACATTGGAATGCAATATGAAAGCTCATTAAACCGTTTATACGTGCGATTCCTTTCCCATCTATTCCGCCGTCACCAGTACGGCCAGTAACCTCGACATGAACAAAGCCGGATTCACGTAACAGTCGCTGTGTCAGACGTTCAAATGCGTCGGGACTCATTTCTTCAATCAAGATTTGATGAAGTCGCTCTCGCCAAGCAAGTGTTTCTTCTGGGGAATCATCGATAGCAGTTGCTGGGTCAGTTGGATCTTGGGGCACCTTTTTTATCTTTTTATCTAAAGAGCGAACGTAGTTAACGACTGTACGGCTATCGATTTGGTCTGACAGTCTAGCTTTGTCAGTGAGCGCCCAGACACCACGAGTAGAATTTTCAAGATAGCCTGCTTTCTTTAGATAGGTACGTGCCCATGCAAGTCGGTAGCCTATTTCTGTCTGACTACTCTTTTCCGGATTATGTAATATGGTGATGATTTCTTCGTTGAAATTTTCCTGTTCGACAACTTCTTCATACATTTCATCAATGCTAGCTGAACCACCTAAACTTACCAGAGCCTTCATTAACGGTAGCATCAGTTGATCGTAGGTGACCATCTGAACACTGCTCATTTTGTATCACTCCAGCCTGAAGTCATGAGTTCACTAAAATCTCTTCTGGACAAGACATTAGAGCAATCTCGCCAATCTTTATCCGAAGGCTCCATAGTGCTCGTGTAACGAAGATCAAAGCCATTGGCTTTCTTTTGCGCGTCAATGTACTCGTCCATTTTTTCGCCCATCGACTCAATATCTTCTATCCACTCATCTTTAATCGTATCTGGCAATGCACCAAACAAGTTGTAACGATCCTGCATTCGCTCAGAGAGCTTGTCATACACCTTTTCATCAACCGTCTGTTCATTGACCAAATTTAGCATGTCCACCTGCTCTCGAACTTGTCCAAAACGCTTGATCCGACCTATTCTTTGCTCCAGCTTGGTTGGATTCCAAGGGAGATCAACATTTATAAGTGTGCCTAAAGTTTGTAGATTCAAGCCTTCACAGGCTGCATCTGTGGCAACCATTATTTCTAATTGATGTTCTGATACCATTTTCTTTAAGGTCTCACGCTCAATATTTACGCTATCACCTTTTTGGTAGAGACGACTTCGCCCTGCACCAGCATATAACCCTACTGCTTGATTTGGATACCGCTCCGCTAAAGAGTCCGCAACCCATTTTGCTGTGTCGTAGTACTGACTGAAAATAATAACCCCATGCATGAGCCAGTCCTCCTGTTCTAAGTAATGCAGTACAGCACGTAGTTTCGGATCTTCATCAACACTTTCTAAACTGGCAATCATCCGTTCAAGAACCGCTACTTCTTCTGGGCTTTCCGCTTTTAGTTCAATCAATTGCTCATCGCTTTCCTCTCGAACGGTTCGCCCCTCTAGCAGCATTTTGGCTGTTTTTAACCCAGCAACAATGCTTGAACAAATACGCTGCTCCATGAGGTTTTTCATGAAACCACCACCTTTACCGCTTTGCGAAAGCGCTTTGCCAAAATTTCGAGCTTCTGTGTAAGCTTGGCGAAACTCTTCACTAGTAATTAGCGCCTTACTCGTAAACAAGCTACCAAACTTATGCTCTTCTTTAGCTAATTGCCTATCTGGGTGAACGTGAACACCAATACGAGGGAGTAGATTTGCCTCCTCTAATGTCACACGTTTACGTAAAACGATATGACGAACGAAAGGGTTCTCTCGTTGGAAAAAACTTGCTCCAGCAATATCACGATCTAGCTCGTCTTCTAGGTAGTCCCTAGAGTCCGCAGATAAATCAGTTAGTGCATTTCTAATGTCCGACTTTCTATCGTTTAATAGCTCAAGATCTTCGCGAATGGAGCGAATCAGCTTCCGCGAATGCTTTTCGTTGCTAGAATCAACCATCGGGAGCGGTGAACGTAACAGCTCCCATGCAAAACTAGGCGAGCTTACATGCTGCTCACCAGACAAAATAGGTAGTACATCTTTTGGACGATGCCACTTGGCTAGATCATTTCCTAGTACAAAGTTGCCTTCTCCTTGATGCAATATGCCCATAAGGTCCCAAAGGTCTTCTGAACGAGTTTGAATGGGTGTCGCCGTACCCAAGATCACATGATCAGAACGCACAGCAATATCACGCATAAAAGCAAGTAAATTATTAGGCGTACCCGCTTCCTTTCCAAACCCTTGTCTGCTTCGCGCTTTATGGGCTTCATCAAGAATGGTAAGTCCAAACCTTAAACCCAATAGATGCTGTTTCTCTAAAGACTCTTGCATCATCAACCCAGTAGAGACGATACCAATACGCAAAGGGCACTTGGCGATAAACTCTTGTCCAGAAGGTGAGATAACCCGCTCATCTGAATCTATCCAAGCTTTTTTTGTGTATGCCATCTGGCACAAGGTATACCTAGCTTGTCGATCATTTCTGTTTGCCACTGCTCACAAAGTGTAGCTGGCGCAAAAATAATAACAGGTTTACGCTTTTTATTTTCTTTATCACTAAGAAGGCAAAGGCTCAATGCGGCTGTTGCCATTGATAAAGTTTTACCTAGACCAACCTCATCCGCAATAAGCAAGCGTACAATTCCATGATTACGATAATGACGAATACACTCGGTAACAAAACCTTGTTGCCAGGGCCTTAATGAAAACCCTTGACGATAGAGTGGTGATTCAATCAATGCAGCTGGTGCTACGTCATCTTCATCGTCTATCTCATCAAATACGATTTCACGACGATATCCACGGCGCCTAACCTCACGTATTACTGCATCGGGTAGCTGACGAGCGGCGTTCCACAAGTATTCAAACTCTTCTTCTATCCATGCGACCCCCTCAGGAGAATCATCCTCCCAAAGGATCTCATAGTGCCTTTGCCAACCACTACTTGTTTCATTCATGGACCCCATAAAGCCCAGCTTTCGGCCATCTGCACACTCGATGACACCGGCTTTACCATGCAAAAATCCACACACACTGTCAGGTGCTACACGAATGACTTGCCCGTGCTTAGCTAAAAAGCTATCAAGCCTTCGATAACGGTCACGATTAAGCAAAGCTTCTGTTTCTATGTCCTGCTCATTCCAGCGACCAATCATCTTAGATTCTCGAAGCTGAGCTACTTTCAAGTCGTCAGGATGAATATCCACGTTACAGACAATTTTCACATCGGGGATCGCCTCCATGAGCTCATGAGCAACTTCAAACAAAGAACTGGTAAAGTACCCAGCAATGCGCTTGTAGCTGCGGGCTCCTTTCAGATGTTCAAGTAAAAAGCTACTATCAAGTCGATGGGTTCGCGAAGAAAACCGTCTGATCGCCATGTATTATTTCCCCTCACACCATGAGTAATTCATCATCTATCGCTTAGTTTCCTAACGCACGCATATTGCGTAAACGAGCACCCAGCACTTCCGCGACATCACGGGTGGTTTGCTCCGGAGCTTTGTTTTCAACGAACTTCAGCATATCAATCAAGACTGGTCGAATTTCCATAAAGTCAGGTAATTCTTCCTGGAAGTGACTAATCACGGTTTGCGGCTCTGCTTCAGCTGATAGTTGCTGTAAGCCTATAATTAACTGCCCTAACCATGTTGAACCAATCTCGTTGCTTTCTGTTAAGTCACGAGATTCAAACTCTGGGATTCGTTTCAATTGTGCTTTGTTGGCAGCCATGCTTCCCATTACACGAGTGTAGTCTTCAACACGGAATGCTTTAGCAAAGTTTTGATAGTTGTCTAGCTTGCCAGCTCCAGTGGTTTCAATATCCATCATTCTTAAGTAAAAACGTTGAATACCACTTAGCTTCTGCCAAGTATCAGCGCTTAACCCTTCAGGCACTAGAAGGCCATTTGCAGCCTCTGCCGCTTGTTGGACGATTTCATCAACTACGGTTACTTCACCCTTAGTGCGGGGACGTAGTGCAAATGCTGTTACGTCTTCACCACCAATGTGGGTATAAGATGTAAGCACTTTTAACGCGGCGGCATAACCTGCCATCTGTAAGTCAGAATCATTAAAGACTGGCTCGCCCATCTTATCTTTCACTTCATCATTAAGATGCATCATCGTTTCGATCTGATTTTTCACTTCAGCTCGAACTGCAGGTAATAAGCGTTGTTTGAAACCGGAGTTTTCACCTACTGGACGTTTACGTAGCATCAAAATCACAGTACCTTGAACATAACCACCTTTCTTTAATTCCGTACTTGTCTCAGTTGCAATATACCATGCCCCTACGACTTGAAGTCCAGCAGCCCAGAATATGCCAATCATATCTGACCACACACCGGTATCTTGGTGAGTGAACATCACGCATTGCATCCCATTATCTGGCATGTGATCTGCCATTGTCTTATATGCACCAACCATACCTTTACGGAAATCATCACCCGAACCTTTAATTGCAAAGGCTCGCCTTGAATCCCAAGTCCATTCATCAAAAGGTTTTGGTGGATTTTTTCTCAACCAAGCGATGAAGAACTCTGAAATTTCATGGTAACTAACAGCATCAGCGTAAGGTGGATCAGTAATCCAATATTCACAGTTACTGATTAGATCCGTTGCCTGTGTATTCTTAACTTCTAATTCACCAGCAGTTTCACTGCTAGATTTAGTCAGGAACAGATAGTTTCTTCCAGTAACAAACGAACGCACTCCATATGCAAAATTAGTATTGAAAGCTTGGTTATAAAAAGTTTGTGCTATTGACTCTCTAGCCGCACCAGTACCATAGCGACAAAGTTTGCTAGACCAATCAAGCATCTTAGCTAAAGAAAGGTAGAGTGCTGGTTGTACTGAATCAGGCATCGATAAAATATTCTTTTTAACGATTGCAGCAATAAGTAACTGCCTTGGAGAAAACAAGTGATGCCAATAAGTCCAACCTCGCTCTCTAGCTAGCCGAGCGGTTTCATCCCCCGCTTCAATTTCCATATCCGGAATTAAACCGGTTTCATGCCAGCTTTCTATATTCTCATGAACAATAGCTTCAACTTTCGCTTCTGTTTCTAAATCACAAGGCCTTACAGATGAAAAGTATGTAACCTGTCTACCAAGATCTACTGTATCCTTTGCAATCCATTGAATTGCATATATCCGCTCATTAAAAACATCATCAAAATCAGGTTTGAAATCACTTTTTGACCAACGTCTTAAACTATTTTGCGTGACCCCATTTCGAGTTTTTTGATCCCCTCTTAAAGTTTTAATTGGGGTTCGATAAATTTTGTTTTCAAGCTCGTATACAAGATTACCGCTTTGAACTGTACCTTTTTCTGCTTGCTTAAGCTCTTCTTTAGAAACTCCAGAAATAATGTCTACTTCAATTCTTTTCGCCTGAAAATCAGGCCTAAGCTTAGCTATAGCGCTACGAGTTTTTGAGACCACTAAGCTAGGTATAAGGGGGACTACCCAACCGGTTTCTGGACATTTTGTTTCGAGACAGCATAGAAAAGCTTTTGCCCTATTTCCTTCCTCGTCAACTTCTAACTCAAGTCGCTCTATCTCCTTCTCAACTAAGTCAACAAGCTCTTGCTGCGCAGCATCAATTATTTGTCTTTTTTCTGGTTCGGCTCCAATTATATTGGTCGTTCCCCAGGTCAACATGCAAGCAACTGGATTTAAATCGCTAGCAAATGCGTTGCAGCCTACTCTAGCGGCTTCAAATGGAATAGAACCACCACCAGAAAAAACATCACCGACTGAAGGCTTGCTCCCAAACCGAAGAACTCCAAGTTGTTCAACTAGTTCTTCCAAACTATTTGCTGAAATACCAAGATCTGAGAAATACAAGTTTGTTTCTGCCCAAACGTGACTAGATAACCAGTTTTGGTCGCATTCTTCTGGGCGCTTGCATAACGACGTTTTTTCCTCATATGTATCAAACCTCTGCAGGTAGTCTTTAAACAGAGGAACTTTTTCATCATCACCAATATCTCTACGCCACCTAACTTTCAATCCCAAAGCATGACTATCGAAAGGTGCTTTTAATGCCTCAACGTCACTGAATCTATTATCATCTTGTTTGATATTGTGGCTGAAATAGTCCCAAGGATTATGTATGTCAATAGAAGAGATAAGGTCGACTGGTTTGATTGCGCCCAAAGCAACAGCTCTTTTGGCTATACTCTCGGAATCAAAAGCCATTAACATTTCATAAATTTCTAGGTCTTTCTCACTGTCACCGGTTTTTGGTAGTAATGAACCGAGTATTATACTTTTGACCAGTATTAATGGCTTACGTCCCTTCCAGTAAGAGCCTAGACCAGTCAAAGTTTGACTTTGTACTGATGTCCTTTCTTGTTGAGCTTCAAAAGAAACTTTTTGTGCGGGAAAAGCTGCCTCAATTAACGCCGGGGCGTCTTTTAATGCAAAAGGCGTTAGTTGTGCCATTTAATTTTATCTCCAAAAAGAGCGATATATTAAAAAATCGCTCTATATTTATTTCGGTGCATTTTGGGGCAAAGCCATCTCACCGCCCCATTGCAAAATTATTTAGTTTTTTTACCGTATCCTAACTCTTTAAGGCTGCGTCCTTTTAAATCCCGCCATGCATCCATGCCACTGCGAGGATTACCTGCAATCACACAAGCAGCCAAACTTGGGCTTTTAAACGTGTACTCACATGTAAAGGAGTAAACCTCTCCATCCACCACCAGAACACCTTCATCTAATAGCTTCTGTCGTAGTTCTCGAATAGCAGGTCGTAACGACTTCGCAACAACTACGTTTGCCGTCGAACCTTTTCCGACAACAAATTCGGGCTTACTCATGTCACCAACTGGGTGACCACCAGCTTTAGCTTTTTTGGCTTCAAATAGGAATAGCACATCCTCCGCTAATGAACTCTCTTCTTTAGGTTCAGTAACAGGCAATGGAGTTTCCTCGTTTAGGAGTATTGGATTTGCATTGCTAGCTGGCAACTCACTTATATTTTCATTAGCCTTCAGTAATTCTTCATTAGATGGCAGCGAGTTAGCCCCACTATCAGCTTGAGGCAATGAGTAACTTGGTGATACTTCACGAACCTGGTTGTTTTTTTCCGTCAGCTCCGTTTGTACTATGTCACCAAGGGCGTGGCGTAGCGCAATACGCCAACCTACATCACGGTCATCCTTATGGCCTGTGCTCATTGCTGTCATACCAAATAACCACCAGCGCTCTTCAGGGCGAAGTGCTAACCAGTTACGAACAGCGACAGAGATATTGTCAACCTCCATACTCTCTATAGCCCAGGCAAGTACACAAAGCTCTTTACCTAGCAAACGATCGACAACATTCTCACCGACTGTCCAAGAGCTTGGCTTTAGATCATAGCTTTTCAATCGAGCATTAAACGCTCGCTGCACCTCTGCACGTATTGCGGACCAACAAGGACGGTCTAGGACCACACGCTCAACGACCGAGAGCTGTTCGCTCTGCGCTTGCATGCCCAGGTGCTCACTAATTTCTACTTTGCCGCTATTCGCTTTTGGAATGATAACTTTAAAGTGATGAGGATCGCTGGATGCTGGTACCCCAAAACCAAGCGTCGAATACTTAGGCGCATTTTGTTTTGCTGTTACCTTTGACATCTATTTATCCTCATCACTGTTTACTTTATACATACAGGGTTATTCTTCCTGCGCTACATCACCAGGGCGAAGCTCAATACCTGCTAACTTAGCAAACTCTTTTGCTTCAAAGCCATTTTCAAACTCGATGCCATCTCTCACGTTAACTGTGACCGCAGCATCTGCCTCATTGAGTAGCTCTCTTAGGCTGTTCACTGTTTTTTCGATCATGGTTGCTGTAACTTGGCGCTCACCAAAGCGAATACCAACGGTGTTTTCACCTTCACCAATTTCGATCCTAACTCCTTTGAATTGAGTTGAAGCCTGGTCTTTGAATCGATTGATAACTGAGAAAACCTTATCGGTAGTATCAAGTGATACACGCTTTGCACTATTGATTCTTGCTGGTTTAGTGTCGTCAATTTTTACAGTTTTATCGCCAAAATGTGGAATAGAAAATTCCGCTGTCTTAGATGCTTCACCTGATTTGGCATAAACTAATAACAGTGTTGCATCCGAACCGATATCGAATGGCTTGTCATAAGCTGAGCCATCTTTAGGGTTAGAGCCATCCAAAGTGTAAAACATGTCAGCATTAGGTGTGCATTGCAGAGTGATTTTTCGTTTATCTGCCAACGCCTCTACCTGATGTCTTATCTTAAGGTCTGCAACCCAACGAGTAGCCGCACCTGTTTCATATTTACCACTTGGGTCTCTCACTAGGAAGTAAAGCGTACTATCAGTTGTACTAAAGCTTTCACTATCTTCAACTTGTGCATCCGTTTCTAAAACCTCAGACCTTTTTGAATAATGAATTACAGGACTGTCACCAGCATTTCTCGGCGTTAGGCTAAGCACTGACTCTCCAGTATCTGGATGTGTACTTAGTAAAGATACGTTCACGCTGGTTTTCTCTTTAGGGAATGGTCCTTTTTCAACGTAACCATCTTCACCTTGACGCCAACGACCTTGTTTGAGTGCTTCTGCTTTTAACGTATCCATGCCACTGTTGCCAGGCATCCAAGGCCAACCAGAGTTACATTTGGCTTTACTAACAACATCTTTCCATGGAGTGCGTCTATTTCCTGCACCAGAAGGCCAAAGCTCCACCTCTGCCATTGCAAAGTACTGAGCAAAGTCGTCTTTTAGATCAGCAGCTAACTTATAGTTGGCGCGAGGATCTGCCATTAACTTGTCAATTTGGGCTTCGGCAGACTGATCACCATCACCAATTTTTAATCCATTGTCGATCGTCACTTTTAGCAAACGCTCAGAACCATCTAACTCATCGACACCTGGGAAAAGAATCGTGTTATAAGACGCAGATAGTGCTTTGGCAAAACGTCCTTCGGCCTCTTCTAATCGGTCTCTAGCTTCTTCGAATAAAGTGTCACCAGATTTCAGCTTTTTGTTAATCAACTCTATTGCATATAACTCACGCAACCTCTCTTCTACAGCATCAGCCATGATACTGTCTTGCCCAGTTAATACTAAAAGGTTGTTTTTCTCTTGCTGGAATTCAAAAAAGTTCATTAGCTCGCTTGGTGGTACTCTACCATCAGGTTTAATAACAATGAGAGTACGAGGACCACTTAGCTTAAGCTCATCCATTCGAGGTAAAATTTGAACATCTTGATAGGTATTGCGAGAGTTTGGTTGCAAGATCCCTTTCAAGCGGTTAATCAACGCTTGGTCAACTTTTGGTTGTGGAACTTCCTTTGCACTTCGCTCTATCTGACGTGATAAATTTTCTGTTTCTTTGATGAAGAAGCGTTCATCTTCACGGTGCAAGTACCATGCTTGCTCACGTAGTTTTTGGATAGCATCTAAGAATTCATCTGCTTTTCGGTTTGGTGCTGCTAAAAACTCAATAATTTCGCTTTCAGATAAACCAATGCGACCACCAACCGCTCTAGAGAGAGACGAAGCTAACAAAAGAGTCATTAATTGAGCTGAAGCATCGTTACCTTGTTCTGTATCGATAATCTCTGAAATTGCATCTCCCTTATCCGCAATGTCTCGTGTTATTGCAGGGACTAGCTTCGGAGAGATTCTCTCAATCTCATCTTTAACTTGCTCGTCATTTAAATCGAGGTGCTGAGTACCAATAAGGAACACATCATCAGTTTTCCGCTGGTCAACACTTTTAAGAAGTCGAGCAGTAAACTGCATCAAGCCACGCGTTTGGCGGAAGCCTTCGTTTTCTTTAAACAAAGCAACTAAATGCTTGAAAGAAGGGTGGAACGGATATGTCTCGCGAATTTGGTCAGCTATCTGCTCGATGCTTGAGGCAATAATGTAACCGCCGTCTTCCGCCTTCTTAATTTGCTGTGCATACTCTTCTGCTATGTCGTTGATTACTTGCTCACTCGGCATTTCATCAACAAGACGCTTTTTCAAAATATCATAGATTTCGTTGCCCGATAATTGTACCGGGGTGATAGTCATTGATTGACGGCGAGTTTCTTGTTGCAGGTTAGATATAGAGTCTGCAAGTGCTTTTGTCTGAGCTTTATAGCTACCTGAAAGGTTCGCCATAACGATACAGCAATTTGGTAATTCTAAAGCTGCACTCATCAACGTACTCAGGCTATAAACAACCATATTAGCAAGAGTGCCTGAACCGAAAACCTGTGTACTTGCATTGTCTAAATACGGAGGTAGTTCATCAATCATAATCAGTGTTGGTTTATCACCGATAATTTCTTTCCACTTTTGTTGGTCAACTGACTTTGGTCCATTAACCCAATAATCTTTAATTTCGTCAGCAGCACCAAGTTGAGTCGCTATATCACCCCAAATATAATTATCAGGGTTATTACGTCCGTTAAAAGCAGCAATGCGAGCGTTACCAAAATCTAAACGACTATTAAGGGACTCAGGCAAAACAGCAGGTCTTAGGTGAGCATGTTTAGCAAGTAAACCTAAGGCGATCATCATGTGGGTTTTACCACCACCCATTGCTTGAGTTAGTTCGAAAACAGCTTGATCAGACTTTCCTGACAACCTCAGCATGCCTTCTCGGAAAAGTTGCTCCATACCGTGAGTAACGAAGTTACGAGAAAAGAACTCACTTCCATCACCAGCATCAGTGATTAGGTCTGCGAGGTTTTCAATCCCTTGACTCATCCTGTAATCTTGAATTACAGGGTTGAAACTACATGCCTGTTTAACCGTTTTAATCATTTCTTAAGCTCCTGACGCTGATCTAATTCTTGGGCGTTATCTATAGCTATACCGTTTTTTTCACAATGCTCGCGAATCATCACTTCAATCATATTAGCGATAGAGCGATGTTCAGCTTGAGCCGCTGCGCGCAACGCTTCTTTTAAATTTGGTTCTACTCGTATGGTCAACGTTGCAGTTTTGGTAGTAGCCATTTTATTATCTCTAAGTACCTGCAGATGTACTGCATTTTACATTCAGTCTAAGAATTTACCTAGTACCTAGGTACATAAATTCGAAGTCAAAATTTGTTTTTAAATTACCTTGATCTAGAACGGTCAATAGTACGCATATTAACTAAACAGCTACTGGATTTTAGACACTAATTCGAGCTAACAGAATCGCCTCCATCCACTCTTCCACTTCGCTTTCTATCCACGCAACCGCCCTATCACCCAAGCTCACGGATTTAGGAAAACTCCCTTCATCCATTTTTCTGTAGATTGCAGAACGGCTAAGTGCCGTCTTTTGCATTACTTCTTTTAGCTTTAGAAATCTCATGGGACGTCCTCCTATGTTATTGGTTCCCATGGGATTACCTGTCACGTAGAAAAATACCGTTTTGTACCTTGTGGTGCTCAATGCCACCTTCAAATCCAGTAACAACAAAAAAAACACCTGCTGGCTGTGCCAACAAGTGATTCATTATCGTTATAACTGACCATTCGCCACTGCGAGTGCGTATCTATACGCCGCATCTTTTCCTGCGGAACAAGCCGCGACTTTTCTTACCTCAACTTGTTTATCTTCACTTCGTTTATCCACTAGCTCCCAAAGATCTTGATGAGCTATCGGCTTTTTATTTGCTTTACGCCAATTTCGACGTTTCCAGCCATCAAGCCAATCATTAAAACCATCAACGCAATAGTCACTGCTTGAATAAATAATATCGCCATCACAGGCGCACTTTAATCCAAACGCAAGTGCTGATAACTCTAAGTAATTACGCTCCATGATGCTGTCAAAGGTCTGCCAGTCTTCATCACTAATGCTTCCGCCATCATCAAGAGCAATCATTCCAACTCCACCAACAATCAATCCTCTTTGCTTGTTTACGATGGCCGTTTCTACATAAATTTCTTTGTTCACTTTTATACTCTCCAGAGACTAAACAGCCGATACAAATTTTGCACCGCTCTGTTGTGTTGAATGTTAATCCGTCGCTTTATTGCGATTGCTACATAACAACGGTAAGTAAGTTATTTTTTACCTGTCTCTGGAAATTCATCCTCTTCACTCCCCTATTCAAAACGCTCTCAGATATATTTCATCAGTACGCATAACCAAACAGATGATCTAAGGAACTCTTATGCGTAACTCTAACAACCAACACGACTACCCATTTAAAACCTCAGAGTTGAATGAACTGCTAGAACGTGCAGCCGAAGCACTGGCTGCAAAGTACAAACGAGAAGGCACCTTCACTAACCCCACCAATGTTAAAGAGTACTTAAAGCTCAAGTTAGGGGCTCACGACCGCGAAGTATTTGCTGTGATGTTTCTTGATAACCAACATCAGTTGATCAGTTTTGAAGAACTGTTCTTTGGCACCATTGATGCGGCCTCAATCTATCCACGTGAAGTACTCAAGGCTGCACTAAACCACAATGCTGCTGCGGTGGTTTTTGCTCACAACCATCCTTCAGGCATTGCCGAGCCCTCTCAGGCTGATAGACGCATTACGCAGCGTCTAGTGGATGCGCTTAAGCTGGTGGATATACGAGTATTGGACCACATCGTTGTGGGTGAGAATTGTGTGTCATTTGCAGAAAAGGGGTGGGTATGAAGACCGTATTATTGCCTTGTCGCTACGCATCATTATCACAGCATCTTCTACGCTACCTAGAAGCGTCTATTAGTTTGTGCACTATTCCTGAGACTACTGAGCGTATTGCCCTTAACTTTAGACACTCACCCTACCTAACGCATAGATCAGGTCCACATCCATTGGAAGTGCACTTGTTCAGAGAGTCTCCAGAAGAAGCTTGGAAAATTGCGACGATGACCAGCTTTGCTTTTCCTTCCGATGAGGATGAGCAGTTGGAAGTAGAGCTTTATTTCAACTTCAGCCATCAATGGTTCTATCAACCAGATATCGAGCGATGCGACCTCAATCAGCCACAAGTCATCGAACTCTTTCATTCTTGGCAACACGCGTTAACCAACACTTTCCACCAGCAAAGCTTTGATTACTTCGCTGCAACGACCATCAAGTAATCTCATATTTAAAAACAAGGATCGACTATGTCAAACTCTCAATCATCAACCGTTACTTTCAGTCCTTCATGCTTACCTATTTCCCAGAAGCTTCATAGCTGCTTAAACCATGTACTTAGCCAACACTCTGACAGCCGAGGTAAGCAGAGCATCATTGTGAACTTCAGAGATAAAAGCTACAGCGCTGAAAATGGTGGTTATCATCCTGTTGAAATTGCTTTAAGCCAGGTTTCAGACAATCACTACACCATCCTTTACATCACTGACTTCAGTTATTGCGGTGGTGCTTACCCAGAGCTAGATAGAGATATTGATTTTGATATCGGAAACTCAGTGGTCTTTTCGCGTTATGCGGGATGGCAAAGCATTCGCTTACCAACGATGAGAGAACTCTACGAGCTATGGGAAGGAAACTTTCTTAGCTATATGTCGATGGACGCCTACGACCAAATCCAAGTCGAGTGTAGTTAGACACATCACCCCGTTACCTTTCACCTCACAAACACTCTACACAACCATCAGCACAGAGCCAAAAAGAAGCTGCTTCCCATATTGTTAAAACGGGAAGCTTCCATCCCTTATACAGTAAGGGCTCTTTAATATCGTCGGCTTTGTGCTTCCCAAAACACCTCTGTACAGAAAAAAAAGGAAGCAGACTATGGCTGAAGTCCAAGCAATTAAAGACGATGACACTATACGTATGGTTGGTCACCTATTGAGTCATCGTTGTCATCCACAAATGGCCGATGTGTGGCATATCGGATTAAACTTAGCACTGCGGATTTCTGATTTGTTGTCAATCCGCTTTGAAGACATTCATCAGGAGCGACTCATTATTCGTGAAAGTAAAACGGGCAAGATCGCCAACATTCAACTCAATACCAAAGCGCAGCAGCATATTGCTAGATTAAGGGAGCAACATCCCGACCACATTTACTTGTTTCAATCCCACCGATGCCAACAGCTGAAATGCCATCGACACAGCGCGTCGCGAGATTTGCTGTGTCGATGGCATTTCAGCAAGTAGGCCAAGAGCTGAATATCGCTTTAGGTACTCACTCGATGAGAAAGACGCGAGGTTACTTTCTTTACCAATCCACAAAGGATATAGGCCGTGTCATGAAAATGCTTCGCCATACTTCTGAGGGCGTGACGCTTCGCTATATCGGTATCACTCAAGATGAAGTCGATAAAGATTTTGTTTCTCTTGAACTTTAAGAATGAACATTTTGTGAGGGGGCGGGAGCGACGATCCCTTATAAACATTGAGTTCAGAGGTTATTGAAACCGCAATATTAAGTAAGTCATTCGATATTGGATTAAGAATTAACAGAAGAACTCTTCAACACCAACATTCAATACATCAGCAAGATCCTTTAGCATCTCGTCCGTCACTCTAACCATGCCAGACTCAACTTTCGCTAATTTGCTTCTTGTCATATCAAACCCTTTGAGGCTACACATTCGTTCAACATCTTGCTGAGAAAGCTGCTGAGACAATCTGATATTGCGGATTTGATTTCCAGTAATGTTTTTCTCAATCTTGTTCACAAACACACCTGCACCATTATGGGTGCAGATAGATTATGTTTAATGTACTATTTAAATTGCACCCGTATCGGTGCAAGCAATTCAAAAAGGAGAATAAATTATGATTTTAGTGCTTTTATGGGTCTTTTTCGCTTTTATACTGGCGCTGTACGCGAAGAGTAATGGTCGCAGCTTTGGTTGGTGGCTTTTACTCGGACTGGTAATTGACCCTATTTTGGCCTGGATTCTTTATAAAGTCGTTGCTGATTAAAAGAAGCATCAAACCCACCATCACCGCAACTTCCCCCTCCTTGTAAATTAACCGGGTAATAAATCACCTGCTACTGACTATGAGATAAAGACAACTAAAACGATAGTCAGCTATTAGGGGGAATCAATCACTCCTTCACTTAAGGATAAAACAATGTCAGTACCAATTCGTACCGTTACTTCAATCAGCGCTCTTACCACTACACTTTTACTCTTCGGCTGCGGTGACAATGTAGCCGACTCTCTACAGCTACAGCCTTTCAGCTATATAAACGGAGAAAATCAACTGACTCAATATGAGCCGTCACTGACTATCAACCAAGCCTTCAATCATCGTAAGGTGTGTAATGAGGTCGAATGGCAAACATTTGAAGATAATCGTGACAGAACAGTGATTGAATACCGTTGTAATATGGATATACCTTCACAGAAGTTCTCCAACCTATTATCGGCTGAACTGAACAAGAGTGCAGACAAACTCGCTCAGAGAAATTCAAGTGAATACAAGAAAATCAAAAAGCTAGCTGATAACCAAGCCAGCTATCAAGAGCAATATGATGAAGCAACGGGATACTTTGATAAGAAACGCTTCGAAAACCTTTTAGAAAGAAGCAAGCGAGCTCAGCAAGAGTTACAAGAAAAGTATCCAGACGGAATTGATGGAGCTCTCGCTCAACTAGAAGATCGTCGCTCTAAATTTATCACCCTTGTAAACGTCGATGAGATTTACCAATGGAGTGTTGATGATAATGAGAAAAGTCACTTTCTATACAATGGCTTCTCTGCTCAATTTTCTGATGATAAAACATTAAGCTGCGAGTTTGACCTATTTAAGTCTTTAAACCTTCTATACAAAGACCAGCAAGCTGAAACGTACTATCTATTAAAACAAACACTGAAACACTGGAGCCAGCGGCTTAACTTTGGCGGTGATGACCTTATCTACCTCAACGATCTGAAATGCCAAATCCAATAAAAGTTTCACGTTCATACCATAAGCCCTGAGATCAGAACTCAGGGCTTTTTTATTACAGGCTCATAATGAATCCACTAAAAATACTAGGAGCCCTAGGGCTAACTCAATTAGGGAGAAGTCTAGCCGACAATCTCTTTCATACAACTCAGGCTCCAGAAAGAGGCAGCATTGTGTATTGCGATCTCGCATTTGGCTCTGCTGAACATTCAGGTGTCTACGTGGGAGATGGACATATCATCCATCGCAATAGGAAAGGTCTTATCGAAGCCGTATCGATTCGTCAGTTTCTAGCAGACACTACAGCCATTTCCATTTATATCAGTTGCAATGTACAAGGTAGTGCCGTTGGGAGTGAGTCTTGTGCTCAAATGGCAGAAGCCATGCTAGGTGTACAAACAGACTATTCCCTGCTAAATGAAAACTGCCATCAGTTCTGTAGCTACTGTCTAAACGGTGACATGTTCTCAAGCACCTTCACATTGACTCAGCTTAAGCGTGACGCTCGTGTGCACATTCAAGCCAGTCAGTGGCGTGTATGGGACTTAAAACATCGTCACAAAGGTTAAGGGGATTCACTCCCCTTTATTTTTCATCCAATACCTATCGGTTGCTACAACCAAAACATCGACTACCCTCACCATAGTGCTTTGTTTTTTCTTTTGCTAAATAGCTCACGTGTTTAAACAATTCATCAAAGTCATCATCAAAGTCATCATCAAAGCTATTTGAACCACTATGCAGTCGATGGATAACAACACTTCCCTTATCTTTAGAGAAAAACACTAGGCCAATAGCTTCGTTGTAATCAATACCAACCACACGGGCCCACGCCTCAACTATTAGTGAACCCAAGTTATTACTTTTATTTTTGGTTGTACCTATCCAATTGAACCGATCCTTATTAAAAAGTAGCAACAAGTGATAATGATCTGCTATCGATGTAGAACGTTCTTTTACCCATACATAACGAACTTTACATGGATGAACCATTTCCCCAAGCCTTTGTTTTCTTCGTGCTGTGCAATCGATTTGAGATTGTAACGAGCGGATAAAAAGCTGAACGACATTACCCCACTCTTGATGCGCTTTTAACTTAGGGAACCTTAGGTCTACACGTATAGCCATTAACCTAGGGTAGTTATCTAAAGCTATTTCAATCGTATTATAGATTTTATCTAAGTATGGAATACACAGTGCACCATGACTTGTAAGTATAGGCCTCCCCCTAAAGGCTTTTTTAGTAGTAAGTTTTAAGTTTTTATTTTGTTTAGAACGTTGATGGTTATGATTCACTTTAAGCCTTCCTATGTTTGATTCATAGAAAGGCTATTGATGTTATTTTTTATAGATTTATTGCTTAACTACTACAGGGATTATAGTTACCTAATAGGTGTCATAACTAAGAGGTGATATTGGTATATTAAACAGACAGAATATAAAACATACCGCTAAACACCGCCATGTATATAAATAGGGCTTCAAAACTACTGTAAAGTTATATTACTAGTGCAACTGCCAAGAAAAGCCTGCACCTTGAAAGTTAATGGTTGTTTGATCTGTCCATTCCAACTCTCCTTCAAATGACGTATTCGCATTCGAAACGACGAAAAAATCATCATTACTTTTAAAACAATAAAACTGTATTTTTTTATTTAGTAAATGCATATTTTTTTCTAGGTAGGTAATAAGATCAAGTATAAAATCACCGTATTGAGTTACAGCTTCACTACAAGATGACTTAATTGCTGTATTTACTACAGTGTTAGTTGATGGTGCTAACATATAAGTAATAAATTGCTTATCTTTAAACGGAGCACGTTCAGCGACAGACTCAGATACTAGATCATAAAAATAGTGATACATTCGCTGCGCTAATCTGTGTTTGTTTATCGCCAGCACCTCAACTTCAAGAATGATTTTGCCTGTTTTACGGTTACGCTTGTTTAGCGCTCTACTTACTTCATCATTTACTTTTAGTCCAAACAATCTCTCTTCAGGAAAGTTATTTATTCTTAGTAACCCGCCACCAAAATAACTAGGGTTTAAAATAAAAATTGACTTACATTTTGGGTATAAATT
Source organism: Vibrio sp. 1F279 (assembly GCF_041439815.1). Taxonomy (NCBI): domain Bacteria; kingdom Pseudomonadati; phylum Pseudomonadota; class Gammaproteobacteria; order Vibrionales; family Vibrionaceae; genus Vibrio; species Vibrio sp. 1F279. The sequence goes on along the minus strand of NZ_JBGOOU010000031.1, from coordinate 3,384 downwards.
TGGAACATTGCCTCCCGAAATAAATTTTAAAATGAAATCATCATGGAGTAACTCATCTATAAATTTACGTACTCTTGCTAATGATAAGCCCGTGAAACAAGCTAACTTATTGAGGCCTATATTTGAAACCAGACCAATATCATTACTTAGCATTACTAAGGCCGCTTTCATAAATTTTCGGGCCAAGCTTTCAGCCGATGATTTAGTCAAATCATCAACGCCTAACAAGGCTTGTATGTAATTTGCTTTTTTACCGTAAAAAAACACTGGTATTTTATGAGTGTTTTTTATCTTATAGATCTTTTCTGACGTCTTTTCCTCATTCATCGTGATCTCTAAATAATCAGCAGTATTTAAACGAGCAATCGCGTTTCTTACTGTCGATTCACTTAGCATCAGTATGTTGGCTAGTTTAGCAATAGGCACTCCCTCCTTTTTACCTTTGTGAACGAACCAAAGCCACCGTAGGTAGATAAGCCTATCTTGGGCCTTTATACCTTTTCTTCCTTCAAAAGCATCTAGCATCACACCACCATTTCATACATAATACCTATTATGAACATATCACAAATAGTTTGACAGCACTAAACTTACATGTAGAATTACATGTAAAATCTCATATGAGCAGGGTAATTGTGATATGTTAGTGGAGACAAAAGAACATAGAGACTTTGAACAATGGGTTAACTTTGGTAGTAAAAGAATGCGAGTTTGGCTAAGTCAGTATTTTGAAAAAAATGGTATTCCTAATCCAGATTTACTACAGTTCACCTCAACAGAAAAAGACCCAACGAAAGATCACCTGTTAGAGCAATCCGCTGAATATTTCACCCCATTAAAAGATCAACTGATACGTTATCAGGACTTAAAAAAAATGAAGGATTCCTAGCATCAATTTGAGAGAAGGAAAAAGAAAGATAATAAGGATATAACAATAACCTTGAACAAGGATACTTACGAAAAATTAAAGTATATAAAAAAGACTCAAAAACTAAAAAATATTAGCCAAAGTATTGAATCTTTAATTGATAACTCTGTATTCAAACGAGAAATAACAAGATTAGAGAATAAAATTAAAAGTCTAGACAACCAAGTATCTAGACTAAAACAGAAATAAGTAACATTTCAAAAAATACAAATAAAAGCAAAAACCAAATTTCAATATTAAAAGTTACACATCGAAATATCTTGCTTTACTAAATAAAGTATACAAGCATTTTATACTTCCCTCTGATTCAGGATCTTCCATATTCCTTAACCAACGAACATCTAAGCCTAAATAATTAGCCCAAGAGATTCCTTTTTTAAAATCTTTTAGTTTGTTATTTTTTGCGCAAATCTCAATATACTGGTTAACTAGCATATATTGATTTTTTCCAGCACTGTACTTTCCTTGTTCAAAAGCCATTTTATAATAAGGATAGGCATCTGAAAAAGACTCTATTCGGTAATAGTAATTCGCATAGGACCAATTCACTAACCATTCTAATTGTTCAATCAAATTGTTATTTATTAATTTATTTCTATAGCTAACAATTTCTTCTATCGATTTCGGCCCTTTCTTTATACTTAGCCCTTCAAAATATAAGTTGCCAAAGTCTTGACTTGGCATCATTATAAAATCAATCTTATATTGCCTTAATACAGAGGATAGCATAAACTCTCCAACCTGATTCCTTATCTGCCGAATTTTATGCCTAGACGGTAACTTGTTATTTTTTGAAAGAGAAATTATTACATTCTTATTCAAGTGAGAATAATTTATTATTTTATCTGATTTGTTATACCAGTATTGAGTAACCGCATCAAATATCAAGTTATCTGTGATATTTTTCGGTATATTACTAGAGAGGTCATTTACCTTTTTGCATATTCCCCTGATATCTTTAGACTCTTTTTTCAATCTATTATACTGAACAGAAATCGTTCTAGTTATACTTTTAGTAAAGTGATTACCAAAGTGTGTTTGAATTGATTTAAATACGTAAGTTGAAATCCTGGCGATAAGCAACGCAGTGCGAAAGGACTTTTCCTGGCACTCTGAAACATTAATATTCTTATCTGTTTTTAATAAACATAATGACCTATCCAAACAATCTAACATTGCGTTGGTAGAAGGTAATTGTCTATCACAACTCCAACGTTGTACATTTTCTAAATATCGCTCTTGTTGTTCAGCATTTTTTCCGGATATCAAATGAAACTGACGTTGAGACATACCCATTTCAGAGTAAATCCATAACCACACTTTTTTAATAGGCCAAACAACGCCCTCTTTACTAAAAGTTGGGAGCCACCACCGAAAATCTTTTGGAAAGTTAAAATTAGATTGAGAAATATTAAAAGCTAGCTGATTTTTATTAATCGATATTACTAATCTCTCCAAACCTCGAGAGTAAATCAACCATTTCACACTACCACTATAAGATAAGTAAGTCCCTTCTTCCCTTATCAAGTCTTTGTATTGAGCTAAAACATCATCCAATGAAGCCATTATAGCCAACACAACCTTTTCGTCACGAATTACCTCATATAGTAAATCTGTCAATAAAGAGAGTAGTTCATTAAGTTGATCATCAAGCCTTGAGGTTTCATCTGACAACCTCTTAAGTTTCATCTGGATTGTTTTTTTATTACTTTCATTAATAATTCGTTCTTCAGAGTTTTTCCTAGCGAGTAGCCCTGAAGCGTTGAAGATTCCCCTAATCAAATCACCAATGGTAGGAAAACTACAATGTTCATTTTTCATATATTTAAAAGGGCCTACAGGCCCTTCCTTGAATATTATTTACTTTTTAGCAGGAGCATTACCGCGCCCACCTCCAGACTTACCACCAGTGCTAGAAGGCCAATTACCGCCAGGGCCTGGATGACTTGATGGACCACGAGTACTGTTATCTTTAGACATAATTAATCCTTATATATCATATATTAAAAACCATCACAGTATGTGAGGACTTCGTTGATAAAATTAATATGTTTACGGTAGTTTCTCTACCTGCATATTGGCAACAAGTTTCGAACACATTGAGCCTAACACCAACTTTTGCAAAGCATACTCACCCTATACCCACCTTAAAGTAGAAATGCGTTAGCAGTCCGACTTTAAAAACAGCAAATAAAAAATAAGCTAATTATGAATAAATCTGAGGTGATAAACAAAAATGGGTACATCACAAGGTACACAGGAAGAAATCAAATTTAAATCTATCCATTTAAATCAGAAGCTTAAGTAATCAGTTCAACTTACGCCAGCCCACCAAACGTTTGGAAAGGGCGGTAAATCACTGATTTACCGCCCTTTTTGTATTCGCACATTCAATAATTTGACTGTAAGCGCGTCATGAACCCCGCATTCTAATTAACCGGCACGAAGAATAAGAT
>NZ_JBGOOU010000030.1:0-72432 GCF_041439815.1 Vibrio sp. 1F279 | reverse complement strand
TAACCCACGATATTGGAGGCTAGCACCTTTCGTGGGGGTCATTATGTCTATGTGTATCGGGGAAATTGATCGTTAAAGGTAATTTTATGAGAGAGAAAAAAGATAGAGAAGAAGAAAATATTCTGTCTCGTATTTTTAAAGAAAGTAAATATTGTGAAATATGCAAAAGTGAACAGCCAGATTTTATATTGAAATATGATGCTAGATCGATAGGAAAGGTTGATGTAGGTGTGGAAATTACTGAGTTGTACTTCGATGGCACATCAGCACGATTAAAAAATAAAGATAACTATGCATATGAAATTTTGGAGCACGGTAATTATGTTCACAAAGATGATAAGGAAAAACTAAAAGTACAAGATGTTAAATATTTTTCTCAAGCAAAGCCGGGTGAGCCATTTGATACGAAAATTTTGATGCATCCTAACTATACGCTACAGGACTATAAAAAGTCTTTACTGCAAACAATTAGAAAAAAGTCAAGGAAGTTCCTGAAGTATAACGCTAATGTGAATCAATCAGCTTTAGTCGTTTATGATAAGGAAAATATATTTACTAAGTTTGATAGGCAAAATTTTGTTAGTGTATTTTTTGATAAGTTAGTATCAAAAGAAATAAAAAGTTCACCGTTTGATGAAATATATTTAATTACTAGGTTTAAAAATGACCACAATCAGTACTATGTACAGCTTAAGTACTGCCTTCTACAAAACGAACTAGGAGTTTTGTTAAACTATATAGAAAAAAATAAACTTAATGAAAAAATAGATAGCTTAGGCGTTGAGGTGATTGATTTATATTCGGAGGTCTTATTTAAGAAAGGCTATCCATCAATAGGCTTCTCAGAGCGTAATGGTAATCGAGTTGTTAACGCTAATAGATATTCATTTTGTATAAATGTTTCCTCTAGAGGAATGAGTGTTTTTGATGATTTTCCAAGGCTATATATAAATGAACATGAGTACTCAGAAGTTGATGCTAAATTTTTTACAGAAAAATCGTTTAGTTCATACTTGAAAGAAACTAATGATAAGTTTGTCTCATTTGAGGTGGGTTTTAAAGCACTAAGGTAGAATATACACATAACGAATAAGGATTAAGGTGTTGCGTAGCCAACACTAAATCCCAAGTGTTGAACAAGCCCGAAGCCACTTTATTAAGTAAATTGTACGATTGAACTTGAAGGGCACATCGCTTTGAGGCTTTTCTCAAGGCGAGCGAGGTCAAGATAAGGTTGCGATAGCAATCTTATCAAACAGTTAGCTGTTTTTCGTTTCTTTCGTCGTCACATCTCCTCTGATTTCGTCAATGCCATTCTCCTTATTATCAAATGCCTTTCGACGAACCGCACGAGAATAGGCATCAATAGTTGCAGGTCGTTTACCTTGCAGTTTAAGGTTAGTAAGGTGTTGTTCATAAGGAGAGTTATAGCGTTACAAGAGTATGGATGGTAGCTGTTTTACTCTGCCGCGTAGCGGCTTCGTTCAACAAACGAGTATGGCTCAGACGGGCAAGGATATTTTCGATCACATTGAATCAATATATTTTCTTCATATCTCGATAAAAATTTTCGTGCGAGCCGAGAGCTATTAGTTCGAGAGTTACAGTACCATCTTCATAGCTATAACCGAGCAATGTTAATTGCTTAACCATCTTAAATTTATGCACTCTCAAGAAAAACAGGTCACCTTTCTTCTGCTCACCAAGATGCGGATCTTCCATAAGGGCTCGAATAGCATTATCTAGATCCGTTTTTTGGTTCTTGTGTAATTTCTTGACCGCCTTCTTAAAAGTAGGTGTCTGAAGAATGTTGGTAATCTTAGTCAAAAGAGTAAGCCTCTAATTTACCTGCTTCCTTCTCAGATTTTGCTATGACTGCTTGCTTTACGAACTCATAAGGTAGATCAGGGTTGTCTTCCATCATTTTCCCGATTTTAGCCCAGTGCTCAATTTGTTTTGGTGTAGTGCGGTTTAGTGCTTTAGCCATTATCGCTGCCTTATCAAAAAGATCTTGGTCAATACGTACACTTGCAGTAGCCATAATATGTCTCCTAATTTAGTTTGTATCTATATTGTAGTAAATCGCCACGGGTGTTGCAAATTGCGACATGACAAGCATTTAAGCAGACTGTTACGCTTGTAATTTTCTACTTGGATTAGTTTCAGTGATTTCGGTCGTAGGTTTGAGTGTATAGGTAGTGTTGTCAGCGACTCAATTAGGCATTATGTGCTTCAGGCAAATTATCTTATGGAGGCAATAGTGAAAGATCCAGATGTCGAATTTTCCAAGTGGAAGCTAGAGAGGAAAAAAGGGAGTCTCAGATTTACTGCTCGTACATCATTTCCAGCAATCTTAGGCGTGATGGTAGGTCAAAGTATTGAGCCGTTGTTTATGTCAGAAACAGCTTGGGGCTGGATACAAACTACCGATGTATTGATGAGTGGTTTTTGGGGTTCGATAGGTGCTATCCCGTTAAGTTATGCAATATGGTGTTGGCGTGAGAAGAAGTATAAACATCATGTCGCTAATCTTCAGCAACGGAGATAACAAGCATTTAAGGCGGATTCTTATATGTACCTCTGGCCAAATTTTATGCCTGTATTTCTTAGCATCAAGCGAAATTGAAATTAGTGGAATTAATATCAAACTAGACTTTGGAAATATTCCTACAGGCGTTTAAAGCAGCCTAATGCTGGCCCTTCCTTTCTGCTCAAGATTGGATTTCGTGTTAATAGCGCTCTGATTTACTATTGGGTAATCGTGTCGCTCACGTCTTTTAAACGCCGTAATGTTCTACCCGCCGTAATGTTCTACCCTAAGAAGTAACACTTTGTGGAGGTCTGTATGAATATCAAAGAGTCTGATTGGAAAATCTTTTGTGAGATAAAGAGTGAAGCTGCGCAACTGTTTTGTACTCGTCAGCTAGATGAAGCCATCAAAGCGATTACTGATGAATCAGAATCTGTAGGGGAAAGGTTTCACTTTATGTGCGAGTACTCCAAAGAATCTCAAAAGCAAATGAAGCTTATTTTTGATGGCCATTCTCGAAGCCGAGCATTTATCCAACTCATGCAAATGTGTGAAGAAGGTTTGGTTGTACCAAAACAATTCGAACGCCTTTCAGAGGAGCTCAAAAAAGACATTACGAACGCTCTAGAAAGAAGATCCTAAGGAAAGTCGGGTATTCAGGCCGCTTGACCCAGTAAATGTACGATAACCTTCCAAGGTAAACTGCTACAACCATCCTAATATTACTCCTCTTTATTCGCTATCCGAATCCATGATTTTTGGCCAGGGAAGCTGAGTGTTATGTTTTGAAAAGTGAGTGTGCGGAGCCTAGCGAAAAAGCGGTATAGTCTTTGTGTTAGAAAAACTACGGTATAAGCCCACCTTTCGTCCACCCTTAATCCACCCAGAAAATATAGGGACAAAATAGGGGAGGGGAAAGTTATTGATTTCAGTGTATTGCGCGAGATTTACGACGTTTTTGAGGGCTCAAAAACGGTGAAACCCCGATGTTGGTAGCATCGGGGTTTCGAATTTCTAGATTTCTCGACTGGTAAGATCGATTATCTTTTCTATGCAGAAGGCTGGATTAATCCAATCTTATTCCTTGGTAGGGAATTAGATACGAATGAAGTCCATGTGCTCAACTTTAGGCTTGAACGCGTGACGTTGAACGTCTTGCGGCTTAACCTTAACTTCTGCGCCGTCAATCACTAGAGTGATTGTTTCGTAGAATTCAGGCTTATCCATTTGGTTGATCACGTCAGCGTGAACAAGTTCGATAGCTACAGCTGCTGCTTCGCCACCGTAGATTACAGCTGGGAATTTACCAGCGTGACGTAGGCGGCGGCTCGCACCTTTACCTAGTTCAGTACGTACTACTGCTTCAAATTTCATAGTTTTACTCTCAAATTAGTAAAAATTAACTTCACACCTCAATGCGACCTTGAGTATGTGGTAAAGCTTAGGCATAAACGAGTTCATGCTTAAGCGAGCGCGGATACTAACATCACATTCAAATCTGAGCAAGTCAGAAGCCCATCTCAAAGTGAATTTCCTTCGATAAATGATTCGTTTGGAGATAAAACGTTCACTAGCGCTTATTTACCCCATTTTATCGTCTTTTACATTGCCTATCTTATCTATTTATAGCGTTGCTAAATCATCAAGTTAATGAACGGAAAATGAATGTTTGCCTAAGGCTTGGTTAAGGCTTGGTTGGTTAATCTTAGTGTTAATTAAACAGCAGAATGAATAGGTGAAAATATGGAACCGGTAAGCATTGTCGTAATTACGCTAAACGAAGAGAAACGCATCAGCCGCTTAATGGAAGAGTTGAGTGTGCAAACCCATCAAGAATTTGAGGTGATTGTTGTCGACTCGAACAGTGAGGACAACACAAGAGGGGTGGCACAAGCTTATGAAAGCGCGTTGCCAAAGTTAATGGTTCATCATATGGAAAATCGCGGTGTGAGCCTTGGCAGAAACACAGGCGCTTCATTAGCGCAGTACAACCGAATCCTTTTCTTAGATGCTGACGTGAGTTTGCCCCGAAACTTCCTTGCGAAAGCGCTTTATGAATTAGAGGAGAAGAAGCTTGAAGTGGCGGGTGTGTACATGAGCTCGAAAGGTCTGCCGCTTGTACACAAGTTTGGTTACGGGCTGTTTAACGCAGGCTTATTTACTACCCAGTTCTTTTTCCCGACGGCGATTGGCGCCTGTATTTTCTCGACTAAACGAGCGCATGATGAAATCGGCGGTTTCGATGAAGAGATCGTACTGTGTGAAGACTGTGACTATGTAAAACGTGCGAGCAAAACATGGCGATTTAGATTCCTTAATATGACCTTTGGTTTTGACCCACGTCGTTTAGACCAAGATGGTGTTGTAAAGACAGGATCTACTTACCTTAAAGCCAATGTAAGACGCTTTTTTAAAGGCGAAATGCGTAACAACGAGATGAACTACAAGTTCGGTCATTATAAAGAACAGTAAGCACTGAGGTTGTTATGTTTGATGGACTAGGGCTGTTTCTGGGGGCGTTGGGTGATGCTCTCATTGGCCCAAACTTATTTGTACCGGGAGAGCCCTTCTTTATCGCAGCGGGCTTTCAACTGTATTCAGGTGCATGGATGGCGTTGGTTTTGGTGATGCTAGGCGGTTTGCTTGGTGACCAACTCAGTTATTTTATTGGCTATAAATACGGTGCGAAAGCGCAGCGAAGGCTCATTAAGTTTCGTCCTAAAACCAAAAGATTAATTGCGCGCTGCCGTTACCTAATTGCTCGCAAAGGCACATACATCATTCTTTTTGCTCGCTTATTAGGGCCTATCGCTTGGGTTGTGCCATTTATAGCGGGCTCACATCGTGTACCGTGGCGTAATTTTAGTGTGTTGGCGTTGTTCGGCTTGGCTATTGGTGGTGGACAGTTCATTGCTTGGGGCATGTTACTGGCGCACGGTGTTGAAAACTTCCCGTGGCTTAATAGCCTCAAGATATTTATCTCTGAGCATAATAGCTTGATCGCCGGTGTGTTCACGGTATTGGTCTTCACCATTATTGGTTATCGAATGAAGTGGCGACGCTTGGTGCTTAAATCCAGTGCGCTGTTGTTGGCGTGGGTGTTGTTTGCGAACTACGCTCACTTTTTCTGGAAAGCCGATGATTTTCAGAATCAACCAGAGACGGCTCAAATTGACAAAGTCGACTGGAATTCGGTTACCTATAAAGCGTTCCCAGGCAAATCTTCATTCTACTCGGCACAAGCTATCAACGTACTATATGTTGGAGCAACCCCAAGAGACTTAATGAAACAATTGGGCTGGATAGAAAATCAAACTTTCTCTCGAAATGAGATTGAATGGGCTGGCTATCTCGCATTGCTTAGAGACAAAACGCCGCCAGTGTCCGATTTGTATTGGCGAGACAAGCCACAAGATATGGCGTTTCAGTTGCCGGGTAATTTGATGAAGCGCAGCCACATTCGCTGGTGGCGCGCTGGTGTTGATGTTCAAACTAACCAGCCTCAGTGGTTAGGTGCAATTAGCTATGACGATGGCCTTAAAGTCACCCCTTACTCAGGTATTGTGACCATACTGCATAACATTGACCCTAATGTTGATGAAGAACGAGATAGGCTTGCTAATCAGATACGAACGTCACTGCCAGATATTGATCTAGACAAGTACCCATTAGCTACGGTGGAAGTAATGAATGAAGATCATGACTATTATACAGATGGTAAGATCTTGATGATCGGAGTAGCAACCTACCGCGATGATTCACAAGCTTTGGATGTTGCTGTGAACGATATATAGAGCGATATATAAGAGCGACTAACTTGCGCCTTGTTTGGACCTCCTTCAAACAAGGCTTTGTGATTTCTACTGGACTATATCTAAAGAAACTTACCTGCTCTCATGTAACTCCTCAACTATAAATTGTTCAATTTTGACTATGCTGATTAAGGGCGAACAAGCAGCGAAAACTGAGGATAACGTTATGCAAATGAATCCGATTGGTTGGTTTGAAATATATGTTGATGACATGTCGAGAGCAAAAATTTTTTATGAATCAGTATTTAAAGTGACGCTGGACAAGTTAGACAATGAAACCGGAATCGAAGTTGAGATGTGGGTATTTCCTTGCGATATGGGGAACTATGGAGCCACTGGAGCTATATGTAAGATGTCTGGTGTAAAAGCGGGAGGCAACAGCACCATGGTTTACTTCTCTTGTGAGGATTGTGCCACAGAAGCAAGTTTGGCAGCGGCCAACGGTGGCGCGCTACAAGTACCCAAAATGGACATTGGTGAGCATGGTTTTATCAGTGTAGTGAGTGACACGGAAGGCAATATGATTGGGCTTCACTCGATGAGCTAATCATATTGAAGTGAGAAAAGCTTTGTTAAGCCCTAGCGTTGTGCTAGGGCTTATCGTGTTTACTTGGTTTACTTAGCGCGTTTAGCTTACTTAACCTTTGCTTAGTTTTAGCACCAGAGAGGCTTTCAATCCGCCCATAGAGCTCTTGCTGAGCGTTAGGCTGCCTCGGTAGCTGTGCGCCATTTCATTCACGATGTTAAGCCCCAAGCCTGTTCCTGGTGTGGTTTCATCAAGTCGAACACCTCGTTTGGTCACTTGCTCAAGCTTCTCTTCAGGAATGCCTTGGCCATCATCTTCAATCACCAATTCAATGTTGCCATCATCGAGTTCATTCGAATGGACTCGGATAATGCTGCTCGCCCATTTGTAACTGTTCTCGAGTAGGTTGCCGACCATTTCATCAAGGTCGGTTTTTTCTACCGCCACTTCAATCTCAGAGTCTAGCTCGTTAATCATGGTGACTTCGTTGGCGGAGTAGACTTTATCAAACGCCATTGAGATAGCTTCAACACGCTCACAAGGTGAAGACTTCACCGAAAGAATGTTCATTGCACCGGCCATGCGTGCTCGGCCAAGGTGATAATCGATTTGGCTTTGAATCTGATTAATGGGTTGTTGCAGCAGTGCCTTGTCATCCTCTGGAAGTCGCTCTATCTCATTTTTCAGAACCGACAGCGGAGTTTTCAACGCATGAGATAAGTTACCCGCGTGGTTACGCGCTCGCTCCAATAACTCTTGATAGTGGAAGAGTAGGGCATTGAGATCAGAAACTAATGGAGAAACCTCTTTCGGGTAGTTGTCGCTTAACCCTTGTTGCTCGCCGTTTCTCAACATCACCAGTTCACGTTGCATCTTACTGAGTGGCAATAGCGACCAACTGACTTGAATACCAATCAACATCAGCACGCCCACAAACAGTAGCATCAGAATCAACCAGACCTGACCTGTAAGTTCGGTCAGTGTGGATTCTAATGGATCTTCATCAATACCTATGGTGATCGTGACAGGATCGTTCAGTTCAGGCAGATAGATATCCTGCTCGATGTAAATAAGCTTTTCTTTCTCAGGCCCTTTGATTGAAGTATGAATCGGCGAACGCTTGATAGTGAGGTCTTTGTCCCATAGCGAGCGAGATCGAATAATCTGGTCTTGAGTAGCGGCTCGCCAATAAATACCACTGTAGGGTTGGTTAAACCTAGGGTCAGACAGACGCTCTGCCATGATGAGGTTACCACTGTCGTTGGTTTCTATGTTGGCGGTTAACTCGTCCATGGTTAGGCTGAGCTGTTGCTTGACGTCATCGACCAAGTAATCGTTAACCAACTTAGGTATTCCGACGCCTGCCGTTAATATCATCGCACCTAGCCAAAAAGCCGCGGCGAGGAGCAAGCGGCTTTTTAGACTGACGTTTTTAAGTGTTCGTTTTTTTAGATTCATACGTTACCAGCCTGTCTTTGCTCATCTTGCTATGAGAACAACAACGATCAGCACAGGCTGTCCACTAATTGGAGATTGCTCTTAGCTTAATTAAATACAGCGTTATTCAGCATTCAGTTGGTAGCCAAGGCCACGAACGGTTTTGATGATCTTTGGTGCGATTTTCTTACGAATACGACCAATGAACACTTCAACCGTGTTTGAATCGCGGTCAAAATCTTGCTTGTAGATGTGTTCAACCAACTCAGTGCGCGAGATAACTTTGTTTTGGTTATGCATGAAATAAGCGACCACTTTATATTCAAGCGCTGTGAGGCTAACCGCTTGGCCTTGCCACAACACTTTAGAGCTGCGTGTGTCTAGGCTTAGATCACCAATTTGAAGTATAGGAGCAGCACTGCCTGACGCTCGGCGCAGTTGAGCACGAATGCGGGCTATCAGCTCGACCATTTCGAATGGTTTAGTTAGGTAGTCATCAGCACCTGCATTCAAGCCTTCTACACGCTGAGTAAGCGTGTCGCGCGCACTTAGGATAATCACTGGCGTGTTAATGTTTTCGTCTCGAATACCTTTTAATACGGTTAGGCCATCCAGCTTAGGTAGACCTAAATCGAGAACGATGGCATCCCACTCTTCCGATGTTGCACGGTAGAGTGCGTCGATACCGTCTTGAGAAAGCTCTGGAACCCAGTCGGCTCCCTCAAGGGTCTCTAGAATTTGTTGGCCCAAGCGAGGTTCGTCTTCAACGACTAAAATTTTCATGTATCACTCTTTTATTGTTATTTATTATTCGTGGGAGTTTTTGATCGCTTCTTTAAAGTTGCGACCTTTAATCATCAGCATTTCTAACGTTTCAGCGTTGTATTCCACTTTAATGATATTGTTTTGGAAATTTATTTTTAGCTCATACACCCAAATATCATCGTCTTCTTCTAGTTCTACTTTAATGATTCGGCCATGAAGATCATTTTCAACCGCAGCATACATTTCTGAGAAAGGGCGAATGTAGCCCTCTTGCACCGCTTCATAGACTTCGTCTTGATCTTCTTCAAATTCGATACGGGTTCCCGCTTTATGAACATCTTGTACAAGATCATGACCGTTATGGTGATCATCTTGTGCAAAGCTTGATGTCGAGCCTATAGCTACAGCGATACAGATGAGTATAGCGCTTGGTTTTTGCATGCAGTGGCCTTAGTAAAAGAAGCAAGTAACGACAGTTTAATACAATAAAAATGAATGGAGTATGAATGTGAATACGAGAGACGCTTTATCATTTTAGCAATGTAAAGTGTTGTATCAACGTGCAATTAACCAACCTGATATTCATGTTGATTCATTTGCTCAATAGTAATGCGTTGACGTTATTACATTCCCTTACAAATTACAAATAATTAACATGGTAAACTCGCAAGTATATGGACCTATGGGGCTCTTTGCCGCGCGATATTTGATTTAATAAGGATTTTAGAGTGCCATTTACAGTGCTAGTTATGTTGTTTTTTTCAGTGCTGATAACGTTCACTAGCCATGCTAACGAATTAGATTTCAAGCAAATCAGTGACTTCGAATATGGCATGGTAGTGAGTGATTCTTCGGTTGATGCCATCCTATATAAGGAAGAAGGGTGGAGCTCAATTGTTACTTGTATTCCTGAACCTAATCAGTCGTGTTGGCTTAAACTTGCACTACCTTCAGACAACCAATCATATGAACATCTAGTTTGGAAATCTCTTTCATCCCGGACAGGAGAGCTGTTTTTTGTTGATCAAGACGGAAAAGTTGTTGGCAATTTTTTGTTTGAGTATTATCGCTCGCTACGGCTGAACAAAAATTTTGAATACAGTTATGTTTTAGTGAAATTTCCTAGAGGTAAGACTGTAAATGCCAGTGCGTTATTTTCGAAAGAGCATCAATTAAAGCAATCACTTGTTATGAAAGATGGGGTGATTCTAGCCTTATTTCTATTGTCGAGCGCAATATCGTTAGTTTATGTTTATTTTGCTTGGCCGATAAAGCGATCTAAAACACTATTTATGACGTGCTATATAGTGCTGTTTTCTATGTTTTATATTTACAAGTTTGGGTTTTTATGGGATGGGTATGATGATAAAGGAACCTACGTTATAAATTTTTTTAGAAGCGACTACTGGTTCGTTTCTTATTCTTTATCTTTAGTTTGTGTATATTTAATGCTTGTTTTTTCAAGTTGCGATAGAATAAATACAAAGCACTTACTGATTTGTTCTTCATTTGTTTTTCTACAGTTCTTTTCAGTTTATATAAACTTTGATGTCATTGTTGGGTTTTTAATTAGCACTATCCTTGCAGCCGTTGTTATAGCATTTTGTTTGATATCAAAAGAAGTTAATAATAAAGTTCAAATAATAATTAGCTATCTTTCGTGTTTTATTATGTCTGTGGTGGTTCTTGAATCATCAATGACTATTTCATTCATACCTGAGTATTATTATTTAATACAGGCGCTATTCTACTTGTCTCATGCTTCTTTTGTATTAGCATGTGTTTATGATCTTGGAGAATTAAGAGTTATTAATTTGGGCGATTATAAGAAATTGTTGTCTAATTCTGATAAAGATTTCATGACAGGATTGTATAATCGAAAATCTATAGAATATAAAAAGGTCATTGAGTGTTCTCGTTGTTATTATTACATTGATGCAAATCAGTTGAAGTTTCTCAATGATAGTCAAGGTCACCATGTAGGTGATCGAATGATAATAAATTTAGCTATGCGCTTCAAAAAAATAGCCGCACAAGGCATAGGGAAGGCGTATAGAGTCGGTGGCGATGAATTTGTATTAATTTGCCAAACGTCGGTTTCCAAGGAGTTACTTGAATATTTGTTGGAACAGAACCTCACCCAAGAAACAGAAAACGCTCTAAGCTTTAGTTTTGGCCGTTATCGAAGTGGTCCTAATGAATCTGTCGAAGATTGTATTTACAAAGCTGAATACTGTTGCCGTAAAGCAAAGTCCAACAATGAATCTTACCAAGACTGGCAGCAACAAGACGGGGTCATGCTCTATAGCTTACCGAATCTTAGAATAGAAGCAGTTGAATTACTTAACTCGGATAGGTTGCTTTGCTTTGCTCAAAAAATTCATTCTTTAAAGGGTGTTGCTTCGAGCTATGAGCTACTGTGTCGTTTAAAAATGGAAGACGAAGAAGGGCGTGAAAAAATCGTTTCTGCTGGTGAATTGCTCGATGTTGTAGCCTCTCATGGGCTTGAGAAGGAGCTCGATTCTCGTATGCTAACTTACGCAATTGGCTTACTTGAGCACTATTCAACTATTCAATTGTCATTAAACTTCTCAGTTAAAACCATTTTCGATATGAGTGTTATTGATCGTTTATGTCATCTACCCCCTTATATCCGTTCCCGTTTATGTGTTGAAGTGACTGAGCTTGTTTTTTATCGTGCAGATGAGAAGTTTCGAAAAATAGTAGAGCGACTACAACACCACCAAATAATAGTTGCCTTAGATGATTTTGGTTCAGGTTATTCATCGTATTCAATTTTATCTGAAGGCTGCTTTGATACGATCAAGCTTGATGGTTCGCTTGTTGAAAATATTAACAGTTCTGATTTTAAGAAAAAAATGGTGCACTCATTAGTTGAGTTGGCAGAAATGAGCCAAACTAAAGTGGTTGCAGAGCGTGTTGAAACAATTGAAGAGTTAAGAACTTTAGAAACGCTAGGCATTGACTTTATTCAAGGCTTTTATATTCATCGGCCAACTTTAGCCATTGAGCTTTTTGATAATATGGAAAAAGAGGCGCGGGAATCAGAAAAAGCTGAGCGCAATCTAATTTGTGGTTTAACAAGTTAACTCATGTGTGGTCATTAGAATGTGAATAAAAGGAGTGTCGATACTCCTTTTATTAATTCTGTTGATTCTTTGGATTCTATTGCTTCAGTTCATCTTCGAATATCTTGTCTCTCATTTTCCAAAAGCGCCCGACTTTACGTGCAATGACGAATTGAGGTGGGCGAAATCGATGTTGGTGAGCGACCACTTTCGTTGGTGAAGCTTCCTCAAACGGTCTGTGTCTGTCGGCAAGGTGAGGGCGAACAAACTGATCCTTAAAGTTCTGCTTCTGTTTCTTAGTGGTTAATGACCAAAACTCATGCACTTGTGCTTGGTTTTCTCCACGGTAGGTGACCTTAAGCTGCGATTTGCCTTTGTCGTCCTTGAGAACGTTAAGGTCCATCTCTAAACACTCAAACACCAAAGCATCTTTCAGGTTTAACGCTTCTTTCAGCTTTTTGTCTGGGTCAACTAAGGTGGCATCACACTCATGACAAATACGCGCGGCAATGTCGTTGTCAGCGCCGCATTCACCACAATACTTAGCGCGAAAACGATAGTTACAGTGCTCTCGTTCTCCCGTGTCTTCATCGGTAAAGTAGCCTTGGCATTTGCGGCCAAAGTGTTCGAGCAAGAAGCCGTTACTGTCTAGCTTGCCCCAAAAGTTATTATTGAAGCCGCAAGCAGGGCAGGGAATGGTGATGATTTCACTGTCGGAATCGGGCTTAGGGTCACCCACTTCAGGTTGGTAAAGGTCATAACTGTTGCCCGCATAGTCGAGCACTAAACACTCTTTTTTACCCGGAGATAGGCGTAAGCCACGGCCAACGATTTGTTGGTACAAACTGATGGACTCTGTTGGGCGCAAAATCGCGATTAAATCCACATGGGGCGCATCAAAACCTGTGGTTAATACCGATACGTTAACCAAGAACTTGATTTTACGTTCCTTGAAATCACTGATGATTTGGTCACGTTCGAGTGTCGGTGTGTCGCCGATTACAATTGAAGCTTCACCTTCGGGCAGTAAACCAAGGATCTCTTGTGCGTGTCGAACGGTGGCTGCAAATACCATGATGCCAAGCTTGTCTTTGGCTAGTTCAATGATTTGATCGACAATTTGCGGGGTAGCGCGTTTAGACTGCTCGATCACCATGTCGAGTTCTGATTCTTTATAACGACCTGTATTTGCCGGTTTTAGTTGCGAGAAATCATAGCTTAAAACGGGCGCATCAATCATTCGAGCTGGTGTGAGAAAGCCTTCGTCCAACAAGTAACGAATCGGCAGTTCGAAAATACAGTCTCTGAAAAATCTCGGCTCTTCAGAACGCACTTGGCCACGCGTGTGATATTGGTAAAGCCACCCCATACCAAGACGATAAGGCGTCGCGGTCAATCCAAGCACTTTTATACCCGCATTATTTTCACGTAAGTGAGTGATCACTTTTTGATAGCTGCTGGTCTTTTCATCTGGCACGCGGTGGCATTCGTCGATAACCAATAATGAGAACTGATTGGAGAATGAGTCAAGGTTTCGAACTACGGATTGAACCGAAGCAAACACCACTTGTTGGTCTGTCTCTTTACGCCCTAAACCGGCAGAGAAAATTGAACCTTTTAGCCCATAACCTTCATACTTTTCATGGTTTTGCTCAACGAGCTCTTTTACGTGCGCGAGCACTAGAACACGACCTTTAGCGAGCCTTGCTAGCTCTGCAATCACCAGGCTTTTTCCTGCGCCTGTAGGCAATACAAGAACAGCCGGTGTTTGGTGTTTTCTGAAGTAATGAATCACTGATTTTACTGAGTCAGCTTGGTACGGGCGGAGTGTATACATATCGTGTCTTGTAAAATGAAAAACAAATAGTGTGAAATAGCTCAACTAATTGAGCAAAGGTGACTATAATACCCGACTTAGATTAGTTGAGGTATTCATGCGTTTAGATAAATTTCTGTGCGATGCGTTAGGCGTCACTCGAAGAGAAGCAACACACTTATTAAAATCAAAAGCAGTGACAGTAAATGATGTCATTCAAAAAAGCGGCTCACTTAAGGTAACTGAAGAGTGCGTTGTGGAATGGCAAGGCAATGAGCTGAATGTTCACGGCCCGCGTTACATCATGCTTTACAAGCCAGAAGGTTTTGTTTGTTCGCATGAAGATGGCTCAAATCGCACTGCGTTTGAATTACTCGATGAAATCAAAATGGACAAGCTGCACTTTGCAGGTCGTTTAGATGTTGATACAACGGGTCTTGTCTTAATGACAGACGACGGTAAGTGGTCTCACCGCATCACATCGCCAAAGCACAAGTGCGAGAAGATGTACCGAGTGTGGTTGGTTGAACCTGTTGAAGACGATTACGTTGAAAAGTTCAAAGAGGGCATCCAGCTTAAGAGCGAAGACGGCCTAACACTTCCAGCACACCTTGAAGTACGTGCAGAGCGTGAAGTGTTGCTAACGATTCACGAAGGAAAATACCACCAAGTAAAACGCATGTTTGCAGCACTTGGTAACAAGGTCGAAGCACTGCACCGTGAACGTATTGGTGAAATCGAGATGGACGAGTCTTTAGAGTTGGGTGAATACCGTTACCTAACACAAGAAGAAGTAGACTCTATCTGGAAGTAATCTTTTCTACCGTAGATGTGGCCGACCAAGGATAGCGTCGGCTGATTATTTTGACTGGTACTAGGACAGTTTCAGCCATTATTACTATATGTTCATGTATGTGTGCGCATATTCGTGTATCACTGTGCGTATTCGTGTATTGCTATGTGTATATTCGTATATTGCTGCGTGCATGCTCGTGCTTACATAGAACCTAGTACTTAGTCGGAGAGTTATGCAAACGTCTACCTCACAGACCCCAAGCTCACAATCACAAACGCCTCAGTTAGGTTGGATGCTATTTTTGGTTCTGGGCGCTATTGGTGCTTTAACACCACTCGCCATCGATATGTACCTACCTGCAATGCCAACGATCGCCAAAGATCTTGGTGTGACAGCAGGGGAAGTGCAAATCACACTTACCGCGTACACCGCAGGTTTCGCTTTAGGTCAGTTGTTACATGGTCCGTTAGCCGACAGTTATGGTCGCAAGCCAGTTCTACTGATTGGTGTGCTCTTCTTTGCGATAGCGTCTGTCGTGAGTGCAACCACTCATGGCATTGAAGCGTTAACGTTAGTTCGTACCGCTCAAGGTTTTGCAGGTGCGGCGGCGGCGGTCATTATCCAAGCGGTTGTGCGTGATATGTTCGACCGTGAAGATTTCGCAAGAACCATGTCGTTCGTTACCTTAGTGATGACGGTTGCGCCACTTATCGCGCCGATGATTGGCGGCTATTTGGCATTGTGGTTCGGCTGGCGTTCAATCTTTTGGGTGTTAGCTATTTTTGCAGTGATTGTGATTCTCGCGGTGATAATCAAAATCCCTGAAACTCTGCCTGTTGAAAATCGTCAACCATTACGCTTTAAAACCACGATTCGTAATTACGCTCGTTTATGTAAAAACTCGACCGCTATGGGCCTAATTTTCTCGGGTGCGTTCTCGTTCTCTGGGATGTTTGCATTCTTAACCGCAGGCTCTTTTGTCTACATTGATGTCTATGGAGTACGTCCTGACCTGTTTGGTTACCTGTTTGGTCTGAACATCGTTGCGATGATTCTGATGACGACAATTAATGGTCGAATTGTTAAGAAGGTTGGCTCTCATACCATGCTGAGAGCCGCGCTGGTCATTCAATTATTAGCTGGCGTCGGTTTACTGGTTGGTTGGTTATTGGATCTCGGGCTTTGGGGTATTGTGCCGTTTGTGATGCTATTTATTGGCACCATTTCTACTATCGGCAGTAACTCTATGGGTCTATTGCTCAGTGGTTATCCAAACATGGCCGGCACGGCTTCATCGCTTGCGGGAACATTAAGATTTGGTACTGGTTCTGTCGTTGGAGCTATCGTTGCGATGCTGCCAAGTGACAGTGCTGGGTCTATGGCTATGGTAATGGCTGCGTGTGCAGTAATGTCAGCATTACTATATTGGACATTAGGAAAGAAGGCATAATGTCAAAATACTATATTGAAATTCAGAAGTTAGTGAATGATGCGTTAGGCGAGCTTTACGCTCTGCACAAAGCAGGCAAAGCGATTGATGCGCCTATTGCGAACAACCTTTATTTAGTTCGTTGGGTAACGAAGGCGATTAAGGCTCAGTCTTATGATCGTGTGATTGTGCCTGACTTGGTTCGCTGGCAGAAACAGGGCCGTTCAAAGGGCAATAACTCTGATTTAACTTTTACCTTTAAACGTATTTCTGCGTTTTACGGACGTTTTTTCCCTGAAGGCGAAGAGCCTAAAGCGCTAAAAGACAGTGATGTTGAAGCGTTCATGGACAAAATGTACGAGATGGGTTGGAGTGTATCAAGTGAAGACGAGCTAACGACTGGAGGCAAGATTCAATTCTTCACCGATGGTGAGCACTCTTTTGCTTTGTGTGGCAAACAGTGTGACGACTCTTTCGACGGTGAGCTGATGGTTAAGCCTATGAACTGGTTTGTTCGTGGTAACCACGCTGAGTTTATTCAAGCAGCGATGGAAGCGGGTTTCATGCTTCACAAAGTGACGGACTATAAGTCTGCGGTGAAGTATCACGGTGAATACATCGTGTACCCAGCTAACCAAGGCAACCAACTGGCTGAGATCCCAATTAGCGTTATTGGCTAATCTAGTGACAGTTAAAAATATAAAGACCGCCTAAATGGCGGTCTTTTTCTAGCAAGAAGGTGTGCAGGGAGTCTCATCTATAGCTCTTAATTTCTTCGCATCTCGAATCTGCTTTAATCCTTCATCTGATCTTTAGCTTGCTTCTCAATCGCCTTCACCATGCCTTTAAAGATAAATAGGTGAGCTGGCATCATCGCGAACCAATACAGTAAGCCTAAAAAGCCTTTTGGATGCCACCAAGCTGAAATGTTCAGTTCACGAGAATCACCGTGGTCAGATACGGTAATTTCGAGTCTCCCCAAACCGGGGCCTTTCATACCGAAAAGCAGAGATAGAAACTGATTCTCTTCACAGCGAATAACCTTCCAAGAATCAATTTTGTCACCGACTTTTAGGTTAGGGCCTTCTGGCATTTGTCGAACAGGTACACCACCGCCAAAGATAAGATCTAACCATTCGCGTGTGCGCCATAAAGCGTTAGCGAAGAAGTAACCCTGTTTTGGGCTTCCTATCTGCTGTGCAACATGCCAGAGGGAATCTAAGGATGCGCTTGAGGTGATACTTGCCCCTGTTTTCTTCGGGTAATAGCCATATCCAGCTTGCCAGCGCTTGAAGGCGGTTTTGTCAAAGCCCCAAACATTACTTTTTACGAAGTTGCCTTCAGAATGAATCGCTTGCTCAACCATGTTTTCGAATGAGATAAGTTTCTGAGGGTACTTTTCTCTAATGATGGTCGAACTGGCAATAAAGTCATGCTTTAAGCCCGCGAGAAGCGCTCTGCCTATGTTGGACGGAACAGAAGTCACCACGCCCAACCAATAAGACGCCATTGAAGGTGTGAGAAGCGATGTCGCCCACAGCCTGAGTGGACGATCGGCTGTTTTGGCAATGTGAGCAAATTGATTTCGATAAGAGACAATATCTGGCCCGCCAACCTCGAAGGTTTGATTGTCGCTTGGCGTGTCTTGTGCGAGTTGTAGTAAATAATGGTTCAGGTTCTGCAAGGCAATCGGGTTCGCTTTAGAGTCAACCCACTTTGGCGCAATCATGATAGGTAAGTTGTACACGAAATCTCGCATGATCTCGAATGCCGCAGAGCCGGGGCCAATGATGACGCCTGCTTGAAGTTCGGTTACCGGTACTGGTCCTTTACGAAGCAGTTGTCCGGTTTGTTTTCTCGCTTGAAGATGCTCTGAATCACCCGTTTGCGGTTGAAGCGAACTCAGGTAGATGACGTGTTGGTTTTTTGGCCCAAGAGCCGAAACAAAGTTACGAGCCAACTTGAGTTCGTAATCAATGAAATCATGGCCTTCAGCCATTCCATGTACAAGAAAGAAAATAAGGTCAAAGTCAGGGACGAGCGCTTGTGTCGCAGCTTGATCTGCGAGATCAAGGTATTCAAGTGACAAGTTGTCGTGAGGCTCTGTTCGTGCTTTTAAATAGTCGATATGCCTTGCTGCAGCTGTGACTAGATAGCCTTGCTCAAGCAGGAGAGGGAGGAGCTGCGAACCAACATATCCAGAAGCGCCTAAAACCAGTACTTTCTTCATTGTTACTCCATTTATCTCTGTGGTTAAAAACCGAACATTGATATAATAGCGTGATATTTATCTTTATTCATCAATACGTTCCGTTTAGGTATTTCTATGTTGCTCTCTTCAATTATTCATCACACTCGAGGTGATTTTGTTCGTAGGCTTATTGCGATTGCTTTGCCTATTACTTTGCAGAGCATTATGTTTTCAAGCCGAGGCTTAGTGGATGTGTTGATGTTAGGCCAATTGGGTGAAGCGGATATTGCGGCGGTGGGTGTGGCGAGTCGAGCCATGTTTGTCACGACCATTATGCTGGTGGGTGTCACCACGGGTGGTGCGTTATTGACTGCGCAATATTGGGGAGCAGGTAACAAGCAAGGCGTCAGAGAAAGTACGGCGTTGACTTGGCTGGTTTCAACACTGTTTGCATTACTAACTATTGTTTTCTTCGTTTCATTTCCCGCACAAATCATGGGCGTGACGACTGACTCCCAAGAAGTGATCAACCTTGGTGTTGAATACATTGTTATCACCTCGTTTAGCATGCTAGCTGTATCGTGCGTTAGCAGTATGGCTGTAGGTTTGAGAGCGATGCACAAACCCGGGCTAAGCACCTTCTTCAGCGGTATCGGTATCCTGTCTAACGTGTTCTTAAACTGGGTGCTGATCTTCGGTAACTTAGGCTTTCCTGCGCTTGGAATCAAAGGTGCGGCGATTGCGACGGTATTGAGCGGTGCCATTGAAGTGGCGACCTTATATGGTTATCTTTATTGTTCAAAGCATCTCTTGGCTTTCAAGTTATGCGATATAAAAGCAGCAGCTTCGATTGAAAAAGTGGTTCGCTTCTTAAAGTTATCGCTGCCGACGACGTTTAACTTTTTGGCGTGGGCGGGTGGCTTATTTGCTTACCACGCGATCATGGGGCAATCGGGCGTTCAAGGACTGGCAGCACTGTCAGTGATGACGCCGGTTGAATCTATCTCATTGAGTTTACTGATTGGCCTTTCGAATGCGGCAGCGGTTCTGGTGGGTAATCAACTTGGCGCAAAGAATAATGAAGCGGTTTATTACCAAGCGTTAGGCTTAACGATTTTGTGTTTCTTGACCAGTATCGTGGTCGCGATTTTTCTTTACTTCGTACAAACGCCAATACTGAATGCTTTTAGTGCACTGACGGAAGAAACCAGAGCCCTCTCAGAAAAGTTCATTCTAATTTTAAGCGTGGGTATTGTTATCCGATCGGTACCGCTGACTGTCATTGTTGGTGTGTTGAGAGCGGGCGGTGATGTGAAGTTCTGCCTTTATCAAGACCTGATTGCCCAATGGGTGATCGGTATTCCGCTCGCCGCGATTGCTGCTATCTATCTGAAGTTTCCACCTGAGTGGATATATCTACTTTTCCTCACTGAAGAAGTACTTAAGTGGGGTGGGTCGCTCTACCGCATGAAAACAAGAAAATGGATTAAAAACTTGATAGGAAATTGAAGTAGAGCGCATCAACCCCATCACTTTATCGTTGGTGTGTGATCTATCTTTCAAAATACTTCCTCCTAACAGGGAATTAGTGTAGATTCTCATTCCAAATTCTAACTAATGTGAGCTGTTTAATGTTAAAGCTGTCAGACCTGTGTAAAGGCTATGTCGATGGGGGGGAGTTTCACCCTGTTTTGCAAGGTGCTGAATTAACATTAAACCAAGGTGATCAGCTGGCATTAATGGGAGAAAGTGGCTCTGGTAAGAGTACTTTGCTGAATCTTATCGCGGGTTTAGACCTCGCCGATTCAGGTGAAATCGCTTTCCCTCACTTCGATATGCACGACTCGACCGAGCGTGACCGCACCGCTTATCGTAGAAACAACATCGGTCATATCTTCCAGCAATTCAACTTGCTACCAACGCTTAACATTGCCGACAACATCCGTTTTTGCCGCCAGTTAAAAGGTTTACCTGAAGATAAGGGACTCTGGAGACAGATTCTTTCTGCTTTAGATCTTATGCCTTTGCTTGGTCGTTACCCTGAAGAAGCGTCTGGTGGCCAGCAACAACGTGCTGCGATTGCTCGTGCCTTGTATATGGAACCGAAAATTTTGTTGGCCGATGAACCAACGGGAAGCCTTGATGAGCGCAATGCGGAAGCTGTGATGCGTTTGCTGACCTCTTTGGCCCGCCAATTAGAATGTACATTATTGCTGGTGACACACAGTGAGAAAGTTGCATTGCATATGGATGGCAGAATTCGCCTACAAGGAGGGCAACTGCATGTTATGGCCCGTAGTTAAAGCGCTACTTGGTCACTATCGACGTTACCCACTTCAGATTATCTTGGTATGGCTTGGTTTAACCCTAGGCGTATCACTTTTGGTTGGTGTTACCGCTATCAACCAACACGCCAAGCAAAGTTATACGCATGGCGAAAAACTCTTTTCGAATCCTCTTCCTTACCGTATTCGACCAAAACATAACGCGAATAAAATCCCGCAAGGTTTTTACATTCAGCTTCGTCGTGAAGGCTTTCAGCAGTGTTCTCCTTTTGACCACCATAGTATCACTGATGAAAATGGTGCAAACTTTATGCTTATTGGCATAGACCCTGTTTCTATGCTTCAGCTTCAGCCTGGTGCTGCCCTAAAAGAACTCACCACGTTAGATCTCATGAAACCACCATATCCGATCCTAGTGAGTGATGATCTTGCTGAACATATGGAATGGAAGGATGGGGACTACATTCCACTTATGGATGGTTCAGAGCTAGGTCCAGTGGTAGTGGACCAAAATAACCTGATTAATGGTACAAGGTTGATTGCGGATATCTCTTTGCTCCGAATGCTTAAACGCAGTGCAGGGCTTTCCGTGATTGCGTGTTCAGACATGTCTCCCGAGAAGTTTGAACGTCTTAAAAACATGTTGCCCAATGGTTTGACAATCTCTCGCAGCTCTAAAGCTGAGCTTGAGTCATTGACTAGCGCTTTCCACTTAAATCTAAAAGCGATGGGCATGCTGTCGTTTGTCGTTGGCTTGTTTATTTTCTATCAAGCGATGTCGCTGTCTTTCATTCAGCGCCAACCACTCGTCGGAATCTTGAGACAAACAGGTGTGTCTGGTTGGCAACTGACTAAAGCGCTTTGCTTAGAGTTATTGTTATTGGTTCTACTGAGCTGGATCTGCGGTAATGTATTCGGTGTCATGTTGGCAAACCAACTGTTACCTGCCGTTTCTTCGAGTTTAGGTGATCTTTACGATGCGAATGTGGGCTTAACCCTTAGCTGGAGTTGGCGTTGGAGTGGTTATAGCTTATTAATGGCGTTGCTTGGTGCATTCCTAGCGTGTGCATGGCCATTGGTTCGTTTGCTGAGGTCGCAACCGATTCGTTTGTCATCTCGTTTATCTTTGATGCGTTTTGCTGGCACTGAGTTTACTTGGCAAGCATTGATTGGTTGTGGTTTCTTGGTTGCAGCTGTCGCTGTGTATCAAGCCCCACAAACGCAAGAATCTGGTTTTGCGATTATTGCCCTGATGCTCGTCAGTGTGGCTTTGTTTACGCCTTTCTTGATGTGGAAGCTGTTCAACAGTTTGTCTTATTCACTGCGTTGGGTTCGTGCTCGCTGGTTCTTTGCGGATGCCGCTTCAAGCATGAGTTATCGTGGTGTGGCGACAATGGCGTTCATGCTAGCGTTAACAGCGAATATTGGTGTAGAAACCATGGTGGGTAGCTTTAGGGATACCACCGATAAATGGCTAACACAGCGTTTGGCTGCAGACCTTTACATTTACCCAACCAACAACGCCGCTGCACGTATGAGTAATTGGCTGTCAGAACAGCCTGAAGTCGATTCAGTTTGGTGGCGTTGGGAGAAAGATGTCGCTTCCCCTGTCGGAAGTACCCAGGTGGTCAGTACTGGTCCTTCTGAAGGCGAATTAGAAGCGCTGACGATCAAGTTAGGTATTCCGAATTACTGGTACCACCTGCATCATTCGAAAGGTGTGTTGATCAGTGAATCGATGTCTCTCAAGTTAGGGATTCGCCCAGGCGACTATATAGACCTTTATGACAGTCTTGGCTCTGGTTGGCAGGTTGTTGGTGTTTATTACGATTATGGCAACCCTTACCATCAAGTCATGATGTCACATCGAAACTGGCTATCTGGGTTTGCTGGACGCGGAAATGTCGGTCTAGGCGTCATACTCAAAGATGATGTCAATTCCGTAGGACTTCGAAGTCGATTGGAAAGCGTATTCAGGCTTGGATCTGAGCGTATTTTTGATAATAACAATATTCACAGTCAGGCGATGAGAGTGTTTGATAGAACATTCGCGATAGCTGATACATTGGGTAACATCACTTTGGTCATCGCGGTCTTCGGCATCTTTTTCGCGACGGTTGCGGGTGAAGTGTCTCGACAAAGGCATATTTCATTGCAACGTTGCTTAGGGGTCTCGGCAAAAGAGCTGATTTTTACAGGCAGCTTGCAGTTGTTTGTGTTCGGACTTATTTCTTCCTTGATTGCTATCCCGCTCGGATTGGCGTTAGCCAGCTTGATCGTCGATATTGTCATTAAGCAGTCTTTTGGGTGGTCACTCGAATTACAAGTGATTCCTTGGGACTATTTGCAGACATTTGCGTGGGCCATGGCAGCATTAATGTTAGCTGGTGCATTGCCAGTGATGAGAATGATTCGGAACACACCGATGAAATCACTGAGGGATGCGCTTTAATATGCTTCAACGAAATGGCTCAAAAAAACTCAGACACCGATTTGTTTCTGCTCTATTACTGATTGGTTTCTTTGGCACTATTTTAGGTGTCTGGGCTTACTATTCCTATTTTGTCGATGTTGGCGATAAGGGCGAGAATGAGGTTAATTCAGTACTTGTAAGTGAGCACTTCAATGTGTTTGAACCTGTATTGCCAGACCGAGGCGTTTCGTTGCCTCGTGATTTCCAGTTCCACCCAGAATTCCAGCATGAGTGGTGGCATTATTTTGCGTCTCTAAAAGGGGATGATGGGAAAAAGTACTCGGTACAGTGGAGCTTCTTTCGCATTGCAACCGATGAGCGAGAAACCTGGGGGTGGCAAAGCCCGCAGGTTTATATTTCAAATGTGGTAATTTCGTCTGAATCTAAGGTTTGGAAAGAGCAACGTTTGGCGCGTGGTGGCATTGGACAGGCGGGAATGACCAGTCATCCGTTTAGAATTTGGATTGATAACTGGAACTGGCGTGCCTTGGGTAACACACCGTTTCCAGGTCGCCTTCAAGTACAAACCGATGCGTTCGGCCTTGAACTCGACACTATTGCGAAAGGGCCATACGTGCTCAACGGCGATAACGGCTATCAGAAAAAGCACGACTTATTGCCTGTCGCGTCTTATAACTTCAGCGCTCCGTTTTTATCTTTGAGTGGGGTTTTGAATCTCGACGGTGTAACGAAAGAAGTCGAAGGTACTGCGTGGGTGCATAAAGAGTGGGGCAGTGGTTTACTCGGAGTCGGTCAGCAAGGCTGGGATTGGTTCGTGTTTAATCTCGATGACGGTACTGCACTGAGCATTAACCGATATCGCCATAATCAACAATTGCCTTATGTTTTTGGAACATTGGCAACTCGTTCTGGCAAAGTGTATCAGCTAACGGACTCCGACATTTCTATCAAGCCATTACAGAATACGACGCTAATGAATGGTAGAAGAATGCCGCTCCAATGGATTATTAACGTGCCACAACACGATATCAATCTCACTACGCGTATCAAACGTAGGGATATGTGGCTGCCTTTTGTCATACCCTATTGGGAAGGGCCAATTATGGCGAGCGGAAGCCATGAAGCAACAGGCTTTATGCAGTTAACTGGCTACTAAAAAACACCTAAGGCTATCATTTGATAGCCTTTTTTTATGTTTGATATTCCGACAACCCTCGAATTATTTGTGCATACAGCCTTGGTGAACTCATCTATACTTAATTCATGGTGCATAACAACATTATGGAATATACGACGTATTGTTTAGTATTTGTAGGAAAAACCGAAGTTAAACATCCGAAGAAGTGATTATCTATCGATAGAGCTTGGATATAAACTCGTGGTTATTCTTTGTTATTCGTTTATTTAAATAATAAATATAAGGGCGAAATCATGACCGACGTCATCCGTGACTTCTTTAAATTGGAATCTGCTGGCGGCATCATACTAGTCATCGCTGCGGCGATCGCAATGTTTGTAGCAAACTCACCATTGAACGAAATGTACCAAGGGGTACTGCACAGCTATGTTCTTGGTATGTCTGTATCACACTGGATTAACGATGGCTTAATGGCTGTCTTCTTCCTTCTAATTGGCTTAGAAGTTAAGCGCGAACTGTTAGAAGGCGCATTAAAGTCTAAAGAGACAGCAATCTTCCCAGCTATCGCAGCGGTGGGTGGTATGCTAGCTCCTGCACTTATTTACGTGCTATTCAATTCAAGTAACCCTGAAGCGCTTCAAGGTTGGGCTATCCCAGCGGCAACTGATATCGCTTTCGCATTGGGCATCATGGCTCTTCTTGGTAACCGTGTACCGGTAAGCTTGAAGGTATTCCTACTAGCGTTGGCAATTATCGATGATCTAGGGGTTGTTGTTATCATTGCACTGTTCTACTCAGGCGATCTATCGACGCTTGCACTAACGGTTGGCTTCATTGCAACTGGTGTGCTGTTCATGCTAAACAACAAGCATGTAACTAAGCTGAGTGTTTACCTTATTGTTGGTGCAATTCTGTGGTTCGCAGTATTGAAGTCAGGTGTTCACGCAACATTGGCTGGTGTAGTCATTGGTTTTGCTATCCCACTGAAAGGCAATAAAGGAGAGCGTTCTCCGCTGAAACATCTAGAACATGCTCTGCACCCATACGTCGCTTTTGCAATTTTGCCAATCTTCGCATTTGCAAACGCAGGTATCTCACTAGAAGGCATCTCAATTTCAAACCTTACAGGCATGCTACCTCTTGGTATTGCTATGGGTCTATTGGTTGGTAAGCCTCTGGGTATCTTCCTATTCAGCTGGGGTGCTGTGAAAACGGGCATCGCTAAGCTTCCTGAAGGTGTGAACTTCATGAACATCTTCGCGGTATCTGTGTTGTGTGGTATTGGCTTTACGATGTCTATCTTTATTTCATCGCTAGCATTTGGTCCAACGAACGCAGATTTTGATACGCTTGCTCGATTAGGTATCCTGATGGGCTCAACGACCGCAGCTATCTTAGGTTACTTCCTGCTAAGTATTTCTCTACCGAAAACTAAGCATCAAGAAGTAAAATTATAATTGGTAGGTAAAAGCATAATCGGTAGTAGGTTCGCTTAAGAGGGAGCCTACTCACTGAGTAACAAGTCAATTTCTGAGTAGCAAGAAGAGTCACAGAATCACCTTTACGATTCATGTGACGACAAAGAACAAAAAGCCGTGATGGGTAACCCTATCACGGCTTTATTGATCTTGAAGCTAAGCTGTATTTGTAAGCGAATTTACCTTACATCTTGCGCTTTCAGTGATGATGTCACGTTACTTTTCTAGTGTGGTAAAAATGGTCCACTCTTCAACGATCTGCTCACTTAACCCAACTACGGTCGCGGTTACCTTACGATTCAGTGCGTGTGAAGTAGGATCGTCACCATCGTTTTCTAAGCGTTCTTCACCATAGCCAACAATTCTCACGCGCTCTGGTTCTATACCATTCGAAAGTAACTCATCTTGTACATTGTTTGCTCGTTTCTTTGACAAGTCTAAGTTGTATTCGTTGGAGCCCACTTTACTGGCGTAACCTTGGATTTCAATTGAAGCGCTTTTGTAGTTTTCAAGAAACTCTGCCATGGTGCTAATTTGGCTAGAAAATATTGGGTTTACTTCAAATGAGTCATGAGCAAAGAGTATTTTCAGCTGTCGTACTTCTTCTGCTCGAATTGTTTCACCACAGCCATCATTGTCGACTTGTGATGTTTCTGGTGTACCAGGGCAGGTATCTCGCGCGTTTACTACACCATCTTTATCATCGTCTTGTAGATCGGCAATTTGTTCAGCTTCGGGCGTCTCGATGTAGGTTTCTCGCTGCTGATTGGAGCAGGCAAATAAAGTCATCGTTAATACGGGAAGTAATAAGTAAGTTATTTTCATCATTAATACTCCACGGCCGTTGTCCACTCTTCCGGTATATCAACCAGCAGAGCATTCAATAAAGAACCTGTAGCGTTCATCACTCGGTATTTAGCGTACTGCTCCGAATAATGGGCATCCAGATAATCTTTGCGTGCTTCAAACAGTTCGTTCTCAGTATTGAGCAAGTCAAGCAGAGTACGTTTCCCTATTCGGTATTGTTTTTCATAGGCGATAACGGTTTCTGAAGCCGAATCAACATGGTCGGACAAAAAGTTTTTCTGTTGCAGTGTGAGATCTAAGGCGCTCCATGAGAGGCGAAGTCCTTCTTCGACTTGGCGATAAGCACGATCTCTAAGATCTTTCGCCTTATTGAGTTGGTAAGCAGAAGCTTCTGAATTGGCGCTGTCTGTACCACCATTGTACAAGTTATACCGCATTCTCAGCATTGCGAGCGTTTCTTGACTTGAACCTTCATCGCCTCCTGCATCATCACGCCATGACTGAGACGCTTCGATAGAGAATGTAGGATAGTTTACGCCTTTGGACTGTTTATATTGAAAATGTGCTGCGTCGACATCTGCCGCCGCTATTTTAATTACAGGGTGTTTATCTAAAGCGTCAACTAGGGCATCTGACAATGACAGTGGAATCCAAGATATGTCGGCCCTTGGGTAAATCAGACCTAGCGGTTCTTGTCCTACAACTCTTCTAAATTGGGTATGTGTGTCGATCAAATTATTCTGGGCGGCTAATAAGTTACCATGAGCTTTTGCAATCCTAGCTTCTACTTGCGAAACGTCTGCGGTAGAACCTATGCCTGAACTCGCTCGTTTTTTTATGTCTTTATAGATTTTCTTGTGTATCGCAAGGTTACTTTCTGACAGCGCCAGTACCTCAGTCGCTTTTACTGCGTCGAGATATATTTGTGTTACCTCCAGTGCTTTGTCTTCGGCATCGGCTATCAATTGCAAACGAACTGATTCGGCTTCTGCAGCGGTACGGTCAATATCGTTCAGAGTCGAAGAACCATCCCACAGCAATTGAGTGAGGGAAATCGTTGCTTCCTTTCTTGTTAGATCCGTGTCTGGACCGTTATTTGGTGCAGGGTTTATACCTTCATAACCAATACCGGCATCAAGGTCGATACTCGGCCTGTATGCCCCACCAGAGGCGTCATTACGCTTTTTCACGCTCACATATTCGTTAAAGATGCTTTTAATCTCTGGATTCGTTGCCAGGGTAATAGCCACAGACTGTTCCAGAGTTTGAGCGGCGAGTGGTGCTGCAGCAACTAAGCAACACATTATGGATAATTTAAACAATTTCAAAGTAGCTCTCCTTCTACTTTCAATGCCTCATCCGTTTCCCAACCTACGTTTACCGTTGAATTGAGTGAATGGTATTAAACGAAGCTTAGGACATTTGCAAAAAAATGCGAAGTTTGTTGGTTTTTTTTTGAATGTAAGTCGCTATTGCCATTGACTAATTTAAAAAGCATCGCATTTCCATGTCTTTAGTGAGTTGATTATCAATAATGCCACTACTAAATTTATTGTAGGAAATAGCCACAGCGCAGAGTGGGATTGGATCCGCGTTTGGTGTGTTCTGGGCAGAAGTGGGAATATGGATATGGGAAATATCAACCTAAGTATACTAGGTCTTGCGAACGGCGTTATAGTGCTCGACGCTCAAGGCCAAGTTAGACGTTTGCCTCCGGGCGAGCAACCAGCTACTAGCGACGTCATTGTCACTGTCGAAACAACTGAAGAGAGCGTGCCAAACGTTTCTGCACGGTTTGTCGATGACCAAGGTCAGCAAAACGTGATAGACACTGATGATGCGATCGCTCAAGTTCAACGTGCTATTGAAGAAGGGTTTGATCCAACAGAATTGGGTGAAGAGTTTGATGCCGCAGCAGGTGAGCAAGGCTCAAGTCTAACCAACAGCGGTAGGATTGAACGTACAGGGGCTGAAACTCTGGCTTCAACAAACTTTGAAACTGACGGACTTGAATCTCAAGGGCTGTCCGAAACTCAAAGTATTGCTCTTTTCGATATCATTGCTCTTGCGCTTGTTTCAGGTGAAACCAACGTTATTGAGTTTGAACAGGATGAGCCTATTGAAACCGGGGGCGCTTTAACCATTGACGATCCGGACGTTACCTTTATCGCCAAAGATGCGGAAGGCGAAAATGGGTTCGGGTCTTTTGTCGTTAATGAGGATGGCTCCTGGACATTCGTGGCCAACAGTCCATTTGATGAACTTGCTGATGGCGAGCAAATTCAAGATACGACGACAGTGCAAACCTCCGACGGTGGCGAACAAGTCATCACCGTCACCATCATTGGTACTGATGATGCGGCAGTCGCTACCGATGACTCGGGCAGTGTGACTGAGGACATTGATGTAGATGAGATCACCAATCAATTAGTGACGTCTGGTCAGATCGTAATTACAGATGTAGACAGCGACACTCCTACCTATTCAGCTGACGGTGAGTTTAACCTCGTAGGTTCAACAAACGAATCACAGCTAGGCGTATTGAGCATCGACCCTGATGGTGCTTGGACTTACGTAGTTAACAACGACGATGTTCAGTACTTGGATGACGATGAATTCGTTACTGAGGTTTATACCGTGACAGCCAGTGACGGTACCACTAGCGAAGTGACTATCACTATTAACGGTGCCGATGATCCATCTGACATAACCGTTGGTGAAGGTGATTCAGACACAGGAGAAGTGACTGAGGATGTGGATGTTGATCAAGAGAGCAACAACTTAGCGACGTCAGGGACGCTAACCATCACCGATGTCGACGATAACGACGTCGCTGCTTTCGAACCAAACGGTGTGTTTAACCCAGAAGGTTCGACCAATGATACCGCTCTGGGTTTTTTGACCATTACCGATGGTGGCGAATGGACTTACGTCGTCAACAACGATGATGTGCAATACCTTGACGACGATGAGTTTGTCACCGAGGTTTACACGGTTACTGCAATAGACGGAACCACGAGCGAAGTGACCATTACTATTAACGGTGCCGATGATCCGTCCGAGATTACCGTAGGAGAAGGTGACTCAGACATGGGTGAGGTGACGGAAGATGTCGATGTTGACCCGGAGAGTAACGACTTGATGGCGACGGGAACACTGACGATTACCGATGTTGATGCTAATGATGTCGCGGCTTTTCAACCTAACGGAACGTTTAATCCTGAAGGTTCGACCAATGATACTGCGTTGGGTATGTTGACCATTACCGACGATGGTGAATGGACTTATGTCGTAGACAACGACGATGTGCAGTATCTCGATGATGATGAGTTTGTCACCGAGGTTTACACTGTTACTGCGATTGACGGAACCACAAGTGAAGTGACCATCACCATTAACGGTGCTGATGATCCATCTGAGATTACGGTTGGGGAAGGTGACTCAGACATGGGTGAGGTGACGGAAGATGTCGATGTTGACCCGGAGAGTAACGACTTGATGGCGACGGGAACACTGACGATTACCGATGTTGATGCTAACGATGTCGCGGCTTTTCAACCTAACGGAACGTTTAATCCTGAAGGTTCGACCAATGATACTGCGTTGGGTATGTTGACCATTACCGACGAAGGTGAATGGACTTACGTCGTCGACAACGATGATGTGCAATATCTCGATGACGATGAATTTATCACCGAGGTTTACACGGTTACTGCGATTGACGGAACCACAAGTGAAGTGACAATCACTATTAATGGTGCTGATGATCCATCTGAGATTACGATTGGGGAAGGTGACTCTGACGTGGGAGAAGTGACAGAGGACGTCGATGTCAATGAAGATACCAACGAACTCTCGGTGTCTGGTACTTTAACGATTACTGACGTCGACACGAGTGACATGCCTGCATTTAAACCTAATGGCGTGTTTACCCCTGTTGGATCTACTTATGCACTTGCACTAGGAATGTTAACGATTACTCCTGAAGGGGCATGGAGTTATGTCGTTGATAACGATGCGGTTCAATACTTGAACGATGACGACACGGTTATTGAGCGATATGTCGTCACCGCCATCGATGGTATAGAGCATGTTATCGAGATAACAATCAATGGTGTCAATGACGCACCTGAAGCGACCAGCTTTACGGTCGTTAATGATGAGGACGCGATTATACCTATCCTCTTCGATTCTGAAGATGGCGGCATGCCAGATTACATCTCAGATATAGAAGATGATCATGACGACATTCCACTTAATATTCGGATAGAAAGTTTGCCAACCAACGGCAGCCTTTTGTATACCGACGAAAATGGCGTCACGAGAGAAATTGTGCAGTCTGACGTCGACAACGGTGTGTTGTTTGTCCCAAACAATATCAGCTTCATTGCCGGGCCTGGAGAAATGTTTGAAATGGGCTTCAGTGGTGACCCTGACGATATGCCAGAGCTCGTTGATGGTTTCTATAATTGGGGCGTCGCGGTGTCACCAACCGAAAGACTTATTACCCTAGATAACGGCAATACGATTACGGTTACGATTGAAGACAACAATAATAAGCCTTTGAAACAGTATCAAGGTGAACACTCTCATGTCGGTTTTGGTATTGGTGATACCGATGGTAGAGGTATGAACAAACAGGAGACCTTAGTCCTCGATTTTACGAATAATCCATTAGGGGTTGTTGATTTTGGTCTAGATGGTTTGGGTGGTTCATTTAACACCAATAGTAATGTTTATGTTGAAGTACTCTATACCTTTGCTGATGGTACAACGCATACAGAGCAGTATCAGAAAGACCCCGGAGACACCGGAAATAGCCAACTTCTATATGATTTTAGTTATTCATCACCAGATAATCCGATCGTTGGAATGGAGTTGTCATCGACAGGGGGCAGTTGGGAGTTACGCTATGTCCAAGGTAACGAGGCGGTAACTGAAGACCCGCAGTTTAATTATGTCGCGGTCGACTCTAATGGCGCAGAAAGCACTGTAGAGACGGTCACCATAGATATCGAAGAACCGCAGCAATATAACGTTATTAGTGCAGCGAGTAATGAACCTTTGTATGCCGAGCCAGGCAACGATCTGCTGATTGGAGATAGCGGAGACAACATCTTCACTTGGCTAGACTCTACGCTCGACAATGGGACCGATATCATTAAAGACTTTGAGCTTTATACGGAGGGCGCCGGTGATCTGATTGACCTCAATGATCTACTTGAAGACCCACAAGATGAAACTCAAATGGCCGAGCTGCTTGGCATGATTGAAGTGTCTGTTGATGGAGACGATATCGCACTATCGATTCCAATCAATGGCGGCAGTGATACTCAAACCATAGTGGTTGAAGGTATTGCAACGGAAATGGGAGCTTCGGTTGATCTCGGCAATGATCTTTCGGTGCTAGCCGAGTTAATCAAAAATGATGCTGCCTAGTAGGATCGTGAAATGCTTTGAACTTTAATGTAATGAAAGCCTTCGGTTTCGAGGGCTTTTTTGTGTCTACTATTAACCTAAAAAAAACACCGTGATCTTAGACAAAAAAAAGCCCAAACCAACGTGGTTTGGGCGGATACAAGTATAGGAGTTAATAAGGAAAATGCAGTAATTAAGAAAACAGTGAGAAACAAGTTTGACGGCCTGTTAAACATCTAAATACTCTGTTTTCTACTTAATTTATGACCCTCGATTACCATTTCAGTTCCCCAAAAATTCATTAATTTTCTCTTTTTAATTAAACGCGTCTCTATTCAATCGCTTAGAACGTAACGCTTATAACTGGTACGACCAATTTGTGAAAGTGTGATGTTGCTTGCTTGTTAAATAAATGTTCTAAGCGTATATTTCAAACAGTTGTTTAATACGAGTGATTGAAATGGCACCAAGAAGTACAACCAAAGACAAAATCTTAGATGTGGCTGAAGGCTTATTTGCTGAGCACGGTTTTAATGACACCTCTTTACGCACGATTACGAGTAAAGCCAATGTCAATCTTGCTTCAGTGAACTACCACTTTGGCGATAAGAAGACTCTGGTTCGTGCGGTACTCAATCGTTACTTAGAAGCATTTATGCCAGCATTGCAAGATGCACTAGTGAACTTAAATTTGAACGAAACGTATTCTATGAGTGACGTGTTTGAGTCTTTAAGACAGCCACTAAGGGCACTCAATGATGTAAGGCCAAATGGTACGAGCCGATTTATGTTACTCATCGGTCGAGGCTATACAGATGTGCAAGGTCATTTGCGTTGGTTCATTACTACTCGTTATAGCGAAGTACTGACTTTGTTTACCAACTCAGTAATGAAAGCTAACCCCAACCTCACTCAAGAACAGTTATTTTGGCGATTGCACTTCACCCTAGGGACTTGTGTATTCACCATGGCATCTAGCCAGGCTCTAATAGAAATTGCAGAGAATGACTATGACAGAAAGATAGATGCTAAGGCAGTGGTCGATATTCTTATTCCATATCTGGCCGCTGGCATGTCAGCAAAAGAATAAAACAATAAAAAGCAAAATATTCACAAACAATATAGTGAACAAAAGGATCTGAACTATGAGCTCTCTAAGACAAAAATGGGTAAGTGACCCAGCTTTTAAACTCTTTAAAAAAGTACTACCACCCCTATCTAGCACCGAGAAAGAAGCGATGGAAGCGGGTAGCGTGTGGTGGGACGGAGAGCTGTTTTCTGGTAAACCAGATTTCACTAAGCTACACCAATATCCAAAACCACAGCTGACAGCAGAAGAGCAATCGTTCATGGACAATGAACTTGAAACTCTACTCGCTATGCTTGATGACCACAAAATTGTGAAAGAAGACCGAGACCTTCCTGAGGAAGTTTGGAACTTTTTACGCAAAGAGCGTTTCTTCTCGCTAATTATCGCGAAAGGGTACGGGGGTCGTGAATTTTCTGCGCACGCAAACTCCACCATAGTAACCAAGATTGCTACGCGTAGTATCAGTACTGCGGTTTCGGTAATGGTTCCAAACTCTCTTGGTCCTGGTGAGCTGCTGTCTCACTACGGTACTCAAGATCAAAAAGATTACTGGCTACCTCGTCTTGCTGACGGTACAGACATCCCTTGTTTCGCACTAACAGGCCCTGAAGCAGGTTCTGATGCGGGTGGTATCCCTGATGTCGGCACTGTGTGTATGGGCATGCACGAAGGTAAAGAGACGCTAGGCATCAAGCTTAACTGGAACAAGCGTTACATTACGCTAGCACCAGTGGCAACGGTACTTGGTTTGGCTTTCAAACTGCACGATCCAGAAAAACTACTGGGTGACAAAGAAGACATCGGTATCACTTGTGCGCTTATCCCGGCAGACCACGAAGGTGTTGTGATTGGTGAGCGTCATGATCCACTTGGTCTTGCGTTTATGAATGGTCCAACACGCGGTCACGATGTATTTATTCCTATGGAATGGCTAATCGGTGGCGCAGATTACGCAGGTAAAGGCTGGCGTATGCTGGTGGAATGTCTGTCTGCAGGTCGTGGTATCTCATTACCCGCACTTGGTACGGCGATGGGCCACCTAACAGCGAAAACGACCGGCGCATACGCTTATGTTCGTAAGCAGTTCGGTATGTCGATTGGTAAATTTGAAGGTGTTGCAGAGAGCTTAGGCCGTATTGGTGGTCTAACGTATCTATTAGAAGCGACTCGTACACTGACAACCACTTCACTTGATATGAAAGAGAAGCCGGGTATCGTAACGGCTATCGCGAAGTATCACATGACAGAGATGGCTCGTACTATTCTGAATGACTCAATGGATATCCATTCAGGTCGTGCAATTCAAGATGGCCCAATGAACTACTTGGCTGCGCCGTACCTAGGTATTCCAGTTGCTATCACAGTAGAAGGTGCGAACATTCTAACTCGTAACCTAATGATCTTCGGTCAAGGTGCGACACGTTGTCACCCATACGTATTGAGCGAAATGGAAGCGGCAGCGAACCCAGACGAGAAGCAAGGTGCAAAAGACTTTGATAGCTTGTTGTTCAAGCACATCTCACACGCAACTAAAAACACGTTTGGCGCATTTGGTGCAGCACTGACTGGCTCTAAGTTCATTAAAGCCGACATGAGCGGCCCAACTAAGCCTTACTACCAAGATTTGACTCGTTTGAGCCGTGCGCTTGCAGTGAGTGCGGATTTCGCAATGCTGACACTAGGTGGCGAGCTGAAACGTAAAGAGCTTATCTCTGCACGTTTGGGTGATGGTCTAAGTTACCTATACATGGCGTCTGCTGCACTTAAAAAGTATGAAGACGAAGGTCGTCAACAAGCTGACCTAGACTACGTACACTACGCGGTTCAACACTGTTTCCACAATGCGGCTAAGTCGTTACAAGAAGCGTACCGTAACTTCCCGAACAAGATGGTTGGAAAAGTACTTAAAGGTCTAGTTTTCCCTGTAGGTAACCACTTCGAAAAACCGAGTGATAACCTAACAGTTCAACTAGCAGAAAGCTTGATGACTCCGGGCGCACACCGTGAACGTCTGACTCACCTTTGCTACATCGGCAAGGAAGAGGATGATAGTGTTGGCCTTATGGAGAACGCGTTCAATGCGATGTACAGCATCAAGCCTCTAGAGCGTAAGATCTTCAAAGCAGTGAAAGAGGGCAAAGTGGCTCGTAAAGGGTTGCTGGCAGACAAATTGGCTCAAGCACTTGCTGCCGATGTTCTGACACAAGAAGAAGTCGACCAAATTGTTGCTGCTGATAAACTGCGTTACACAGCGATTCAAGTTGACCACTTCAGTCATGACTTTAGTGAAACTTTGACGCGAAAAGAGTTAAAACCTAAGCTAAATAGCGTTGCTTAGATAACGAAATGATAAAAGGCACCTAATAAGGTGCCTTTTTTGTTTTTGTTGTAGAAGTCGCAATAGAAGCGTTAACAAATGGTGACTTAGTCGGCAAATATCAGTTGAGTGCTCCAACCACTTGCATTTTCACCACATTTTTACAGAAATTAGATGCCATTTGCGCACGAAACTCTTATCCTTAACCTGATTTTTTAAGGAAGTTGAATATGATCATCAAACCTCGAATTCGCGGATTCATCTGTACTACAACACATCCAGTCGGTTGTGAAGCTAATGTAAAAGAACAAATTGCTTACACAAAAGCTCAAGGCCCAATCGCAAATGCACCTAAACGTGTACTCGTTGTTGGCTCTTCAAGTGGCTACGGCTTGTCTTCACGTATTGCGGCTGCATTTGGTGGCGGCGCTTCAACTATCGGTGTTTTCTTCGAGAAAGCCGGTACTGAGAAAAAGCCGGGCACAGCTGGTTTTTACAACTCAGCAGCGTTCGATAAGCTAGCTAAAGAAGAAGGCCTGTATTCAAAAAGCCTTAACGGCGATGCTTTCTCTAACGAAGCTAAACAGAAAACAATTGACCTGATCAAAGAAGATCTAGGTCAAATCGATATGGTTGTGTACTCACTGGCATCTCCAGTGCGTAAAATGCCAGAGACTGGCGAAGTGATTCGTTCATCTCTTAAACCTATCGGTGAGACTTACACATCTACAGCGGTAGATACAAACAAAGATGCGATCATTGAAGCAAGCGTTGAGCCTGCTACTGAAGAAGAGATCAAAGACACTGTTACTGTAATGGGCGGTGAAGATTGGGAACTTTGGATCAACGCACTTTCTGAAGCGGGTGTTCTAGCTGACGGTTGTAAGACTGTTGCTTACAGCTACATCGGTACTGAGCTAACGTGGCCAATCTACTGGGATGGCGCGCTAGGTAAAGCTAAGATGGATCTAGATCGTGCAGCATCAGCGCTTAACGAGAAACTAGGCCAAACTGGTGGTACTGCGAACGTTGCTGTTCTTAAGTCAGTTGTGACTCAAGCAAGCTCTGCTATTCCTGTTATGCCTCTTTACATCGCTATGGTGTTCAAGAAGATGCGTGAAGAAGGCATTCACGAAGGTTGTATGGAACAGATCTTCCGTATGTTCAGCCAACGTTTATACAAAGCAGATGGCAGTGCAGCAGAAGTTGATGAAGTGAACCGTCTACGTCTAGACGACCTAGAACTTCGTGATGACATTCAAGAGCATTGTCGTAACCTATGGCCTCAAATCACAACTGAAAACTTAAAAGAACTGACTGACTACGTTGAGTACAAAGAAGAGTTCTTGAAGCTGTTCGGTTTTGGTGTTGAAGGCGTTGATTACGAAGCTGACGTTGATACTGCTGTTGAATTTGATGTAGCTGACATCTAATTCAAACAATCGAATCAAAACGAAATAGGCGCTCACTGAGCGCCTATTTTTTTTTGCTAAAAACCAGATATGAAAGATATCAGCAGATACGAATAGCAGGATGCAAAAGCTCTAAGAGCAGACTTGGGATGCGTTAAAAGCTGAGAAGAAGTAATAAAAAATGCACTAATCCAAAGATGAATTAGTGCATTCGAAATATCTAAGCTTGGCTGCTTTTAAAGTAGCAGACGCTAGCTAATTATGATGATGAAAGTACCTGCTAAGGTCATCAATATATTGGCAATCGCGTACGTACCCGCGTAACCCAGAGCAGGGATAGTTGAGCGAGCGTGGTCATTTACGATGTCCATCGCCGGAGCACAGGTTCGCGCGCCAATGATGGCACCAAATAGTAGAGCTCGGTTCATCTTCAATACGTAAGCACCCACCAAGTAAGCGAAGAATACCGGCAGAACACTCACTACTAGAGCAATACCGATGACCTGAGGGCCTACTTGCGTTAAGTGTTCAAACATCTTACCACCGGCGCTCAAGCCTATACCGACCATGAAGAACATCAAACCCAAGTCTTTGACCATGTTCAATGCTCCCTGAGGCACATAACCGAAAGTAGGGTGGTTCGCTCTTAAGAAGCCAAGCATGATGCCCGACAGAAGTAGGCCAACCGCATTACCTAAGCCAAATGAAACCTGACCGAATGTCATGGTGATCAAACCAAACAAAATGCCCAGAATGAAGAAGCTACAGAAGGCCATCAAATCCGCCATTTGGCTGTGGATCGAGATGAAACCAATTTTCTCAGCTAGACCGTGAACGCGACTCTTTTCACCACTGACCTGCAGTACATCACCTTTAGAAAGCACGATGTTTAAGTCCATCGGCATTTCAATTTGAGCACGTACTACGCGGTTAAGGAAACAGCCGTATTCAGATAGGTTCAAGTCGGATAGGCGTTTACCTGCGATGCTGTCACTTTTAACGACAATCTCTTCTTCCACGATACGCAGATCGAGAAGGTTACGGTCGAAAACCTCTTTACCATTACGGAAGCTTGGGTCGAGACGCGCGTGGCTATCAGGGAAACCTACCAATGCGATCTCATCACCTTCTTGCAGGATCGCATCACCATCTGGGTGGGCAAGAATACCATTACGGCGAATACGTTCGATGTAACAGCCCGTTTGGCGATAAATACCCAGTTCACGAAGGTTCTTACCGTCTGTCCAAGATATAAGCTCTTGTCCTACGCGGTAAGCTCGTATGATTGGAAGGTAAACCTTACGTTGCCCTGAAGCACCTAAGCCACGCTCTTGGGCGATTTGCTCAGCTGAGTCGTGTAAGTTAACTTTCTGAAGCTTTGGAATAAGGCGAGCAAACATAATCATACTGATTAAGCCAACTAAGTAAGCCATCGCATAACCAACGGAGAGGTTTTCGATGATCAGGCCTATATCCATGTTTCTTGGTAATTCTGCAAGCCCGGAGTTCAGAGCATCTTGAGCACCTACTAATATAGGCGTTGCTGTTAAGGCTCCCGCCATCATGCCTGCGGATAAACCAAAGCCTAGCCCGAGGTAGTGGCTACTGAAATACGTTAAAGCAATTGCGGTAGAGAGAACCACAAGGCTCAGAATGAGATAATGCTTACCGTCTCTGAAGAAGATACCGAAGAAGTTTGGTCCTGCTTCAATACCAACACAGTAGATGAAAAGCATGAAGCCAATCGTGAGCGCATCAGCGTTAAACGAAAAACCAAGATGTCCCATGATAAGGGAAGTAATCAGAACACCGATTGAATTGCCGAGTTGGAGGCTACCGAAACGAATTTTACCAATGGCTAATCCAATCGATAAAACAACAAAGATGAGGAGAATGGGGTTTTGTTCTAACAGAAAAACAACGTCGATATTCACAGTGGTCGCTCAATAATTGGCGTGAAACACAGGGTAAGTTTGAGAGGTGAATTGTATCTAAATATAAATAAAATATAAGCGATATTTTGCTATTTTACTTTATTTTGACTTTATTATTATTCCGTACGAAAACTGGTCATAAAAAAGCCCGCTACAGTGAGCGGGCTTGATATAAATCGTACAGTCTAACGCTTAAATTAGTCAGCTGTTTAAGGTCGTAGCCTCGATTCTCGTATGAGAAATCCTAGCTTAGTCGAAAAGACCTAGGTTTTCTTTTGCGTATGCTTCAAATTCTGTGCAGCCGCCAATGTGATCTTGGTCGATGAAGATTTGTGGAACTGTGTCTACAGGTTTACCAACAGTCTTCTCTAGGTCAGCTTTGCTGATGCCTTCAGCGTGGATGTCAACGTAACGGTAGTTGAAGTCATCGCGTTTAGCTTTAAGAGTTTCAGCATGCTCTTTTGCGCGAACACAGAATGGACAAGCAGGGCGACCAAAAATAACTACAAACATTTAATTTCTCCTAAATACGGGATGAGGCTCGTTAACTCATTTATGTTAACTATTCTTTTATGAATGCCACTCAAAATTTCTTAAAACCAACTATGCCTCAATGGCATGGGGAAATAAAGATGGAATTGCCTCTTAATACGATAGGTTTTGCCTATCAGCGCAAATATTAATCATAAAAGGCTAGAGTCTTGTTTACTGGCCACTGTCATCGTGAATTTCCCTCAATATTAGTGTGTGAATTACCCCTAAGATTGCAACTTTAGTCGATATTTAGTGCGACAAGTTGCACCTTGTCAAAAAAATCAAACGCAGAACGAGGCATCCTTTATCTAGGTATGGAACCATATTCTGTAAGCAGCCT
Source organism: Vibrio sp. 1F279 (assembly GCF_041439815.1). Lineage (NCBI taxonomy): Bacteria > Pseudomonadati > Pseudomonadota > Gammaproteobacteria > Vibrionales > Vibrionaceae > Vibrio > Vibrio sp. 1F279. The sequence continues at coordinate 32,854 of NZ_JBGOOU010000030.1, read as the reverse complement.
GACGTTATGATGTTTTAGTGCATTCGTATTTGGGGGGCCGAGATTGTGTTGTAAATACGAAAATCAAATTTCAAATGTAAAATCCAAGAGACCAATTTCCAGAAATCAATTTTCTAAAAACCAAGAGTTCGCAGTTTTGTTCGGTCATAGGCGCAGGAGGCACCATGTTTCAATTTATGACATCTACAAAGATCATCTTTGGTGATGGAGCACTCTCCGCTTCATTGTCTCTCTTTAATCAATACGGTTACAGCGTGCTATTGGTGACTGGCAATACATTAGAGCGCACTTCAATAGTTACTGACTATCTCGATGCACAGAGTATGCGCTATCAACACATTGCCGTTTCCGGTGAACCTAATATCAAAATGGTTGAGGAGGCTGCTATTTCCGCACGTCGATTTAAGCCAGATATGGTTGTCGCTATGGGGGGCGGTAGTGCCATCGATATGGGCAAGGCGTTGGCTGCGGTTTTACCTAATCAAGGTAATTTGTATGACTATGTTGAAGTCGTTGGGCGTAATGTCCCTCTTAAAACCAAACCGCTTCCGTTCATTGCGATTCCAACCACAGCGAGTACAGGTGCAGAAGTCACTAAAAACGCGGTGCTGAAATCAGGGCAAGACCAAGTGAAAATCAGCCTTAGAAACCCAGACATGCTGGCTGACGTTGCGATTGTTGACCCAACCCTAACTCATGGTACGAATCTGTATTTGTCGGGGCGAGGTGCTATGGACGCATTTACCCATCTAATGGAAGCCTATGTGTGCGGTGAACCGAACCCACTGACTGATATGATCTGCGAAGAAGGCTTACGTAAGCTGAGTGGTTCTGTCATTCAGGCGTGTATCTACGATGAACCTCAAGCGCGTTCTGATCTCGCGTTTTCCTCTATGTTAGGGGGAATAGCGATAACTAACGCCAAACTTGGCGCTGCGCATGGTTTGGCTTCTGCGCTAGGTGGCAAAATCTCGGCTCCTCATAGTGTGATAACTGCACGTTTAGCACCATTTGTGATGTTAGAGAATATAGCTGCTGCGAAGGAGCAGCAGAGATGTGACATCCTAGCGCGTTATCAGCGAATTTCTCAGATAGTGACAGGTAACGTAGAAGCAACTGAGGAAGAGGCAATTTCTTGGTTGTCTGAAGTGTTGGATACGCTCAAGCTTCCAAGCTTACTGGAATTTGGTGTCTGTGAAGCCCAATTTGATGAGGTGTCAGCCGACGCGCTCAAATCAGTGGCGATTAAAGGGAACCCTTTACCGCTGAACCAAGAACGGCTCGTACGTATTCTGAAGAAGGTTTGCGAGAAGTGCGGTTGTGTAGAAGGGCATCATGAGGGAGCTTTAATGAATCAAATTGAGCAAGAGCCTACCGCCGAGTCGAGCTTTACCATTATCAATTCTTATGCGTCTGAGAACAGCGTGGTTGAGAAGGGCAATAGCTGGACTATCTAACAGTCTTCAATCTGCTCTCGGCATAACCAGACACACTATAATTAATCACAGCACAAACCCATTTAAACAGACAAATAAAAACGGAGCGCTAGGCTCCGTTTTTCAATTGAATATAATTCTTAAGCTTACATCTTAACAGATTAGAACTGAGAGTACTTTTCGTAACGTGAATCACGAAGTGACTCTTTTACTCGTTTCAGGTTCTCTCGGAAGCCAGAACCACGACGAAGCGTAAAGCCTGTTGCTAACACATCGATAACCGTCATCTGAACAACACGACTTGCCATTGGCATGTAAACGTCAGTGTCTTCCGGTACATCCAATGAGATAGACAGAGAACTCGCTTTATCTAGCGGAGAGTCTTTTGCTGTGATAGCGATAACTGTCGCGCCGTTTTCACGAGCTAAGTTCGCAATCTCTACTTGGCTTTTAGTGCGGCCAGTGTGAGAGATCAGAACAATAACATCGTTATCACTGCAGTTAATGCAGCTCATGCGTTGCATCACGATGTCTTCGAAACAAGTGATTGGGATATTGAAACGAATGAATTTGTTTTGAGCATCTTTGGCTACAGCAGAAGAGGCACCCAGTCCGAAGAACGAAATGCGTTTTGCTTGAGTCAGTAAGTCAACCGCTCGGTTTACTTGCATCGCGTCTAAACTGTTTTTAGCAACATCTAGACAAGCCATAGTTGATTCAAAAATCTTATGCGTGTAAGCATCTGGGCCGTCATCTTCTTCAACATTACGGTTCACGTAAGGTGTACCGTTCGCCAAGCTTTGAGCTAGGTGAAGTTTAAAGTCAGGGAAGCCCTTTGTGTCTAAACGACGACAGAAGCGGTTAACTGTAGGCTCACTCACGTCAGCCATTTTCGCTAAGGTAGCAATGCTAGAATGAATTGCAGTTTGAGGGGAAGCCATGATTACTTCGGCTACCTTACGCTCAGACTTGCTGAAGTTTTCCAGGTTTTTTTGTATTTTTTCTAATGTATTCATAGTGTTCACAAGGGTATAGAGAACAACTTGCTAGTTAATATCTTTTACCAGGGGGTATGGCTGAAACAAATATAAGAAAATACAAAACCAAACTTATATTCGGTATTGTAAATTCTACTGCATCAAAGAGATATCAAGCTAACTAGCACCATAGAGTCAGTATAAACCCAACATACTATTCACTAATACAAAAACACGGCATCAATGCTTAAGAATATGACAAACCTCAACAAAATTTTAGAAAACTACAGAATTGGAAGAGGGTTTGAGCAAAAAGAATGCAAATTGAGTATGAACTGACAGCTAAGTTACATCAAAAAGAAAGAAATTTTCAATTTGATGCAACTAAAATTGAATGGCTAGGCGTTGATTAGCTTAACCAATTTGGTGATTTTACTCATCAAGTTGGGTGCTAGTTTAGAGATTTCACGCTGTTCTTCAAGCACTGAAGAGAGAATATCGTTGCCCGTCAGTGGGTTTGCTAATACTACACGGAAAACGATGATTGGCTGATGCGCCCATATTTCGGGGTTTAAGCGGGTGCGCGATACGAAAGACTTGCCCGTTTCACGTTGCTTCTTCTGAATAAACTTGGTCAGTTCATTCAGTAGCTCATTCAGTTCAACACGCTCTGGTGCTTTAGCCTTGAGTAGTGCTGCTTTGACTGATTCAGGCACATAGCGATAGGTCAGTAGGCAAAGCTCAGGCTCTGAAACCAGTTCGAAGTCGTTTTGACTTTTAATCAGGTCAGCAAAGTAGCGCGCTTTATTGATGCTCTGGTCGATTAGCAGTTCATACCCAGGGCGACTGATGATGTGCATTGAGGCGTAGACTAACATTGCCATACCTGAACGAGAGCCTTCTAACGTATGGCTACCTAAGTCTTTTGAGCCTTTGCGAAGGATGTATTGAGCGTGATGTTCGATTGCGGTCATCGCATCTGGCTTCTTAAACAAAACCATGCCAGCACCCATAGGGATATAAAGCTGTTTATGTGCATCAATCGTAACTGAATCAGCCAATTCAATACCATCAAGTAGGTGACGATGGTTGTTCGACATTAGAGTCGCACCGCCCCAAGCGGCATCAACATGGAAATGACAATCGGATTCAGCACACACTTCTGCAATGTCTCTTAGAGGGTCGATATTACCGGTTTCGGTTGTACCAGCCACACCAATGACAGCGAAAGGCTTTATCTTATTCTGCTTGAGCTGTTCAATCTTGAGTCTTAGGTCGTCCGTACAAATGCGGTTGTCGTTATCTGTTTTAACAGACACTAGACCTTCTTGACCAATACCAAGGACATCCGCTGCTTTTTTCAGAGAGTAGTGACCACGTTCAGAAACCAAGATAGCAAGGCCTTCGTAGCCGTAGTGCTTCATGGCTTTAAACAAGCCTTCTTTTTCCACACCTTTGAACGAACCTTGTGCTTTTAGCGCGTTGTTACGTGCAACCCAAAGCGCTGTTATGTTCGCGATGGTACCGCCAGAACAAAACGCTCCTAAAGAGTGGTTGGCACTGTGCATCCAGCGAGAATAAAACTGGTCGCTATCCTGATATATCAGGCGATGTAACATACCCAGAACTTGACGTTCTAGGGGAGTGAAAGCTTTTGAGGTCTCGATTTTTACTAGATTCTGATTTAGCGCAATCATGATTTTAGACAGCGGCATCAGGAAATAGGGTAGCGCAGACGTCATGTGACCAATAAAACTTGGCGACGACGTATGTACAGAATGAGATACAAGAGAATCGAGGAGATGCTCGGTATGTTCTGAAACAAACTCAGGCTGCTCTGGGATATGAGCATTCGAAAAATCTTTCTCAATCTCACGTAATGGCTTTTCTTCAGCCACAATGTGTTCACGTAAGAATTGATTCAGGTTTCGTGAAAGTTTGTCTTCGATTTGAGTGAGTGTTGAGTCTGGGCCTTCTGGTACTGTAAAGATACGTAGAAGACTGTCAAAGCTAACATCTGCTGTTTTTTGTTCCGTAACCATAGCAAGCGAGTTATTTTTCTTATATTGACGCGAGCGGGATAATCTAAACGAAAACGGGAACAATGTCCCGTCTTAATTATGAAATCCAACTTCCCATAAAAGCATAGTAAATTAAGGGTTATTTACACTTGATCGCTTCTAGTTTGGTGATCGACTGGTTGTAACGCTGCAGTGCTGTATCGATTTGCTTAGGGTGACTAAGCAGCTCAGCAAAGGCGGAACGTAGCTCGTAGTTTTGAGCGTGAGGTGTTGACTGGCGGTCGTCGAACGTTGTTTTCGCAATTCTACCAAGTTCATCATCACGTGTTGATAACGTCTTAATGTCGTGTTGTTCCAGTTGCAGCCAGCCTTCTACCGGTTGCTCTGTTGCCACTTTGCTTGAATCGTTCACAAGGTAGTAGTTTACCGCAGCGCGATTAAGCTCGAAGTGGTGCTTACGACCTTCTAGGAACCACTCGCTTACTTCTGTCAATTCTGGGTATTGCTCAGAAGTTAATGTAGCGAGGTCAGCATACCAACCTAAAGAGGCGTCGATGTACGCATTATATTTTTTTGCTTGGCACTGATTTGTCTCAGACATTGAATCTGCTGAAAAAGAGAAAGTCGAAGTTGAAGCTAGCAGTAATGCGACGCAAAGGCGTTTCATAGCGGTTCCTTTTGTAAGTTTATTCTTTTTATAACGTTGTCGTTACAGATTACCGTGATCATTATTTGTTGAGCAATGACACTTAGTGTCTTTTTATTTCGGTAACTGTATCGGTGTCTTGGGCATCGGTATTCGAGTTGCATTCTAATCTAAAACAAACGCTATTCCTGCGATCTAGTTAGCAAGAGATACAAAGAACAACATCAAAATCGGGACAAGCAAGCTGAGGATAAAGCCACTGACTATGGCGACTGGCACGCACCGAACGCCACCTGTGGTTTGAATGACAGGTAATGTGAAATCCATCGCTGTTGCGCCTGCATAACCAATCGATGTGCATGGGTAGCTCCGGATCAGCACAGGAATAAGTACCAAAGCAACTAACTCTCTTAACAACTCAAGCATGAAAGAAGCGCCGCCATAAATAGGACCAAAGGCATCGCCCATCAAGATACCGGCTAAAGAATACCAGCCAAACCCTGAAGACATTGCCAAGGCTTTGAACAAAGGGATATCAAGGATATAAGCCGCAATAATACCACCAAGCATTGAGGTGGCGATGATTGCGATTGCGATTACCATACCGTGCTTGTTGAGTAAGATTTGACGAAGTGTTAGTCCGCTATTGCGTAACTGAATGCCAATAAAGAACAGTAGAACAAACAGAATCCATTCACTCGCGGTATCAACCCAATCAAGGCCAATAGGCAGAACTAAACCCGCAATAAGGCCGGAACCGACCACTAATATGAGTTTGGCAGACTCCATCGCCATAGAAGACAGGGGGAGTTTCTTATTACAGCTGTCTGTCTGGAGTGGCAGTAACTTATCAATAGCAGGTAGCGCCATTAGGTTACAAACGCTTAAGCAGACAAAGAAAGTGGCCGTGTATAGAAGAATTGTCTGCAGGTTACTGCCTAGGTTATCGAGTGCGGCTAAGCTTAGTCCCATCAACGCGAGAATCACGTAGATCAACCGCGAAGTAGAGCGGTTGATAAATTCTAGCCTCTGAGTGTTCGAAATTGAAAAAAGATACCCCACGACGAGTGGCGAAAATATAAAGATCATCCCTGTAAACATGCTTTCCTCATTGCATTCACTTCATATTGCATTTACTAGCAATTTAACAGTAACTTAGAAGCCGCTAGTATTGATCACGTCACTTAGCTTTGCATTAAAATCCTGTTTGCTCAAGTTGCTTAATTTATAAAGTACTTCCGCTCCTGTCACGTTTAGTTCTACTTCGTGCTCATCAATGTTCTCATCCTTGTTTCTAAACATCAGTAGGTGGTTAGCTATTCGCGCAATATCAAGGTAAGACACCTCGCGCTCTTCGTGATTATTAATGGTGTTGCTGCACACATCGATAAAGTCGCTGTCGAAACCCCAGCGTCTAAGAACCAACTTACTGGTTGCTGAACATTGGCCTTGGAATATTTGCAGTGCGATGTCGTGATCTAAATAGTTCCCGTTGTCTAGGTAGAGGTGATATTCACTAACCAAACAGAACAAGCCAATGTCTGCAAGTAACCCAACAAGTAGTGATTTTTCATGTTCTAGATAACGGTATTCAGTAGGGGATAGTTCTTTAAATAGGTTAGTGACTAACACCATAGTTGCGGCGAGTTCTTTTGATACAGAAGCGCTCTGAACCAATAGCTCGTTGCACTCTTTATTCAAATTGACGGAATGTTTAAGTTGTTCAATAGCCTGGGCCGTGACAATGTCACGCACTCTCAATATACCAAGACGCGATACGGCCGTCATAACATCGACACAAGTAATATTGCGTCTGTTGAAGACAACTGAGTTAGCAACTCTGATCACGATTGCTGTCAGCCCTGGGTCTTCAAGTAAGCACTCGGCAACTTCGGCGACGCCTGTTGGTTCAAGAGTACAAAGCTTTTGAATTTTAAGTACAACCTCAGGAATCGGAGGAAGAGTTATTTTTCCCGCTGAGATGGAATGTCCAACAAGTTGGGCAAACTCGGATTCTAGGCCCTTAAGGAGAAGAGCTTTATTTTGTGGTAGCCAGAAAAATGATAAATGATTCATATTAAGAGTAAGAACATGTATGTCGTACCATTTTACAAGCCGCGATGCTGCGAGGCAATACTCATCGAACCACATAAGCTTTGATAACTTGAACGGGGGTATCATTAAGAATTAAATTCTTGGCGTGATTTGATAGTTTAATGTGATGTAAATCATTAAAAGCAAGGATATTCAACTGATTGATGTGAGCTGCGCCCTGACTTATTTTTCTTTTCGAAGTATCATTTATTTCAAAGGTGACAAACGAAACCATAATATTCACCTAAACATTAAATAGATTTAAAATTTTTCGCATAAAAAGCTGCTTGTCTGGCGATCAACCTAATCGGGGTAATTTGATTAAGGATCAACGGATATGACCGAGACAGCATTTATTAATTACGTGAATCAATTTGGTGAACATCAAAAGCGCTCTATGTTTGGAGGTATTGGCCTCTTTCAAAATGACGCTATGTTCGCTTTGTTGAGTGAAGATTGTGTATTCATTCGAGGTGGGAAGTTATTAGATAAAAAGCTGACGGGGCTTGATTGTGAAAAGTATCGTCACGTAAAAAAGCAGACGACAGCGACCGTGAATTACTACGACATCACGGATCTCTTTACGTCTGAGCATCCTGAATTGGATAGTATTATTCGTACTTCAATCGATAATTCAATTCAGCAGCGTAGCTTCAAAAAATCATCTGCTAGCCGTAGATTAAGGGACTTGCCTAACATGCAACTGACGTTAGAACGCATGGTTAAAAAGGCTGGAGTAGATGATGTTTCAATGTTTATGCAGTTGGGTGCATCTGAAGTGTTTAATAAGGTTCGCGAAGCGTACGGAAACGATGTTGACCTAAAATTACTTTGGAAGTTTGCGGGTGCAATTGATGGTATTCACTGGAAACTATTACAAGAGCCACGCAAGCAGCAATTATTAAAGAGCTGCCACTAAAGATATCGCCTGTATATGCATAAGATTACTTTTTATATATAAAAACCGAGGGATTTCCTCGGTTTTTTTGTTTCTATCTAGCCCGTTTTAAAGGCTAAGCCCTTATTAAGAGCTTTCTCGTTTTACTTAAAGCTTGAAACGAGTCGTGAACATTAACTGATCACCGTAGAAATCATTGATACGAACTTCTGCACCTAGAGAGAATAGTTCTGTAGAGTGGAAACGCACGTAAGCAGAACCGATCCAATCATCTTTATCATCGATAGAAACGTAACCGCCTTTGCCGCCAACTTCTAGTTGTGGGCCAAGCCATTGACGAACACCAACGTTGAATTCCATACCAACATCAGGAGAGCTTTTCGCTGCTGGTTGAACTATACGAGCTAGCATTTCACCCGTTAGATCTGCCCAGTTGTTAATTGGAGCGTGGAAACCAAGACCTACAGCAGAGTCGTAATCGCCTTCAAATTCTGAATCGATACGCGCTACTGCGTGAGCATTCGGGTGGATTGACTTACTGAACGCACCACCAAATGTAATTGGGCTCGCACCGATACGAGCGTCAAAGTAATCGTAGCTAAAGTTGCTCATTACTTGTGCTTGTTCATTTGGTTGTCCATCGACAGCTAGTGCTTGGCTAGAAGCCAATAGCATAGCGGTAGTAAGTAAAATTTTGCGCATAACGACCGTAAACCTTTATTAGTGTTGATCCCTTTGGTTTGATAAAAAATAGCCAAACCATAAACATTGAGACAGTTTAATCTAACTCGCGGAAAAATAACCCATAAAAATGCAATTCATTTGTCATTTAGCTAAAAAACAAGCAAGTAAAGTACTGCTCTGTTACAGAGATCTCATGTTTTAGGGTTATTTAACAAAATCTAGTATCCATTCACTTGTTATCGATAACTATTAGATACACTTAATTTACTCGCTGTTATACAAAATACACTTAGTGTCAAAGATGCATCGCGACTAACTAATCGCTATTCATCATCTAATCACTATTCAGCAAACAACCTCTATTTACCAACCTATCGCTATTCACTGAGCCTAGTTCGCTTGTCTGACATTGATGTCAGTATTCGCTCAGTATCTAAAATGGAAGTCCAGTTTAACAACTGCTTGTCGTTTGCAATGACATAGTCTGTCAGTTGTTGAGTAATCGTGTCTCTAAGTTGATCGCCTTGCCAAGGTTTTGAAATATAAAAATCAAGCGCCGCGTTGTTAATTGCTGTGACGGTATCTTCTAGCCCAGCTTGCCCGGTGAGCAGCAGCTTGCGTGTTGGCTTTGTAGAGTCGTGCTGGTTAAGTTCGATAAGAAAATCGATACCCGTTTTGTCAGGCATGATGTGGTCACACAAGATTAAGGCGAGTTTAATACCTTCCTGTCCCATTTCTTTAATCACTTGCTTAGCTTCATCGACCGATTCGGCTCCTTCAACAATAAAATTGTCTTCAAATGGTGCTAAATCTTGAAGGACACTGTTGAGAACCTCTGGCTCATCATCGACACATAAAATTAGGTACTTATTCATGAGGTGCTCCTTCTTGTTTGAATGGAAGCCACACTTGCATGTGTGTATGGCTGCCTACCTCAGACTCCACCAAAATAAAACCTTGATGAGCCGAAACGATTTGTTGAGAAATGGATAACCCAATCCCTAAACCGAAGTTGCCTTCTTTTTTTGTCGTGAAGTTTGGGTTGAAAATAGTGTTGATGTCTTCTTTGGCGATACCGTGTCCAGTGTCCGATATTTGCACCACAAGAAACGTGTCGTCACCTTTAGTTTTTTGAAACGTGGTGATAGAGACTTTACCTCGCTCTGAAAGAGCATCAAGTGCATTAGAGAGAAGGTTGGTCCACACTTGTTGCAGTGAGAGCGACTGGCACAATAGAGGCGGCAAGTCGGTGTCGTAATGCTTCTCTAGTTGGTGGTGTTTGAGCCTGTTTTCAAAGATCACTAAGGTATCTTCAAGTCCTTCGTGAACATCCGCGTAGTGGCGAACCTCTTCATCTTCTCGGGCATAGCTTTTTAGGCTTTTGACCATATCGGCAATACGTTTGCTGCAAACTTGAATTGAGCGGATAGAGTTTCCAACATAGTGATAATGCTCTAAGTCATTAAGTAGCTCTTTGCCTGCGACTGGGGAGCCTTTTAAGGTATCTAGAACCGCAGAGTCTTGGCTCAGGTTCAGTCTTACGGCTTTTTTAGCTAGCGCGCGGTCATCGATAGTAGAGGTGAGGTGTTTTACAAGTTGTCTTTCTTGAGCTGTTGATAGTGGCTTCGCCATTTTTGACTGTGCTAATACATCCGTCCCTTTATTGGATTCTGGGAGTGCCGAGTTCTCGAGTATTTGATCGAGATGTTCAGACAAGGTTTCAATGCTTCGCAAGATCGCTGCAATCGGGTTGTTCAACTCATGTGCAACACCCGCCACGAGTTGGCCGAGCATCGCCATCTTCTCTTTCTCTATCAATTGTTGATGTGCAGATTCCAACGATTCTAGCGTTTGCTGAAGCTGGATCTTATTGTTGATGCTTCTTTGTAATCGTCGGTTAAAGTGACGGAGTAGTAGATTGGTAAACAGCGGCAGCAGAGTGTTGTTTGAATGCATCACCTGAGCAAAGCTATCTTTATCCAGTTTGATGACTTGGGTCTGAGTCAGAGTAATCGCAGTAGAAAACGAAGGCTCACCCGTCACGAATGACATCCCTCCGACAATATTGCCCTTAGAGTGACGCACAACTTCGCGTTGCTGCCCCAGTTCATCTTTTTTATAGAGCGCCGCTTCACCTTCAATAATTAACCAAAGAAAGCGATTATCTTCGCCCTCAACCGTCAGCAGATGCTCTGGTGAATAATCACGAATGGCCTTGGTTTTATCATCTTTTGAAAAGACATCCTGCAGAGCACTGACGACACGCTCAGCAAGGGCATTGTCAGAAAGCTGGTGGTAATCGTGAATGAAACCCGATTGGAAAGAGTGAATCTTTTGTTCAATGTGCGCTCTGAGTAAGCGCTGTTGATCCAATGCATCGCTGTAAGAGAGCAGGTTTTCTGAGTCGTATTGGATGACAAAAGACGTTAGCTCTTTTTGCGCTGATTTGAATAGAACCTGATCTTGAACCGGCTTGGTTAGACAGTGGTTGAGCCTGCCTTCATTTACAGCGGTTAGAATGGATTGAATGTCTGACGAAGCGCTGACTAATATCGTTCTTGCGGTATTACTATGGGGCAGCTGTTCGAGTTCAATCAGAAATTGCACGCCATTAAATTCAGAATGATGATGAGTGATCACCAAGGCTACGGTTTGGTTGTGATCATGAATATCTTCTAATGCGTGATGCGCGTCTTCTATGTTCTCGGCAGTATAAATATCGAATACAGAAGCCAACGGAGCCAACTCCGAACGTATTCTTTCAATGCTAACCGGATTATTGTCCAAACAGATAACAGCGTATTGATTCACAGCTCAACCTTAATAGTAGCGACGTCTCTAGCCTAGCAAGAACCGCCGAATAAGGATGAGAGCTAGCCGTTAATTTATTGAGGCAATCGAAGTATTGAGCAATAGACTGATTTAACTCAATGTTTCTTGTTTGCTACTGATGGGTTAGACTGAAAAAAACAGACTAGTGTAGAAAGAGAACTCATGGAACAGTTAAGAAAAATTGGTGCAATTGGTGGAGCAATCTCATTGGCACTTTGTTGGCCGCTAGCGGTTGGACAAATTGGACAAAATGCCATTACCGATGGTGTTGCAAAGCTTAACAATTCAAGCATTCAAGCGGAGATCGTGGAGTACGATAGAGGTTACCTGTCTTCTAACGTAACTACTCGCCTAACTGTGACCGATGAAAACCTGAAAGAGCAACTTGCGATTGATGGGCTGCCGAGTGAGTTTGTCATCAATAGTGCGGTTAGCCATGGTTTGGTGAGCCTAAATGCACTGTCGACGTTTGAGAATACCGATATTCTGCCTTTAACTCTGACGACTAGCACTGAGCTAAACGGCAACACTGACTTTAACTTCGAGTTAAGCCAGTTCAATCATCAAGGTTCTGATGAGAATGGTACTTCGGTATCAATCACGAAATCGAATCTGTCTGGCCATGCCACTGTTTTAGGGCAAGTTGATTACGAGCTTTCAATCCCTTCAGTTCAAATTGATTTTGAAACCGGTGAAGAGGTAACACTGTCAAACCTAAAAGGTGTAGGTTCAGGTCAACAAGCGAAAGGCTACTGGTTAGGTTCTCAGAATTTTACTATCGATAGCTTCTTGGTTACAGACTCTGCAATGCAGCCTTTCATGACCATTGAAAACTCTAAGTACGATTTTGAATCACATCTAGATGAAGCGACTAAGCGTCTGCGCAGCAACCTTAAGCTGGATATCGCAAACATCGAGACCAGTGAAGGCCAGTTGAACAACCTAAACGTCGATTTCGAAATGTCGAAATTGGATAGCGAATCGTTTGAGAAAATCTTTGAGATTTACCAATCTAATCCAGTAATGACGCAAGAAGACGTTGCCGAGATCATTCCATTTATCGATATCCTGTTTGCTAAAGGCTTCGACCTTTCAATGAACAATATGTCGTTAGATCTAGGTAAGGGTCAATTCGAATCTAAGTGGTTAGTGAGCGTACCGGAAGGAACCGAAAACATCAGCAGTAATCCTTCGATGATTGTACCTGCATTAAAGGGTAACGTTCACTCTAGCTTCTCAAATGAGCTTGTTGAAGAGTACCCATTCATCCGTGAAGGTATTGATGAATTGCTTGTGATGGAAATGATCAAGGAAACAGAAAGTGGTTATGAAATCAGCGCTGACTTAGAAAATGGAAACCTAGTGTTCGAAAATGGACAAGAAATTCCATTAATCGCTCTACTTATGCCGGTTTTTGTTCAATAAACAGAACAGGCTTGAATACTGATAGGGTGATTTAGCAGGTTCAGCTTAAACATTTTATACGGTACAAAACAAAAGAGGTCTTAAGACCTCTTTTGTTGTTTTTATGTTGGGTAAAACATGGTATTACTTGCATAGTTATTATTTAGCAGGAGCAATCATCCCCATGGAACTTACATTAGATAACGTATTCAACTTCAGTGCTGGCCCAGCTGCACTGCCTAAACCGGTAATGAAACAAGCGCAGGCGGACTTTATTGATTGGAATGGTTTAGGGACTTCCGTGATGGAAATCAGCCATCGCAGCAAGGAATTTATTCAAGTTGCTGACGAGTCCGAACAGGACCTACGTGATCTTCTGAACATCCCAGACAACTACAAAGTTCTTTTCTGTCAGGGGGGCGCTCGTGCTCAATTCGCTGCTGTTCCTCTAAACCTTTTAGGTGACGCGACGAAAGCGACTTACATTGATGCGGGTTACTGGGCAGAAAGTGCAGTGACTGAAGCGAGCAAATATTGCGAAATCGATGTATTCAACGCCAAGACGTCAATTGATGGCAAAGCAGCGGTTGTTCCAGCTAAAGATTGGAAAATCGACCCGGAAGCGGCGTATGTACATTTCTGTCCAAATGAGACCATCGATGGTATTGAAATCAGTGAGCTTCCTCAAACGGATAAGCCAATCGTAGCGGATATGTCATCTAACATTCTGTCTCGTAAGATCGATGTGTCTCAGTACGGTGTTATCTACGCTGGCGCTCAAAAGAATATAGGCCCTGCTGGTATTTGCATTGCTATCGTGCGTGATGATCTGCTAGAGCTAGCAAACGACGTATTGCCGAGCATTCTTAACTACAAAGTACTTGCTGAAAAAGACTCAATGTTCAACACACCGCCAACGTATGCTTGGTACCTATCAGGCCTCGTATTCAAGTGGTTGAAAGCTCAAGGTGGTGTTGAAGCGATGGAATTAGTGAACAAAGAGAAAGCTGCGCTGCTTTATAATGCGATTGATAGCTCAGCTTTCTACAGAAACGATGTTCATACAGTAAACCGTTCAAGAATGAACGTGCCATTCCAATTAGCGAAACCAGAGCTAGATGCTAAGTTTTTAGAGTTGGCTGATGCTGCTGGTCTGAAATCACTAAAAGGCCACAGAGCGGTAGGTGGGATGCGAGCATCACTTTACAACGCGATGTCTCTGGAAGGCGTGCAAGTATTAGTCAGCTTCATGAAAGACTTTGAAGAGAAATACGCTTAATTAAGGCGTATTTCACAATAAGAGGAGCGAAAGCTTCTCTTTTTTTACTTGCTGAAAAGGAAGGGTATGAAGAAGTTAGGTACAGTAAACAGTGTTTTGGGCGGTAAGGTTGTTGCTTTTGCTCACGGTACACAGAGTGCTATCAATAAGCAGGTTTTATCTGAGCGCCAATACACCACTGAGCTTGGATTTATTAACGATGAGCAAGGCGACCCTCGCTTTCATGGTGGTATTCAGAAAGCCCTTCATATCTACCCAAGCGAGCACTACTTAATTTGGCAGGAGGAGTTGGGCGACAAAGCAATCTTCCAATCTGAAGGTGCATTTGGTGAGAACATAAGTTCAAGTGGGGTGACTGAAGCTTCCATTTGTTTAAAAGATAAGATTCGAATTGGTTCAACCTTGCTGGAAGTTTCACAAGGTCGTATGCCTTGTTGGAAGCTCAATGTACGATTCGATCAAAATGATATGGCGAAAAGGCTACAAGACACCCTTCGAACTGGCTGGTACTTCCGTGTTTTGGAAGAGGGTGATATCGGCTCCGGCGATGAGATTATCCTGTGTGAAAGACCTTACCCAGAATGGACGTTAAGCCGGGTTATGGGTGCGGTGTTCACGGGTTGTTTGGATAAACAAGAGCTTAGAGAATTGGCGGAGCTGCCTCTAGTGGAATCTTGGGGCACGCTCGTAGAACGTCGACTTCAAACTGGCGAAGTTGAAGATTGGGAAATGAGATTGGTTGGCCCGACAGCCGAGTAGACTTTCTATTCATGCTTAAAAGATAATCATGCGCAAAACAAAACGCTCACTATCTAGAAGATGTGAGCGTTTTTAGTTCTGAGGTGAGCACTTATTAGTCAGTAACTAACAGCGACTAGTTTATCTAGCTATAACCAGAAATCTTTAACAGGCATATCAGGGCTAAAATGGTGCGCAATCTGTGCTTGTAGAAGCTCCGCTGTCGCAATCGCATCAGTTAACGCATGATGCGGAGTATAGTCAGGCAAGTGGTATCTACGACGGCTCTGACCAAGCCTTACTGACGCAGGCTTCTTACCTTTTAGCTTATTCCATAGACCGCCGGCCAGTTTGTTTTGGATTTGAGATTCAATCTCGAGCGTGTCGAGGACTGGAAACTCAATTCCTTCACCTAATCTGACCTTCAACGCGTTATCCAAGAAATCACGCTCGATGCGGCGATAATGAACGACTGGGATATGGCCGCCCATTGATTCTAAGATCTCATCTAATACTTCACTTAAGTCTGGCGCATCAATGATGTCGTTGTGAGTGATGCCATGGATAACAACCGAGTCTTCTTCCAATTTCTGCTTTGGTCTCAGGGTCCAGTGCTTGGCTTGTCTTAGGTAGATTCGATTTAGCGTAAACGGAACTAGACCAATGGTAATGATGCCATCTTTGTTTGGGTTTAAACCCGTTGTCTCAAAGTCGACAGCTAAGAAAGTCACTTCTGATAATGGCGTATCAGGTGCAGGAAGAGGCTGGCTATAAAATTGCTTTAAGCGCTCGTCTCTCGCTCGTTCCAATTTCTGAGCAAACTTAAATGGCCAATCGACTGCAGGTGATCTGAATAGTTTGTTCATAGCGCCTACTTAAACTTATTGCTAGCTTGATAACGAAACTTAAGGAAGTTCTGCGCATTACTTAATATTTGGAATGCATCCTTCAGGTTACGTCGCTCGAAGTCAGAAAGGTTCTCTGGCTCAATGTTGTTATCAGGCTCAATGTTGTTGTCGACATCGTGTGCTTGGTGGCGAATACGAACTAAAGAGATGAATTCCATCGCATCTTTCAAGTCTTGAGCTCGACCTTTTGGCAAAATACCTGCGTCGATAATGTCATCTAAACGTTCGAATGAGTTCTTAGAGCGAGATGCGACTGCTAAAGAGTGAACACGGATTAGATCGGCAAGTGGTGCGGTACCACGACGTTTAAGATTGATCGAGTTGTTATGACGACCATCTTTCTCCATTACGAAATCTTTAAAGAAACCCAGAGGCGGTGTTCGGTTGAGTGCGTTACGAGCAAGACACGCCAAGAAACGGTTGTTCTTACGCGCACGTCTTACAATAAAACTATTTAACTGTTCTGCCCATTTTAAGCGGCCATAAACACCATCTAAATCAAAGAAGATAGAGGCGTTCAGCAGTGCTTTCGGGTTTGGATCATCAATCCAATCAGCGAAGCATTCTTCCCATTGTCGACGTGTCATACGCCAAGTTGGGTTAGTGGCCATGATGTCACCGGTACAGTACACATAGCCACATTGGTCTAAGCCATCACAAATGAAGGTCGACAGCTCTTCAAAGTACTTACCGTGCTTTTTCTCATCGTAGGTATCATCAAGAATAATTGCGTTATCTTGGTCAGTAACGAGCAGCTGCTCATCACGCCCCATTGAGCCGAGCGCGAGGAAACAATAAGGGATCGGCGCTTTACCGAGTTTATCTTCGGCTAGTTCAATAATTCGTTGTTTAAAGCTACGGCCAATTACCGACATTGCGGTACCCACCATGTGGGCGTTGGCGTCTTCGTTAACCAAGCGCACAAAGCTGTCTTTTACTTGCTCAGAAAGGACTTTAAGATCTTCGATGCTTTGCTGTTGGAAGATGCTGCTTACCAATAACAGCGAGTTTTGAGATTCGTAACGTACAATATCGGTCGCTTCAATAATACCAATAGGCTTCTTATCTTTTAGTACTGGTAGGTGATGCACGTTGTAGCGAAGCATGGTCATCATGGCTTCGTAGACATAGGCATTATGATCGAGCGAGATAACCTCTGCTGTCATTACACTTGATACTTCATCCGATGGATCGAGTCCTTCTGCTAAAACTCGGGTACACAGATCACGGTCGGTAATGATGCCAATAACGGGCGTCGAATCGTCTTCATCATCTTCAACAATATCCGGGTCGATGATCAGCAAAGATGAAACATTATCTTGTGCCATCATGGTAGCAGCTTGTTGGATGGTTCGTGTTTTTTCGATCATTGGCGCTTCGCTAGTCAGCAGCGTCTTTACCTTTGACGTGGTTAGATCGTTAGCGTCGTTGCTGTCTGAGTTAGCCTGACGAAGTCGCGCATTATCTTCTACTTCGACAAAGTCAGCGAATGAATCATAGTTGTCGTAGAGTTCTTGGAAAATAGGTTCAGGGATACAGTAGAGTAGGGTGTCTTCTGTTGCTTTTACCGGGAAGCGAACTTTATTGTTGGTGAGTAGCCCCATTTGGCCAAATAAGTGTCCCTCATCCAGCCGGTTATAGAGCTCACCTTTACGACGATAGACTTCTACTTCGCCGCTTCGAACAATGTAAAGGTCGTTAATCTGATCACCAAAGTGAATGATAGGGGTATCTTGGCGGTAATAAGAAATTTCGACGCTACTGGTCACTTTCGCCAACATCTCCTCTGGGAGTTCTGTGAAAGGGGGGTATTGTGCCAGAAAGTTTTGAATCTCTAATAACTCAGCATCCATAATGATCATCCATTGGTTTGTATGATTTCATGGTACAACATTTGATAATATTTTGCCGTCACAAATCAATCTGTGAGCTAAAACCTTTTTAAAGTCTTAGGGATAGACTAATCTTTCAAATAATAGGGTGACAGTTAAAGGATGATAGGAATGCCGAAGTGGAAACTTAGTTTAGTGTCTGCAATTTTTATGTTTTCTTCAAGTTCGTGGGCCGAAACTCACAGTGTGGATATTCTGGATTATGACCATATATACGCCACCGCTCATTCGGGAAGTTTGAATGAAGATGCAGGCAGCAATAACAATGCATCATCCTATGGATTAGGTATTAGCTATGCGATAACGGATGATTGGCTATTGTTGGGTGACTACAGTGCTCGTTTCATTCACCCAGATGAATCAACAACTCGAATGGATACCCTTATGCCGGGCATTGGGTACCGTTACAGTATTAAGCGAGATCTAGATATAGTGGCTTACTACCTGCTTGGTATTACTAAGGGGGAAGTCGAAGATAATGGAACTAACATTACTCGCTCGTCTGACACGGAGTTTATCCAAGGAATAAAAGCGGAACTCAACTATGGCTTTGCGAAACGTTGGATAGCGAACGGCAGTGTACAAGTGAATCGCAGTGACTTGTTTGACGAGGAAGTCTACCACCTAGGTTTACGCTATTTAGTGACCAACAAATTTGCGATTGGTGGCTCTTACCAACACAGAAATGGCGAAGGTAAGATTCGTAGTGAACGCACTAACGAGCTAGGTGTAGAGTTCTTCCTAGAGTATTAGTTAGCGATATATAGACTAAGCGTCTTAAAAACTGACATATAAAGGAGGCAGACACAAAAAAGCCAGCTTAATAGCTGGCTTTTGCATATCTATTGGTCTGCAAGTGCAGGTTTCTTTTTCGATTAAAGAACCGCAGCGATGCCTTTACATAGAGGACCCATATTTGACTTCGTCATGCCCGCTACGCTGATACGGCCAGAACCGACAATGTAGATAGCGAATTCGTCTTTCAGGCGAGTTACTTGCTCTTTGCTTAAACCAGAGAAAGAGAACATGCCGTTTTGGCGCTCGATGAATGTGAAGTCTGCATCAACACCTTCAGATTTCAGTGTCGTTACGAATAGCTCGCGCATCTCTTGGATACGGTCACGCATTTCTGCTATTTCTGCTTCCCATTCAGCACGTAGATCAGCATCACCAAGGATGTGAGTAACGACAGCACTGCCGTGCGCTGGTGGGTTAGAGTAGATAGAGCGGATGATGCTCTTAACTTGAGAGAACGCTGTTGTTGCTACGTCTGCAGATTCTGCAACCAGAGTGAATGCACCCACACGCTCGTTGTACAAGCCGAAGTTCTTAGAGAACGAGCTAGCAACAAGAATCTCTTTGTTGTATTTAGCAAAAATGCGCAGGCCAGCTGCATCTTCTTCAACACCTTTAGCAAAACCTTGGTAGGCAAAATCGAATAGAGGAAGCAGTTTCTTCTCAGCAACTAACTTAGCCAGTACTTCCCACTCTTCAGTTGTTGGGTCGATGCCTGTTGGGTTATGACAGCAGCCGTGAAGAAGAACGATGTCGCCTTCAGAAGCTTTCTCTAGGTCAGCAACCATGCCTGCGAAGTCTTTGTCTTTGGTTTCAGCGTTGTAGTAGCAGTATTGAGCTGTTTCGATACCGGCAGCAGCGAAAACGCCGTTGTGGTTAGCCCAAGTTGGGTTACTGATCCAGATTTTCACGTGACCCAGTTGGCGCTTGATGAATTCACCCGCTACGCGAAGTGCACCTGTACCACCTGGAGCTTGTGCTGTTTTAGCGCGTTGAGACGTTACGATCTCTGCATCTGAACCGAAAAGCAGTTTCTGAACCGCTAGACCGTATTCAGCGGTACCTTCAATCGTTAGGTAAGATTTGGTTTTTTCGTTTTCAAGAAGTGCAGCTTCTGCTTTCTTTACTGTTTTAAGTACTGGCGTTTGACCATCTTCATTTTTGTAGATGCCAACACCAAGGTTAATTTTCTCTTCACGAGAGTCTTTTTTAAATTCTTCAGTAAGGCCGAGAATAGGATCGGCGGGAGCTGCTAACACTTTTTCAAACATAATCTTCATCCATGTCAATTGAGAGGGAGGTAATAATAACTCCGGTATTTATACCTTTCATACAAGGTTGTTACAACTCAAAACCTAGAATTTATTAAAACGATTTATAACCAATAGCTTCGAAAATTTGATTTATGGAATTTTTCGGCATTTCCATTTGAAATGACTGTGCGTCGATGCGGTTTTGTTTAACGTAATTCATTGCTAACAATGTTGTTTTTGTTCATGTTTAGGGCGGTAAACATGAAGGAACTCTTTAGAATGAAGAAAACACTGAGTCTGTTTTTCGTGGCTTTAGCAGTGGTCACTGCTGGGGGCTGTAAAGATAGCAAAAATGAAGGCCATAAACCTATGGTCTATAAGCCAACGAAAGCATCACCGTCAGAGCTTTCTGTTGAAATTATTGTTAATGGAAAAAAGCGTACGTTAGAGCTGAATCGTTACTCTATTCGTGAGCCCGATATGAAAGTATATCTATGGGATCATCGTATTAACGGGAACGCCCCTTCGAGTACTATTAAAACTCCGGACATTCGTGTTTACCGAGGCGTTGATACGAGTGATGAAAATACTCAAGTTATAGCGGCTCTTGCCACTAAAAATAAATTATATGTAACTGCTTTTCGTGGTAGCCACCGAGTTTGGTCGATCAAGGATGCAGCGGTAACTGGTGGTAAATCAGCGGGTACTATCCAACCGCTGAAGTCTAGCTTTTCTTCTGTGTCTCGACAAAACAGTATATTAGATGCGGTTCAGAAGTCGATTAAGCCAATAGACAAAAATCCGGATAACCCAGTTTCGGGTCTAGACAATATCTTACCAACAAATATGTCAGACATTAAACTGAGTAAGATAAATGCATTTGTTCAAATTAGTTACCAGACTTTTAAAGAGCAAGCTGACGGTAACTTTGATGATGCTATGGTTTTAGCTGATTACTACATAAACTTAGTGGACTATGTGTATAGTCGTGATGCGTTAATTCGATTCTCTATGCAAGATGTTCTTATTGAAACATGGGGGCATTTAAGGAGTCACTACAATAACTGTATAAAGAGTAGCAGTCACGATAGATGTAAAGACTGGGGTTACCAAAATGAGAATACCTCAATTAAAAACGCAACACGACGTTGGGTGGATGCCCAAAGAAAAACGCGCCATTGGGATGTTCGACATCGCATGATTGATTTGGTAGGCAGTGGGGTTGTTGGTGTGAACTGGGGATCTTATGTTCGCTCGATGGGTCAATTGATTCAAGCGGATGGTGTTGTTTTACACGAAACCTCACACTATTTAGGTACGGGGCACCATACTGGTGGCGAGGAAGAAACCTCACAAGGTGGTGAAGCGCACGTGGGAGATATTGGTTTTGTCGGTTACAAAAACCGCGTAGCCAGACGAGCGATTGTTGGCCCTGCTGATTACCCGTTACCCCCATCGGCTAAAATTGATCACTTTGGTGTGTTGCGTGATACAGCGAAAACATTAGATGTGTTGAAAAATGACTTTGATGCAAATGGTGATTCGATATCGATAAATAAAGTGGACTCGCTTACCGTTCAAGGCGGTCAAGTTAAGATCGTCGGAGATAAACTGGTCTATACCCCACCAAAAGGGTTTGTGGGAGAAGATTCGTTCTTTTATCAAATCACTGACTCAACTACGCATCATGGAAAACAATTGTATGATCGTGAAGAGGTTCATTTAAGAGTAACAAGCCCTGGTTTGTACGCTAGATTCGGATTTGAAAGCGCGATTGAAGATTTTTGGATTCCTAATGAACAGACCGGACTAGCAAGTCAGCTTCATGTTAGTCGTGATTGGCGTTCAGGGAAGGATGTTTGGGTTGATTACTCACAATCAGTGACTAACGATTCCTATGGAAAGACATTAACGCTGGGCGCTCATGAAGCGGTAAGGTCAATCAAAAGCAAATACGATGTACCTGAGTCGTTTAAATATAATACTCATTACGGTCATGCATTTGATCTCGGTGATGATAGCTTCACGGTTTCATTGAAAGTGAAAGTTGGAACTAGACTTCCTCATGACATTAATTTGGTTAACCGTGGAATGGAGAGAGAAGGCTACCATTTACGACTACTGAAAGATGGAAAACTAAAGTGGTACATGAAGTCTCGTCAATACGCTATGCATAAAGGCGGTACTGATTACCGCATTGTAAAAATGACGACGGAGTCACCTTTACCTGCTGATAGCGCATGGCATGCAATTGCTGTGCGAGTTGACCGAACAACGAATCAAGCAAGCTTATGGGTTGATGGGGTTAAACAGTCGCTTGTCGATGAAGCGCAAAATGAGGTTAATCTTCCTAAAGGTTATGCTGGTTTATGGGGCGGAGGTAGCCGAAGAGCGTCAAGTATCAGTCAAGGTTTGACTATCGGGCAAGCATGGTGGGATACGGACGAAGTACACAAGCAGGAGTTACAAAAAAGCCAGAGCCGCTATTTGCGTATCGATAACGTAGAGTTGAGGTCATTTGCACTTACAGATGATCAGATATCAAAATTGACCAACAACAATTATGTGTATCCTTATGCACCGCGTCCATATAATGGTGAAGGCATTGCTTTCTCAGGAAGCAAAACACTGAGCTGGAAATTGTCTAAGTCATCGGCTTACAAGTTAATGATTAGCCGTGATGGAAAGTCTTGGTCTACTGAAAAAATTGGTAATGGTAGTTCGGGTTCACATACTGTCGCGCTCAATGCCTCCGATGAGGCGCTTTATTGGCGTGTCGACGTGAACGGTTCTGTCGGCGAAGTGTGGTCGGTTCGAAATAATCTAGTTAATGGTCGTCAAGAAGTCGCATTCAGTCACTCTGAAATTAGTAACGGTGCCGCAATACCTGATTGTGAAGTCAAATCAGGTGTAACCTGCTTATTTGGTTGGCCAGCAACGCAAAATGGTTATAACGACTTATATGGTAATACTTGGACAATTGACAACGGCGGGACTACTAACTGGGAAGGCCATATATATCTTGGTGGTAAACAAAAAACGTTGAGCTTACAAGTTGATACTCCAACCGGTGAGTGGTCTGGTGTTCGTTTTCGAGCAGCTGCGGCGGGCAAAGGTTGGACCGGTGCGGACGATTACCCTTCAGGTACACTGAAGCTGTATGCAAATGGGAAGGAAGTATGGAAAGCTTATAATATCGGTGATGAGGTTTGGACTAAAGCAGGTACAGAGTGGGCGTCACTCCCCTCTATCGGTACCTATGCAGTAAGTGTACCTCGTAAAGTGAAATCTGATATGTATGGCGTTCACTTTATTGATCTCCCTGCAAATGTCACACAGCTCAAATGGGAATATGAAAGCTCACGCTTAGATAGCAAAGGAATGACCCCCGGAGCCGTTATAGGAGGCGTACAACTAATAAGGTAGTACTTTTCTTTTAAACTTTAATAGCCCAGCGTATTTGTACGCTGGGCTTTTTTATTTACATAGTTAAATCACGCTCCCTTTTGAAAGACAGTCCTTTGATAGGCTGTACGTTGGCGTTGTTTTGTTCAACGTAATTCATTGCTATTACTATGGTTTTTATTCATCTTTAGACTGGTCGATATAAGGGAACCACATAGAATGAATAAAATACTGAGTCTATGTTTTGTGGTACTAGCGGTAGTCATGGCTGGTGGGTGCAAAGATAGCAAAAACGAAGGCCATAAACCTATGGTCTACAACCCTACGAAAGCATCACCCCCAGATCTTTCAGTGGCAATTACGGTTAATGGTAAAAAGCGTACGTTAGAGCTCCATCGTTACTCGATCAGAGAGCCCGATATGAAAGTATATCTTTGGGATCACCGTATTAATGGGAATGCACCATCCAGTACTATTAATACGCCAGCGATTCGTGTTTATCGTGGTGTTGATACCAGTGATGAGAATACGCAAGTTATTGCCGCACTGACCAGTAAAAATAAACTCTATGTGACAGCGTTCCGTGGTAGTCAAAGAGTATGGACAATTGAAAAAGCGGACATCATAAGCGGTCTTTCCGCTAAGAAGCTAACAGCAACAGCTCAAAACTTAGCTTCGGTTACGCCGCAGTCTGCAATTTTAGACAACATGCAAAAAGCAATTAAAACCGTAGATGAGCACCCGAGTGCACCAACATCGGGTTTAGATAACTTAATTGCTAAAGACAAAACGCAAGTTCAGCTGCACAAAGTAAAAGTGGCAGTTCATGTCTCTTACCAAGCGTTTGTTCAAGAAGCGGATAGCAACTTGGATGATGCGATGGTGCTCGTCGACTACTACATTAACTTGGTTGATTATGTTTTGAGTCGAGATGCTTTGTTACGTTTCTCTGTCAATGATGTGTTGATAGAAACTTGGGGCTATCTGGACGACCATTACCAAACTTGTAAAAAAAGCGCTTCTCATGACGCTTGTAAGACTTGGGGGTACCAACACGAGAATGAACCCATTAGAGTCGCTGCTATAAAATGGTGGGATGAACAAAGAAAAACGCGAGGTTGGGACCTTAAACATAGAATGTTGTGGCTGAAAGGTAACTGGATTCTAGGTGTAAACTTCGGAAGTATTGTTCGCTCTCCAGGTGACATCATTGGTGCTGATGGCGTTGTATTGCATGAAACCGCGCACTACTTAGGCACAGGGCATAGTACTTCTGCTGAAGGCCACGGAATTCAAGGTGGTGAAGCGCACGTTGACGATATCAATTTCAATATTTATAAAAATAACCGTCTAAGAAGAAATCTTGTTGGACCTGCGGATTACCCTCTGCCTCCTTCGGCTAAAATTGACCACTTTAGTGTAAAACGTGATAGCACGACGGCATTAGATGTCATGAAAAATGACGTAGATGCTAATGGCGATAAGATTTCTATCCACAACGTTGATAAATACTCGGCACAAGGTGCTGAGCTCAGTATCACAAATGGGAAAGTCACCTATAAAGCACCAAAAGGCTTTATTGGTGAGGATGAGTTCCACTACATCATTACTGATGGCAAGAAACTGTTCGATCGTGACGTTGTTCATGTCAAGGTTACGACTCCAGATCTATATGCTCGTTTCGATTTTGAAGACGCACCTGTTGATGACTTATGGATGGTGAACGCTCAAACAGGATTGGCAGGACAAGTTGCTGTTGTAAAAGAGTCGAGTAAGCAGGAAGTTTCTGAAGTTTGGGTTAACCAAGGTTACGCGAATTCGAAAACACTAAAACTAGGTGCTTACGAGTCAGTAAAATCTAACTTACTAGAGAACGATGTTCAGGAATCTTATAAGTATAAGTTCCACTACGGACATGATTTCGATTTCGGTGAAGACGATTTTACTTTGTCACTCAAAGTGAAACCTAAAGTCAAGCTAGAACATCCAATTGATCTCGTTAGTAAGGGCATTTGGGTTGATGGGTTCCAACTTAAGTTAACGAACGAAGGAACACTAGAGTGGTTCATGATTTCGCGTCAACTTGCTGCTTATGCGGGTGGAAGTGACCTTAGAAAGGTGTCTGTTACAACCAAAGAGGCACTTAACCTCAGTCAATGGAATACTGTCGCAGTGCGTGTTGATCGTACCACTCAAAAAGTTTCTATTTGGGTTAATGGAAAGCAAGCTACGCTAGTTAACAACTACAGTCGCAGTAAAGAAGAAAGCGATGATATGGAGTTGGCTGATGGTTATGCGGGTGTTTGGGGGGCGGGTAGCCGTTTGTCTGCGGGCACAAGCCAAGGGTTGATCATTTCTAAGCCTTGGATGGATGCAGGCAAAGATGCTACAGCTAATATAAAGTCTGAGCAAAAAGCAGGTAATATCTTGGTTGATAATATCGAGATGCGCTCATTTGCTTTGTCTGATGGTGACATGGTGGCGCTTGCTAATGATAGCTTAAAGTATGCGTATACACCGCGACCATATAATGGACAATCGTTCCCATTCAAGGGTAACCATAAGTTCACTTGGAAAGTATCTAAATCAAGTGCTTACAAAGTGTATACCAGTACAGATAATAGCACTTGGTTAGAAGTTCAATCAGGTGCTAGTTCTGCTGCTTCAGGTTCGCACACTGTCAATCTAGACCCAGCAAGCGATGTTTTATATTGGCGCATTGATTTTGATGGTAAAACCGGAAAAGTATGGTCTGTTCGTAACTCACTCAAAACGGGTATTCAGAACTTATCTTTCAGTTATGCTGAAGCAAACTCTGGTGCTAATTACCCTCAATGTACAGTCACTAAGAATGGGGATTGTCTGTTTGGTTGGGATGATGGCAATACAACTGACCAATTTAATCATAGTTGGACACAAAACCCTGCCGATATCACTAACTGGGAAGGTCACCTCTACCTTGGTGGTGAAGATAAAAAGCCTGAAGTGTCAGTTACAGCTGAAAGCGGACAAAGCTGGAAGGCCATTCGTTTTAGAGCCGCTGTTATTGGAAAAGGCTGGACTGGTGCTCAAGACGTACCAAAAGGTACGCTTAAATTATTCGCGAATGGCACTGAAGTATGGAAGGCATATAGCGTTGGTGACAATATTATTGATGGCGCGTTAGCAAAATCAGGGAATCAGTGGTCTAGCTTACCTTCTATCGGTTCTTCTTCAGTCAGTGTACCTAGAGGCACTAAGGTAGGCCGCTACGGTATTCACCAAGTTGATTTACCAGACGATACCACGACCCTAAAATGGGTATATGAAGTAGAAAATCTGGATAGCAAAGGGAAGAACCCAGGTGTAGCTCTTGGTGGTGTACAACTACTAAGATAGTGTTTCTTCTAAACCAAAAAAAACCAGCATATATATGCTGGTTTTTTATAGAATCTTACTCAGTCACTATTCCTGTTTCGCTTAACTTAACACTCGAATGAAGCTGACTCAGAAAATCACTCTGCGATCTAACCTATATAACTATTGTAGCCTGTATAACACCCCATAACTTACTGTAACCTGTATAGTCGGAGCCTGTATAGTTAGTGGTTTTCGAAAAGACTAAGCAGGTTGAGCAACAAAGCTTTCTCGTTCAAGTTCACTTTGCATGTTTTTTCCATCCTTGTAGGTCGCGGCAATTGAAACGAATTCTTGTTCGACGGCCAGAAAAGCTTGGACAACTTGCGGGTCAAAATGGGTCCCATTACCTTCCAAGATAATCTGTTTCGCTTGCTCATGAGTAAAGGCTGGCTTGTAAACTCGCTTCGATATTAATGCGTCATAAACATCGGCCAATGCCATTAAGCGGCCGGACAGAGGAATATCTTCCCCGGACAGTTGGTTGGGATAACCGCTGCCGTTCCATTTCTCGTGGTGAGTGAGAGAAATCTCTTTCGCGACTCTTAAGAAAGAACTGCTTCCCAATTGCTTTTCTGCAATAGATAACGCTTCGGCGCCAATAGCAGGGTGACCTTTCATTATCTCAAACTCTTCATCCGTCAGTTTGCCCGGTTTTAGCAGCACACTGTCAGGTACTCCAACCTTACCTACATCATGCAGTGGGGCAGATTTATAAAGCAGCTCGATATAGTTGGGTGTTAATAAGATCGCGTGAGCTTCAGATTTGCTGAGCTCCAGTGCGAGTACCTTTACGTATTCTTGAGTTCGTAAAATATGGGCGCCAGTTTCATTGTCTCGAGATTCAGCTAGTGCAGATAAGCTAACAATCGCGACGTCACGTGTGGTTTTTACTTCGTCTTGAGCGTTTTCGAGGCTATCAAGCATGGTATTGGTCATAGATGCTATTGACCCAAGCTCGTTGTAGCTGAATATAGGTAAGCGAACGCCTTGCTCACCATTAGTTACTTTACTTAATGCGTGCTCTTGGCTTAGAAGAATACGTTTAATCAGCTGGCTCCATAGAGTCATGATGGTTATCGCGTATCCACCTAGTACAACCGCCAAATAAATGAACTCTTTGATCACGCTGATCTTGCCCGTACCATCTAGCAAACGACCGGGGTTGTGTTCTAGCCAGAAGATGTCTTTGACGGCCACCATAGTCAGCATGGTGGTCAGTGTTACCAGAAGCACGATGACCAAACCAATCATTTGTTTAACCAGTGAACTTCTTTCACCCATCAGGTGGAAGTCAAATTGCCCAGTCATCTCCATTTCATCTATTTGGCTAAGCTTCGCTTTCAGTTGAAGAATGGTACCGGTAAAGAAACCGAATAGACTCATGCCAAACAGCACTTTCAAGTTACTGTCTATCGTGAAGTCGTAGCTTAGGTTGTAGTAGAGCGCGAAAGGAATACTCGCGGCAAAGAACAACATAGTATCGAGTTGTGCAAATCGACCTTGTTTGACTAAGGTGTGTTGCGATAGCAAATAATGACGCGCTAGCCACAATAAGATAAAGACACTACTGACTTGGGTGAAAATTTCTAACGTCGTTAAGCTTTCGAGCATCGGGCATACCCGACTGCCGTAGGTGCCAAATAGCACGCCAGCGATGACGTATAATTGAGTCGTTAGCGATTGATTGTAATTTGAAGTATCCATCGATAAGCCTTTGTTCATTTTCATCTTAAGGTCTCGCAACTATTCCTAAGTTTACGAATACGTATTTTGTGTATTAATTCACGAGGTTGGTAGGTATGTATGGCTAGTATAGCGAGTGTGAATAAGGTCGGGGATTCTATCGATAGCTTTTGTTGAATGATACAAAAAATTGGTTTGTGTTAGATAATTGTTAGCTAGATGGGTGTTATTACGGCAGTTTTTATGAAGACACTTGAATAGTCCCGGTTGAAATACGAGACTATTCAGTCGATATATTTGAGTAAAGTCGAGAGTGATTGACGACTACTTACCTCTAATCAAATTACTTTTTCAGATTGATTTCAGATTCAATTGAGTTGGTTTCAATGTCTGGGTGAGATGCTAGTTTGTCTGATGCCCATTGGTTTAGGTGTTTCAGAATAGCAGACACCGCGTGTTTCTCAGTTGGTGCTTGGTCTTGATCGACGTCGATCTCCTGCTTTGGATGTGAGCCTGTTGCATCTTCAGCGATATGGAGCCAGTCTGGGTGCCAGTAATATGGCTGGCCACTCGGTGTTGTCCAACTATGAACACCGTTTGACTCTCCTTTATAACTTAACTGGTCTGCTTCTATTTTTTTCATTTTTATCTCGCATGTTTTTTGGATTACATCAAATTATAGAGGCGTAGAACGAACTTGGCTCTCGCCTTGGTTACAAACTTAGCAAAGCATACAAAGTTATCTGTGAACCAATTCACACTATTATAGAAATTAGGCTCAATCATATGGATAGCAGCAATAGTTGTTAACGTTAGTGATAAAATCTCAGGCTTATTAGAATTTCTCTAGGTAGTACAATTAGATGGCGCGTTATGAAGAGCTTGCAAAGGATATTCGAACTCAGATAGCGAACAACACGTGGCGTTCAGGAGAAAAGATCCCTTCCGTCCGCATGAGTTGTCGCAATTACAGCGTCAGCAATAGTACTGTCTTACAAGCCTACCAATTGTTAGAAAGCGAAGGGTGGATCATCGCTAAGCCTCAGTCGGGCTACTTTGTTGCACCACGTGTGGACGGCGTTGATTATGAACTGCCGTTAGTACACAAAAAGAAAGCCATTAATGATCGCTTATTCGACTTTTTGAAATCGAGTTCGGCAGAGGGGGTTATTCCTTTTGGATCAGCATTCCCAGATCCTGACCTTTTTCCTTTGCCTACCTTGACTCGAAACCTCGCCAGTGCGGGAAGGAAGATGACAGGTGCTAGTGTGATCAATAATCTGCCACCGGGCAGTGAGTCCCTAAGAAGACAAATCGCTCAACGTTACCTGCAGCAAGGTATTACCGTCAACCATCAAGATATCGTGATTACTTCTGGTGCGATGGAAGCGCTTAACTTGAGCCTTCAAACTGTAACCAAGCCCGGTGACTACGTTGTGATTGAATCTCCCGCTTTCTATGGTGCTCTGCAAGCTGTCGAGAGGTTAGGACTCAACCCTATCGAAGTGGATGTTTGTCCAATCAATGGATTGAATATTGAGCAGTTTGAAAGCGCACTACAAAACCAGGATGTGAAAGCGTGTTGGCTGATGACGACGTTTCAAAACCCGACAGGGACAAGTTTGTCTGAAGATGCGAAGCGCCGAGTGGTTGAGGTTGCTGAACAATACAAGACTTATATTATCGAAGATGATGTTTACGGCGACCTATATTTCGAAGGGCATAAACCTAAACCGCTAAAAGCATTTGATAAAACAGACTTAGTGTTGCTATGCGGCTCTTACTCTAAGAGTTTATGCCCTGGCTATCGTGTTGGTTGGGTGGTGAGTTCGCGTTTTAACGATGCGATTCAAAAACTTCAGCTTCTTTCTACGCTGTCGAGTAGTGCTCCTGTGCAGCTTGGTGTTGCGCACTTCTTGACACACGAAAGCTACGACAATCACCTTCGTAAATTGCGTAAAAATCTTCTAGTGAGAAAAAAGCGATTTATAGAGGTCATTAAGCAATATTTCCCACATTCCATCGAGATAGAAGATCCAGCTGGCGGCTACTTTGTATGGATTCGTTTTTCTGCCAAATTCGACAGTCAACAATTCCATCAGTTAGCGATTGCTCAAGGCATTAGCGTCGCCTCTGGAGACCTCTTTAGCGAGTTGGGCAGAGTAGACAACGCGATTAGATTGAACTTCTCTTATGAACTCACAGCAGAGAAAGAGCAAGCGCTGCTCTTACTTGGTAAACTTGCGCATCAACTTACGCACTCGTAAAACCGTAAGTCACTCATAAAAAAGACAATGATTCCAACTGTACGGACTGATTCCGATGCAACTGTACGCCTTCTTGACCAACGAGTTGTGATTCAATATCGATAGACCAAATATTGGAGATACCGTTATGTTGAAAATGACTATGGGTAACGAAGTTAAGTTGATTATCGTTGCTATTGTGTGTGCACTTCTGTTAATCCTCGGCCACGTACTACTGGCAAAAGCATTCGCTGATATGGCATGGGCAGAATACACGACTGCCGCCATCCCATTCGTTATGATGGCAATCTGCGGTCTCGCGATAAAATACGCTATCGACCAAGATGTCGACTAAGTTTTTGAGTACACAAAAATGATCTTTCAGAGCCCCTCCATGATTTGGTGGGGCTTTTTCGTTGTATACATGAAACGAACTTGCATAGGTATCGCTGTTATCGTCGTGAAATAAAAATTCTTAATGACATACAATTACTATCCATACCTATTGTAAGCATATGTAAGGAGCGTCGAGTCACTACTTGGAAAGTAAATCACCTTTAGTCAAAAGCTTGGCAAACGCCATTTATCATCATCAACTATTGGTATGGTTGGGTTTGTAGTTATTCGTGCCAACTATCAGTTGGTGAGGTTTGAATCGTGATGAACAAAGCCCTTACAGCACCTTACATTTTCAACTTATCTTTAGCCTACAATTACTTGGAACTAATACTGAGGCGAAAATATGAGATTAAAATGTGCAAAATTGAACCTCTGCATGTTGGCATTGCTAACAACCAATGCAGCGGCCAGTGAGGTTGAGGTCGATTTAAATAAATTAAGTAATGTTTCAGAAATTGGTACAGGTACTTTGTCGATCGCTAGTGAGTTCATCGGTTATGAACTTAATGATGGCAAGTATCGTTACGCAAGAGACGTTGACTTGAACGGTTTAGATTGGGTTTTCTTGTATGGAGAGCATCAAAGAAAAGATAAACCCAATAGTGCTTTAATTGGTGACGTAAACGTTATTGGTGAATTACGACAAGTTTCTAATTCAGAGACCAAAAACGCAATTGGTAACCGTTATTACTGGCAGGGTGGTGATTCTACAGATTACAACCAAGAGCTAGCTTTTTCTGGTTTACTTGTCGGCACTAGTGGTTTCTCTTTTGACGTTCAGCCAGGTAAAGGCGGGCGATTTTCTGTAGAGCTTTATACACACAATTGGCTCTCTTCTGCTGATGTAACCGCATGTGTTAAAAAGCAATGTATCACTATTAAAAATGATATTTCCTTTCACATGACCAGCGTCAAAAATACGATAGTTTTCGAATCCCAATCTCCTGATGATATCGTCGAAATCACTTATACACGTCAACATAGACAGTTCGACTTTGAAGCTAGACAGGGTTACCACGCTATTGAAGCTATCCAATTGAGAGAGGCTCAGTAACATGAAAAAAATTATTTTGGCATCAGCGATCGTTGCTACTTTTTCAGCGCAGGCGGGCATAGGCAAGATGGATCGCTCGGTTACTCAACACAAAGCGTTTGCCTTACAAACTCAATTTGATTTTGCTTGCCACATGAATGCAGGGTCGGCCACTTTAATCGACCCGTATTGGGTTATCACAGCAAATCATGTGTCAGGTTCAAAAAGTGAAGGATATGAAAATGCGGTAACTTGTTCTTCTTATGAAAAAGATAAGAATGGCAAGTACAATGTTGTTCATACGTCACGTGCGACTACTGACCCTGATGGTGAGTGGGGGGAGTATGAATTTACCGATGGTATTTACGACTTTGCTTTGGTGCGCTTAGATACGCCAATCACCGGTATCAAGCCGGCGAAGTTGCCTGAGAAAGGGATGTTTGATCATTCAGAAGTCTATGAAGTAAATAGCGTTGGCTTTGGCAACTATAACGGACGTAATGGCGGCAAAAAGTTTGTTAAGTACAACGACACAGACAAAAAATGGTTAGCTGAGTACAAATATGACCCAGTGATCATGCCTCAAAGTAACTTGCAGTGGTTAATTATCCATGGGGATTCAGGCTCTGGTATCACGATTGAGAGAGATGGTGAGTTTTATATTATTGGGGAGATAGGGCTTCAATATTATGGTGAGCTTGGTTGGCAAGATACCTTCGATGATGTTTTGGGAAGATTAGATTCGTTAAATAAAGATATGAGAGATCATGGCTTTAGTGTAAGCGCGTCATGAACCCCGCATTCTAATTAACCGGCACGAAGAATAAGATCA
>NZ_JBGOOU010000029.1:0-75524 GCF_041439815.1 Vibrio sp. 1F279 | reverse complement strand
AAGGCATGCAAAATCAAACGCTGAGCATTACGGAACCAACGGTTGCAGATTTAGCCGCTGGTGTTGTCACGACAGGTACTGCCGATGTCATGCCAAACCAAAGTGCCGACGGGGCAACGATTACCCAGTTTACTTACGATAACAACGTGTACACGTTAGTTCAGGGGACAACCGGAGAGCAGGTTTTCCCTGTTGCTGAAGGTAAACTGTATATCACTCTGGAAGGTGATGTCCGTTTCGAACCTAATCGCAACCTCAATCATTCAGGGGGCGATATTGTTAAGACTATTACGGTCATGTCTGAAGATAAAGATGGTGACGAAGTCACGTCGACCGTTACGCTTACCATTTCAGATGGTGCTCCACCTGTTATTGATAACATACCACCAGTCGCCTTGGCTGAAGCAAACTTGCTTGATGGCACCTCTCCGAGCATAACGGTCACTCAAACCGGAACAATGACGTTTACATCTGGTAGTGATGATGTGAACCACTTCCGTATTGATACTGCGCAGTTCAACACAACTGGGGACCTAAAATCGGATGGTCTGGTTGTTAAGCTAAAAGAAGATCCTCTAAACAGCGACAATTATATTGGCTTCGTAGAAAACGGTGGTGTCCAAACGGACATTTTCACCATCACTTTTGATAGTTTGGTGCTTGGTCAATATACCTTCACATTGTTAGAAGAGTTAGATCACCTGCCTGTGCAAGGTAATAACGTTCAAATCTTCACCTTGCCAGTTATTGCGGTCGACCAAGACAATACGGATTCAGTAATTAAGCCTCTTACGGTGACTATTACTGATGATGTACCAGTCATTACGGATACAACAGTCGCGAGTACGTTTGTTGTTGATGAAGATGATTTAGGCTCTGTTGTGGCTCAAGCGACAGGCTCGTTTGTGACCACAGAAGGTGCAGACCAAGTAGAGGTTTACGAACTGCGTAACGTAGCCACTCTAGAAACTACTCTGACATCAGGCAATGAAGCGATTTCGATCACTGAGGTCACTGGGGCTGCGAACACAACTACCTACCAAGGTGCGACCACAAGCGGGACTCCGATTTTTACTCTTGCACTGGGTACCGATGGGTCATACACATTCACTTTACTTGGCCCTCTAAATCACGCTACTGGATCAAATGACCTAACCATACCATTTAATGTTGTGGCGGTAGACGGTGATGGCGATGACTCCAACCAGTATCAACTACCAATTCAAGTCATTGATGATGTTCCAGTAATGACGCCGCCGACGGGCGAAACGGTTGTCGATGAAGACGACCTTTCAGGCATAGGCTCGGATCAATCTGAAGACACCATTATCAATGGACTGTTCACCGTCGATGAAGGTGCCGATGGCGTTGTGAAGTATGAATTGGTTGATGAAGATTTAGTCTTGACCGGTTTAACCTCCGATGGAGAAAGCTTAGAGTGGCTAGCTGTTTCACAAAACGGCACAACATTCACCTATGTTGCTCAAACTGTAACCAGCAATGAAGCCGTGTTTGAGATTGTTTTCGATACCTCTGATAACAGTTATCAGTTTGAATTGTTTAAACCACTGAAGCACCCTGACGGTGCAAACGAGAACGCGATAGATCTTGATTTCTCAATCGTTGCTGAAGATTTTGATCAAGACCAATCGAATGCGATTGATCTCAAAATAACAGTCACTGATGATATTCCATTAGTGACAACACAATCGATTACTCGTGTTGAAGGTCAGGGTTATCGCGGCTCTATAGTCGATATGTTTGCTGATTCTACAGATGTCGGTGCCGATGGCGCGGAACTGAGCAAAATTGAAGCATTTGACGGAAGTGGAATTGTTTTCCGTTCAGGGAACAGTGGGTCTTACAGTAGTGACTTCGATTTAAATAGTGGTACTCAAGAGGTACGAGTATATGAGCAGATCAATGGCGCTGTTGATCCTCGAGAGCTGGGTCGACTGAAAATAAACTCAAATGGTGAGATTGAGTTTAGAGCCAATAATTACTTAGAGCATGTTGGTGATGAAATTAATTTCTCTATTAATGTAACAGCGAAGGATGGCGATTCAGATACGTCATCGACACCCTTGGACATCACTATTACGGATAGGAATTCGTCGAAGATCGCGCTGACAGTGACCACCTTTGAGGATGCGGGTAGAGACTCAACAATACCATATGCTGCAGGTGATGCTCCGATTCTTGAAAATATACAAGACAACCAAAGCGGTTTACCTAATGCACCAGCTCAAGTTGCGCTTCAGGTTAACCTGAATGACAGGGATAACAGCGAGTCTATCGGTCAACTGATTATAAAAAACAGTAACCATAGAGGCACGTTCTATTACTTTGAGGGTGGTGAGTATCACAAGTTAACGCCTGAAACTAACGGTCAAATATTATTTGGACCGCCTCAAATGCAACAAAGCTTTGCATTAAACCCGAGTGAAGTCAGACAAACTATTGCGACTATCGATAACCTGTTCTTTGTCCCTGACCAAAACTATGGTTCAGATAGTAATGGTGTTGAGATCCGCTATCAATTGGAGATCGATAATGGAGGCACTCTTGACCACAAAGTAAACTCAAGCTTCAAAATCGAGATTGAAGCGGTAGCGGATATTGCTACTTGGGATGATGGTAATAGCACTTATCAGTATCAAGTCAACGAAGATGAAGACAATGTCACACTACAGCTGAATGCAGAATCACAAGATAACACTCAAACTGAAACGATCACCTATGAGTTAGAAGTTATCGAAGGCGACGGGAAGTTTGAGCTTCTTGATAAAGACGGCAATGTGCTTACTCTGACGGCGGATGGTGTATATAAAATAGCAGCAGAAGACATTAACACCACCGTGGTTAACCCTATTGATAATTTCTCGGGTCAGATTAAATTCAAAGCAACAGCGGTTACAGAAGAAACACTGAATCCTTATGAAGATACTGCCAACGGCGGAGCAAATGATAAAACTGAGGCCCGTTCTGTAGAGCAAAGCATCATTATTGATGTCACCGCTGACGCGGATGCTGGAAAGTTCAGTGTTAATCGTATTCAGATTAACGAAGACAATATAGATGATCCTGATTACATAGGTCCGCTAGCTAACAAAGATGCATTCACGCTAGACGAAGTCATTACCATGACAGGGTCGGTCGATACGGATGGCTCTGAAGAACTGTTTGTTCGTATCAGCAATATTACAGAAGGCGCAGTGCTTTACTTTGTAGGTACAACCACGGTAGTTCCTATTGTCAGTGGTACCAATTACCACGAAATAGCGTATTCCGATTTGGCTAATGTTGAGGTGGTTCCAACTAAACACAGCAATGTGGATTTCACTTTTGATGTTACAGGTGTAGTGAAGGACACTGCAAACCTGTCAACCAACCCACAACAAGTCGATGTAGAAATACTCGGTACTAAAACGGTTAACGTTGAAGTGAAAGGGGTTGCTGACACACCTTATGGTGGGACGAATGGTACCGATTGGACCGCAATTACAGATGGTACTGCAAGCGGCGTTCAAACGACGATTCAAGAGAGTCAAAACGGCGACAGCTTTGCTCTGCTTGACTTTACGGTATTGTCGGGTGAGAGAAAGCCTGATACAGGCACTACACCATTACCGGACGATGGTTCCGAATCAATAACGGTCATCTTATCGGGTATTCCTGATGGTGTTATCATCGAGGATGGTGACGGTACGGTTATTGATCTTAACTTTGTGGGTTACGAAACCGGACCTGGCGGTAGCCCTGATTTATCAAAACCTATCTATGAAGCTAATATTACGGAGGCGGGTACAACGTCAGGTATTCGTATTCGACCTGTCGACTCTTCGACCGAGAATATCCACATTCAAGGCAAAGTGATCGTAACGGAAAACGACGGTCACACACTTTCTTTTGATCAAGAAATTCGAGTGTTGGTTGAGCCTATCATCGATACCTCAGCAACCTACAATAACGTCACAAACGGGAACGAAGATACTGCTATCAACATCGATTGGCATCCTGAAGGCGTTGACTATATCGACTCTGATGAGCATTTCACTTCAATTAAGATTTCAGGTATTCCAGCGGGTGTTACACCTACCGTAAATGGTGATGTGACTGTTGTGAATGATGGTGCGGGTACGTTAACAATTACCCCTAAAGACGCGAGTCAAACGCCGGAACAATTTACCCAAATTGCACTAGCGAATAACTTTATTCAAATGACTCCGCCAACGGACTCTAGCGTTGATTTCACATTGACGACAGAGGTAGACGTTGAGGAGCGTGATCACGAATATGTGGACTCTTCTAACCCAGGTGAGGGTATTGCGACTGCGACGGTTAAAGGTACGATCAATGTTATCGTAAGACCCGTTGTTGAGACTCATGATGGCATCGATAATCAGCTTATCGTCGACGACGTGGCTGGAACTGGTTCTTTGGGTACGGTGAGCGCCGATCCTTTGACTGGTGTACTCAAGTTTACAACCAACAGCGACAATCCATCCGCCACGGATGAGTTTGTTATTCGATATCAAGAAACCGATGCATCGTCTGCTATTGAGGAAGTTGACCAACTGGTTATTCAATTAACGAATAATGACCCGAATAAGACTCCATTGTCAGATGACGTATTGAATCAATTACTCGTTATTGGCGCGGCTTATGAAGGCGATGGTCGTTGGGTTGTGACCAATGAGGACTTGTTTAGCATAAGTGCTCCTAATGGTCTTGGTTTCCCTCCTATTTCTAATCTTCCAGACGTATTCAATGACATCAAGATGACTATCTTTAGTACGGTGGTTGATCGCGGTGATGGTGTTGAGGTTGAGTCATCTCCTGCCGTTATTCGGGAAGGCGAAGTGACATTATCATTTCCAGAAGTACTTGTTGGGGGAGGCGAGGTTGCAGCTAACATTACAATGGATGCTAATAGTGTTGTCGACGCTATCGAAGACACGCAACTTGATTTAGGTGCAGCACTAAATGGTGTGATCACTTTCTCTGGAGAAGATGCTTCGGTAGACCAAGTGACCATTATCATTGATGACTCCGTGACCATTAACCCAGGAGGCACTTTCCCAATTAGTTTAGCGGGAAGCAGTGAAGTCGATTTTGTTAATGGAAAATATGTATTTGAGACAACCGTTGAACAGGGCGTTCCAACTGATTTCTCAGGGCTGTTACTTAACTTGCCTGCCGATTACTCGGGTGACTTTAGATTACCTCTAACCATAGTGACCAAAGATACGCTCTCTGGTGATGAGAAAACGTTAGTTACCGACGTCGTCATCAAAGTCGCGCCAGATGCGGAGACGGACCCTACGATCGAGGTGAATGTCGTGGGCTCTCTTGATGATGCCTTTAATCCTGTTGATAACGACAGTCAGGCTGGACAAGATCCGGTGGGTTACGAAGACACCTACATTCAACTCGACTTCAATTCGACTATTTCGGATCAGGTATCAGGCGTCGAAGGGGGGCAAGAGGCGTTTACATCCATTACTTTGACGTTGGATGACCCTTCAATAGGGGCATTCTATGACAATACGGGTACCTCACTTGGTACCTCAGTCACGTTTAATCAAGCTGAAATCGCGGCGGGGGCGCTCGATAATGTCCTCTTTAGGGCGATAGAAAACTACCCAACTGGAAATGATATTAACCAAGTGCAGATTAATGTAAGTGGTACAGTTACAGATACCGCAACCTACAATGATTCTGCTTTTCCGGTAGGCACTGCAACCGACTCCGATACCTTCAATACAAGTGTTCGTTTTGATGTTGTTCCGGTTGTTGATGATGTACATGTCTCTGGACCGGGTAGTGATCCTGATGTAATCGAGATTACCGGCAACGAAGACCAGCTTATTTCCTTGTCAGGTACAGGACCTGTATCGATTGCACTGACTGACCTTGATGGATCAGAACAGTTTGTATCGATTAAGTTCACCGATGTACCTGATGGCTTCCAGATGCGTGTAGATGCTGGTTCTGCTTACACTGTGAAAAACAACGGTGGCGGTGAGTGGAGTGTTCAATTGCCTCAAGCTTCTGGACTTTCATTCGACTTAAGTGAAATTTCGATTTTACCGCCTAAAAACTTCAGTGGTACTGCTGAGTTTGGTGTTGAAGTGTTCACTCAAGAGTCGCTACTTGGCGTACCGACTGCGGCTGCAAACTTACCAAGCTTCAAACTGCATGTGGTGCCTGTTGGTGACGATGTTGATACCAATCCTACGGACTCTGTAACAGGCAACGAAGGGCAGAATATTGATATCGAAATCAATGCGACTATTTTAGATAAAGAGTTGTCGGCCACAGGAAGCGGAACGTATACCGAAAATGCACCCGAAACCCTTCGAGTCGAAGTGGCAGGTGTTCCTCAAGATGCTTCTATCTACTACCCTGACGGAACCACTATAGGTAGCTATGATCCAGCGACGCAACTCTGGACACTAAACGTTCCAGCTCAGTCGTTAGATAAGATCGTATTTAACTCTGGCGAACATAATAGTGATACAGGTAATGCTTTGGGTATTAATGGTCCACTGCAGATTACCGTTCGTTCTGTGGATACAGATGCTGATAACACGGAGCATTTAGGCACACCAACGAGTTTCAATGTTGATTTAGTGATTGATCCTATCAACGATCAACCGACCTTTGTCAATGTGACTAACCTTGAAACGACAGAAGACTCTACTGGTGTGGCAATCAACAACTTTAGTATCTACGATATCGACGCAAACTTTGATAATCCAGATGCACCGTATGTACTGACGCTAAAAGTTGACCAAACACTGCCGGGTGCACAGGGCGAGTTTGTACTCCCAAGCACTCAATCCAATGGTGTGACATTTGTATTGCAGGCTGATGGCTCACTTGTCATGACAGGTAAAGAAGCTGACATCAATGCAGCGCTAACTAATGGCGAGGTTACGTTCAAACCGGACCCGGATCAGAACTATCTCAATCAGGGTGGGTTAGTGACCATTAATGCTACGATCGATGACGGTGGTAATAACGGTTTGATTGATGCGGGTGATCCGAATACCGCTCAAACGAATCAAACTACCTTCACTATTAAAGTGACGGAATATAATGATGCTCCGATAGCGGCCAATGTTGATTTGGGCTCGATTCCGGAAGATGGCCAAATCGTGATTGTTGAGGGTGACTTGATTACGGCAAGCTCTGATATCGAAAATCATAACCTTACCGTAACAGATATCAGCCTTACTCAAAATCAAGGTCAAGGTCAGCTTCAGAGGTTTGAGAACATTGCTGGGGCGGATGACAATTCGATTAATGGCCCATACTGGGTGTTCACGGCAGCTGATGATTATAATGGAGACGTCAAATTCAATTACTCCATTATCGATGATGGTACAACCGACGGTTCGCCGGACTTCAAAGTGGGCAGTGCGGAAATCAGCCTTGTAGTTACAGAAGTTAACGACCAACCAGTGGCAACCGATATTGATTTGGGCACCATGCTTGAAGAAGGTCAGCTAATCATCAAAGCTGAAGACCTGATTACAGCGACGACAGACCCTGAGGGGCATGCCATTACGGTAACTAAGGTCGAAATCGATCAAGGTCAGGGGCAAATTCAGAAGTTTGAGAACGTTGGTGGGGCGGATGACAATTCGATTAATGGCCCATACTGGGTATTCACGGCAGCTGATGATTACAATGGCGATGTTACATTCACCTATACAGTAGAAGATAACGGTACAACCAATGGCTCAAATGATTTCTTAACGGATACCGCGGAAATCAGCGTTGTGGTACAAGGTGTTAACGATACACCTGTTGTTAATGGTGACAATGTCACTGATTTTATTGATGAAGAATCGGGTCAGCTGCTGAGTGGCATCAATGTCAGTGATCCTGATTATGTTGATTCATTTTCTAATGACTTGATGACGGTCACTTTGACGGTGGATTACGGAACGTTAAATGTGTCGCTGCCTGCCGTGACAACTGTGATGGTGAATGGCAACAACACAGGTTCGGTTATCTTAGTAGGTACGTTGAGCGACCTAAATGCATTGATTGACACACCGACTAGCCCTGCGGGTGTTTATCTGGATGCGAGCCTGTCTCCAACCAATAGCATTGGCTTGGAAGTCATCGCGAAAGATAGCGGAAACCCTTCTGGTATCGTCATTGAAACCACGCCAGTTATCTATGATATAGCAGTGACTCCTGTGGCGAATGCGCCGACCTTGTCGATTGAGACTGCGTCTAACTACGTCAGAAATATCACCGCTAACCAGTCAGTAAGCGCTAGCGGCGTTCCTTTGGTTGGTATTATTGCTGCCTTGACCGATATTACGGAAGAGCTAACGCTACGTATCAGTGATGTGCCTGTTGGTGCTCAAATTACGAGTGATGTGGGTTCAGTGACTGATGTCGGTGGTGGAGTTTGGATTGCCACGGCGGATGCGATTGACACTGTGAAAGTGGTCGGGCTTTCTGATACGCCGGGAAGCTACACACTCAAAGTGGAGGCGGTTTCAGAAGAGCTAGATAACAGCGATACTGCAACATCGGCTTCGATAGATCTCAACTTGAACATTGTGTCTAACGGGGTTGATATCGATTTAGCTACAGAAACCGACGATGTTCAGTTATTGGCAGGGGCTGGCAATATCGACCTGACAGCGGGATCTGGAAATGATCGTCTGGAAGGTGGTTCGGGTGACGATACGTTAGTTGGCGGTGATGGTAACGACACTCTCATCGGTGGAGGCGGTTCCGATATTCTGACTGGTGGCGACGGTATGGA
The DNA here is from genome assembly GCF_041439815.1 of Vibrio sp. 1F279. Classification (NCBI taxonomy): domain Bacteria; kingdom Pseudomonadati; phylum Pseudomonadota; class Gammaproteobacteria; order Vibrionales; family Vibrionaceae; genus Vibrio; species Vibrio sp. 1F279. Next base: position 66,727 of record NZ_JBGOOU010000029.1, on the reverse strand, counting down.
TTCGTTTGTATGGTTCAACATCGAAGATGGTGTCGAAGATACGATTACCGACTTTAGCCTATCTGAAGGAGACCAACTCGATCTAAGAGAAGTGTTACCTGAGCTGAAAAGTGCCTCACCAGATATAACAACACTGCTGCAACACATTGATGCGAAGGTTGACGGGGATGATATTGAACTTACGATTAACCCTGATGGCTTAGGCACTACAGAACAAGTGATTGTGGTTGAAGATCTTGCGCCTCAGCTGACGTTAAATGGCACCATGCCTTCTGATATTCTGGATGCGCTAGTGCAACAAAATGTCATGACTCACGGTTAACGCTCAATTGATAAGCGCTAGTGATTAGAAGTGAATAACTAAACCATAACGAAATAGGCCAGCAATGCTGGCCTATTTTTTATTAAATCTTGCTGAATGAGTCCGATAAACCAATAGCCTCGATAAAACAATAGCCTCGATAAAACAACAAAAAGCCCATGCTGTCGGGGGAAAGCATGGGCATTATTTTATGTGTTATATCAGCTAAGCGAATAGTGTTCTTTCTCTATACTATTTGAGAATCGCTCCATCATTTAGCTTTTTTGCAGGGTTTTTGGCCGCATTAACCAGTAGGATACCAACGGTTAGTACCATCGAACCACATAGTAGGAACAACAAGCGTCCTGTTGGTTCGTTTGGAATCAGAGCCATTGCTAGGATACCGAAACCTGCTGTGCTGATAAGCTTACCAAGCATTGAACGCTGTTTAGTATCTAGGTTTTGTTGCTCTTCACCTTCCGCTACTAATGGTGTGTTCCAGTTAGTGAATAGTTGGTCAACTTCTTTCTCACGTTCAGGCGATAGGCCTTTGTAGAAGCGAGAAGTTAGCATGAAGTAACCACCAGTAAACACTACGTGAGCAGCTAAGCTAAGACCTACTTTCAAGTCGCTCCATTCACGGCCAGTAAGCGCTGTTTCCATACCGAATAGGTGCTCGATGTCTTCTGCTTGAAGCGAGATACCGAAGATGTAAGAAACGAAACCACCAACCACGAGAGTAGACCAACCAGCCCAGTCAGGCGTCTTACGAATCCACATACCAAGTAGTACAGGGATAAGCATTGGGAAGCCAATTAACGCACCTACGTTCATTACGATATCGAACAAGCTCAAGTGACGTAGAGAGTTAATGAACAAGCCAATCGCGATGATGATAACACCCATCATAATAGTCGTTAGCTTACTTACAATAACCAGCTCTTTCTGAGTCGCATTTTGACGAAGAATCGGGCTGTAGAAGTTCATTACAAAGATACCAGCGTTACGGTTCAAACCTGAATCCATAGAAGACATCGTTGCAGCGAACATTGCTGACATAAGAAGACCAACCATACCTGCTGGCATTACGTTCTGTACGAATGCTAGGTAAGCAGCATCACCCGCTTTATCACCCATTGAAGCGTACTCTAATGCGAACTCAGGCATGAATGCACTTACGTACCATGGTGGTAGGAACCAAATTAGTGGACCAACAACCATAAGGATACATGCTAGGCCTGCCGCTTTACGTGCGTTTTCACTGTCTTTTGCACATAGGTAACGGTAAGCGTTGATGCTGTTGTTCATTACACCGAATTGCTTCACAAAGATGAACACAACCCAAAGTATGAAGATGCTCATGTAGTTTAGGTTGTTACCTAACATGAAGTCGCCGTCGAAGTTAGCAACGATGTTAGTTAAGCCACCACCGTGGAAGTAAGCCGCAACCGCACAAGTGATTGTCACGGCCATGATTACAAGCATTTGCATGAAGTCAGAAGCAACAACCGCCCAAGAGCCGCCTGTTACTGCCATCAATACTAGAACCATACCCGTTACCACAATGGTTGCTTCCATTGGGATGTTGAATACCGCTGCTACGAAGATAGCGAGACCATTCAGCCAGATACCCGCAGAGATAAGGCTGTCAGGCATACCTGCCCATGTGAAGAACTGTTCAGACGTTTTACCAAAGCGCTGACGAATAGCTTCGATCGCCGTTACCACACGAAGTTGGCGGAACTTTGGAGCGAAGTACATATAGTTCATGAAGTAGCCAAAAGCATTGGCTAAGAATAGGATTACAATAACGAAACCGTCATTGAACGCGCGTCCTGCGGCACCTGTAAACGTCCATGCTGAAAACTGTGTCATGAAGGCGGTTGCACCAACCATCCACCACAACATTTTGCCGCCCCCTCTGAAGTAATCACTAGTCGACGTGGTGAACTTACGGAACATCCAACCAATAGCGATTAAAAAGAAGAAGTAGGCGAGAACAACAAAAGTATCGATAGTCATCTTTTCAGCCTTTTAAATATCATAATTAACTGGGCTTAGATTAACGCGTTCAAAGGTTTATTTGTACTACAATATGTCTTTAGTATGATCTAGGTCGCATTGATTTTTTTTGGCTTGCTGTTTTTTTGTTTAACTGATTGTTTTTTATGGCTTTAGTTGGTTGTTTAATTTGTAAAAGGTTAAAGGCAAATAACCTTTTAATGGTTCATATGTATTACAATATAGGTGATGTGCTTATGAGAGTAGGTATGTATAGGATTTTAGTTATAACCGTAACAAATGTGCTACAAATTGGTGTGTTGTGCGACGACATTCACGTTAATTTGGACATCAATAATGAAAACTTTTTCACGGGTACATAAGTGTAGATTATTGTTTTCACTTTGCTATTTTCTGTTAGTCTGCGTAATAATCGGCAGATAACAAAAAGCCCCACCGAAGTGAGGCTTGATTACGAAATCTAAAATAGATTAAGCGTTAACGTGATCAACTGCGTCACGAACAAGCTTGCCTAGTTCGTCCCACTTACCTTCGTCGATAAGGTTAGTTGGAACCATCCAAGTACCGCCACATGCAAGTACAGAAGGGGTCGATAGGTATTCATCAACATTCTTCAAGCTTACGCCGCCAGTAGGCATGAATTTAACAGGATAAACAGCGGTTAGTGCTTTAAGCATACCAGTACCGCCAGAAGGCTCAGCAGGGAAGAACTTCAACGTGCGAAGGCCCATTTCCATTGCTTGCTCAACTAGGCTCGGGTTATTAACACCCGGTACAATAGCAACGCCTTTATCGATACAGTATTGAACAGTGCGCGGGTTGAAACCTGGGCTTACGATGAAATCAACGCCAGCTTCAATAGATGCGTCAACTTGCTCGTTAGTCAGTACAGTACCTGAACCGATTAGCATGTCAGGGAACTCTTTACGCATGATGCGAATCGCTTCGATTGCACATTCTGTACGTAGTGTGATTTCTGCACATGGCATGCCGTTTTCAACCAGTGCTTTGCCTAGGGGGATGGCATCTTCAGCACGGTTGATAGCGATTACAGGGATTACTTTTAGGTTTGCTAGTTGTTCATTTAATGTAGTCATGAATTCTTTCTCACGTTAATAATGGGTCTGCTTTCAACTAAGCAAACCCTTGATTAATAGTTAAAGTGCGCAATTATAGAGACAAATCAGGCGTCGCATCTACAGGAATGATAGCACCTGGATGCTGAATCACGGTCCCTGCCACAATGTGGCCTGCTAATGCTGCGTCACGCGCATTGCCACCGCTCAAGCGTTTAGCTAAGAAGCCTGCACTGAACGAGTCGCCAGCGGCTGTCGTATCAACAATGTTGTCTACTGGGTAGGGCGCAACGTACTGAGCGCTTTGGCTTTCAACCACTAGGCAGTCTTTCGCGCCACGCTTAATGATGATTTCTTTCACACCAGACTCAGACGTACGTGCAATACACTGTTCAATGCTTTCGTCGCCATACAGCTCTTGCTCGTCATCGAACGTAAGTAGCGCTGTATCGGTGTACTTAAGCATTTTCAAGTACCAAGAAATCGCTTCTTGTTGGCTTTCCCAAAGTTTTGGACGGTAGTTATTGTCGAAGAATACTTGGCCGCCTTGAGCTTTGAATTTGTCTAAGAAGTTGAATAGCTGCGTGCGTCCGTTCTCTGTCAAGATAGCAAGTGTAATACCGCTTAGGTAAACCGCGTCAAAAGAGAATAGCTTATCAAGTAGAGCAGGCGTGTCTTGCTGATCAAACATGAACTTCGCTGCAGCATCACTACGCCAATAGTGGAAGCTACGCTCACCAGTGTCATCGGTCTCGATGTAATAAAGCCCTGGTTGTTTGTGATCGAGCTGAGCCACTAAGCTTGTATCAATACCTTCAGCTTGCCACTTTTCTAGCATGTCAGTACTGAATGGGTCAGTGCCTAGCGCGGTTACATAGCTTGTTTGGATACCATGCTCTTTTGTTAAGCGTGACAGGTAAAGCGCCGTATTTAGTGTATCGCCACCAAAACTTTGCTTAAGCCCGTCTTGTTTCTTTTGTAGCTCAACCATGCACTCGCCAATGACCGCGATGTTTAATGATTTCATATGCTTACCTTAGCAACTGAGGTTGCGCTATTCATTATTTTAGGAAGTCTTCACGCGCAGGGTTGAAGATATCTAGAAGGATGCTGTCTTGCTCTAGTGCAACGGCGCCGTGCATCATGTGTTTACGAGCGAAGTAAGCGTCGCCTTCTTTAAGTACTCTCTTCTCGCCTTCAATCTCAGCTTCAAAGCTACCGCGAACAACATAACCGATTTGGTCATGAATTTCGTGTGTGTGAGGATGGCCAATCGCACCCTTATCAAAACAAAGGTGTACAGCCATTAGATCATCAGTATAAGCAACGATTTTACGCTTAATACCGCCGCCCAATTCTTCCCATGGATTTTCATCTAGCATAAAGAAAGAGTTCATTGTGTGTCTCCTAATCTGTTTAAATCTTTTAAGTGTTACTTAACTTGCATTCATAATAAGGGAATGAGATTAATTGTAATACAATATATCTAGAGTTGTGTGATATTGATCAAGCAATACTTTATATAGCGTAAATAAATCAATAACTTAGCAAATGCCTGGTGTTTGGTATTTACCATTTACATCAATGGCTTATGGTTAATTGTGTGATTCTGCTCATCATTCCATGACGAATAGGTATGATTAAAGTTCATATTGTATTACTTTATTTGGAGTTTGAAAATTTAATCAAAGTTTAAACCGATAAACTCTTTATTGAGGGTGACAAAGAATATGACGACTAAACCAGTATTGTTGACTGAAGCAGAAATAGAGCAACTTCACCTTGAAGTGGGCCGTTCGAGCTTAATGGGCAAAACCATTGCTGCGAACGCGAAAGACCTAGAGGCGTTCATGCGCTTACCTATTGATGTTCCTGGTCACGGAGAAGCGGGTGGTTACGAGCATAACCGCCATAAGCAAAATTACACGTACATGAACTTAGCTGGTCGCATGTTCTTGATCACTAAAGAGCAAAAGTACGCTGACTTCGTTACAGAATTACTAGAAGAATACGCAGACAAATATCTAACGTTTGATTACCACGTACAGAAAAATACCAACCCAACAGGCCGTTTGTTCCACCAAATCCTGAACGAACACTGCTGGTTAATGTTCTCAAGCTTAGCTTACTCTTGTATTGCTTCAACCCTGACACAAGAGCAACGTGACAACATTGAGTCTCGCATTTTCGAACCAATGCTAGAAATGTTTACGGTTAAATACGCACACGACTTCGACCGAATTCACAACCACGGTATTTGGGCAGTAGCTGCAGTCGGTATTTGTGGTCTTGCTTTAGGTAAGCGTGAGTACCTTGAAATGTCGGTTTACGGCATCGACCGCAACGATACGGGCGGTTTCCTAGCGCAAATTTCTCAATTGTTTGCACCTTCTGGTTACTACATGGAAGGTCCTTACTACCACCGTTACGCGATTCGCCCAACATGTGTTTTCGCTGAAGTCATTCACCGTCATATGCCTGAAGTTGATATTTACAACTACAAAGGCGGCGTGACTGGTAACACGGTACAAGCCATGCTTGCGACGGCTTATCCGAACGGTGAGTTCCCGGCTCTGAATGATGCTTCTCGTACAATGGGCATCACAGACATGGGTGTTCAGGTTGCAGTCAGTGTTTACAGTAAGCACTACTCTTCAGCTGAGGGTGTTGACCAAAACATTCTTGGTATGGCGAAGATTCAAGACGCAGTATGGATGCACCCATGTGGTCTTGAGTTATCTAAAGCATACGAAGCGGCTTCTGCTGAAAAAGAAATCGGCATGCCTTTCTGGCCAAGTGTTGAATTGAACGAAGGCCCTGAAGGTCACAACGGCGCGCAAGGTTTTATCCGCATGCAGGATAAGAAAGGCGACGTTTCTCAGTTAGTGATGAACTACGGCCAACACGGCATGGGACACGGCAACTTCGATACGCTGGGTATTTCTTTCTTCAACCGCGGTCAAGAAGTACTACGTGAATACGGCTTCTGCCGTTGGGTGAACGTTGAGCCAAAATTCGGCGGTCGTTACCTAGATGAAAACAAATCTTACGCACGTCAAACGATTGCTCATAATGCAGTAACCATTGATGAAAAATGTCAGAATAACTTTGACGTTGAGCGTGCAGACTCAGTACACGGCTTGCCTCACTTCTTTAAAGTAGAAGACGAGAAAATCAACGGCATGAGTGCATTTGCTAACGATCACTACCAAGGTTTTGACATGCAACGCAGCGTGTTCATGTTAAACCTTGAAGAGCTTGAATCTCCGTTATTGTTAGACCTATACCGTTTAGATTCTGAGAAGGGCGGCGAAGGTGAGCACCAATTTGATTACTCTCATCAATATGAAGGTCAAATAGTTCGCACTAACTTCGAATACCAAACGAACAAAGAGTTAAACACACTAGGCAGCGACTTCGGTTATCAACACTTATGGAACGTAGCAAGTGGTGAAGTGAAGGGCACAGCACTGGTAAGCTGGCTACAAAATAACACGTACTACACTTGGCTAGGCGCAACGTCTAACGACAATGCTGAAGTTGTCTTTACTCGCACTGGTGCTAACGATCCAAGCTTCAACCTACGTTCAGAGCCTGCATTCATTTTACGTAGCAAAGGCGAAACAACACTGTTCGCTTCTGTTCTAGAAACGCACGGTTACTTTAACGAAGAGTTCGAACAATCAGTAAATGCTCGCGGCGTTGTGAAAGACATCAAGGTTGTAGCGCATACAAACGTCGGTTCAGTCGTCGAAATCACCACAGAGAAGTCAAATGTGACAGTGATGATCAGCAACCAACTTGGCGCGACTGATAGCACTGAACACAAAGTAGAACTGAACGGTAAAGTATACAGCTGGACAGGCTTCTACTCAGTAGAAACAATTTTAAACCCAGAATTAGCAAGCACAGCAGAGCAGGGGAAATAATAATGAGCTATCAACCACTTTTACTTAACTTTGAGGAAGCAGCAGAGCTTCGTAAAGAACTTGGCAAGGATAGCCTTTTAGGTAACGCACTGACTCGCGATATTAAACAAACTGACGCTTACATGGCGGAAGTTGGCATTGAAGTTCCAGGTCACGGTGAAGGCGGCGGCTACGAACATAACCGTCATAAGCAAAACTACATTCACATGGATCTAGCGGGTCGTTTGTTCCTTATCACTGAGGAAACAAAGTACCGTGATTACATCGTTGATATGTTAACTGCGTACGCGACGGTGTACCCAACACTTGAAAGTAACGTAAGCCGTGACTCTAACCCTCCGGGTAAGCTGTTCCACCAAACGTTGAACGAGAACATGTGGATGCTTTACGCTTCTTGTGCGTACAGCTGTATTTACCACACCATTTCTGAAGAGCAAAAGCGTCTGATCGAAGACGATCTTCTTAAGCAAATGATCGAAATGTTCGTTGTGACTTACGCACACGACTTCGATATCGTACACAACCACGGCTTATGGGCTGTGGCAGCGGTAGGTATCTGTGGTTACGCAATCAACGATCAAGAGTCAGTAGACAAAGCGCTTTACGGCCTGAAACTAGACAAAGTAAGCGGTGGTTTCTTAGCGCAACTTGACCAACTGTTCTCGCCAGACGGCTACTACATGGAAGGTCCTTACTACCACCGTTTCTCACTACGTCCAATCTACTTGTTCGCAGAAGCGATTGAACGTCGTCAGCCAGATCTTGGTATTTACGAATTTAACGATTCAGTGATCAAGACAACGTCTTACGCGGTATTTAAAACGGCATTCCCAGACGGTACATTGCCAGCTCTGAACGATTCATCGAAGACGATTTCTATTAACGATGAAGGCGTTATTATGGCAACGTCTGTGTGTTACCACCGCTATGAGCAGACTGAAACTTTACTTGGTATGGCTAATCACCAACAAGATGTTTGGGTCCATGCTTCAGGTAAAACGCTATCTGACGCTGTCAATGCAGCAGACGACATCAAAGCATTCAACTGGGGTAGCCTGTTTGTAACGGACGGCCCTGAAGGCGAAAAAGGCGGCGTAAGCATTCTTCGTCACCGTGACGAACAAGACGACGACACGATGGCGTTGATTTGGTTTGGTCAACACGGCAGCGATCACCAATACCACTCTGCACTAGACCATGGTCACTACGATGGGCTACACCTAAGCGTATTCAACCGTGGCCACGAAGTGCTGCACGATTACGGCTTCGGTCGCTGGGTAAACGTTGAGCCTAAGTTTGGCGGTCGTTACATCCCAGAGAACAAGTCTTACTGTAAGCAGACAGTTGCTCACAACACAGTAACGGTTGATCAGAAAACACAGAACAACTTCGATACGGCATTGGCTGAATCTAAGTTTGGTCAGAAGCACTTCTTCGTAGCAGACGACCAGTCTCTGCAAGGTATGAGCGGCACAATTTCTGAGTACTACACCGGCGTAGACATGCAACGCAGCGTGATTCTTGCTGAACTTCCTGAGTTCGAGAAGCCACTAGTTATAGATGTATACCGCATCGAAGCTGACGCTGAACACCAGTACGACCTACCCGTTCACCACTCGGGTCAAATCATCCGTACTGACTTCGACTACAACATCGAAAGCACGCTGAAGCCGCTAGGTGAAGACAACGGTTACCAGCACTTATGGAACGTTGCTTCAGGCAAAGTGAACCAAGAGGGCTCTCTGGTGAGCTGGCTACATGACAGCAGCTACTACAGCCTAGTAACCAGCGCGAATGCGGGCAGTGAAGTAATCTTTGCTCGCACTGGTGCTAACGATCCAGACTTTAACCTTAAGAGTGAGCCTGCGCTTATCTTACGTCAGTCTGGTCAAAACCACGTGTTTGCTTCTGTACTAGAAACGCATGGTTACTTTAACGAGTCAATCGAAGCCTCTGTAGGCGCTCGTGGTCTGGTTAAATCAGTGTCTGTTGTGGGCCATAACAGTGTCGGGACTGTTGTTCGCATTCAGACTACTTCTGGTAACACTTACCACTACGGTATTTCAAACCAAGCTGAAGACACGCAGCAAGCAACTCACACTGTTGAGTTCGCGGGTGAGACATACTCGTGGGAAGGGTCATTTGCTCAACTGTAAATGATCAACACACATACCGTTTAACGATGGTGTGTGCTGATGTGGTGCTTTGCGGGAACGAAGCGCCATATCATGTTCGATTGTAAGGGTGTTCGCATCTAAGTAACTGAACGAAATTAATGTCGATGACAAAGAATATCGGAAATAAGTCAAACCGAGTAACTCGTTGTGAGTTGCTCGGTTTTTTTATGCGTGTAGGAAAGAGGCTGATGTAATTTGGGAAGGGGATCTCATTTAATAATCTCTGGCGGTTAATGAATTGCGCTTCTAAAGGTGTACCTTTTTTCCATGGTTTTTCGAGGCTGTGCTGGTGGTTTTCATACCGATACAGAGAGGGTTAGTTTTGAGTACGGATTTATGAGTGATTTAAGATAACGTTTCTCACAGGATGTTTTTTAAATCTCTGATTATAAAAATTTGCAGGTTGTGATTCGTTTGGATTTTACTCAATTGGCTGTAGGTTGAAATACTGTTATAGTGGTCCTTAAATAATACATAAACATAACATATAAAATAAGTGAACTTATGGTTACCACTTTTAATTCAATTTCGGGCTCGAAGCGCAGCCTGCACGTGCAAGTAGCGCGTGAAATCGCTCGTGGAATCTTGTCTGGCGAACTGCCACAAGGTTCTATTATTCCTGGTGAAATGGCGTTGTGTGAACAGTTTGGTATCAGCCGAACGGCACTTCGTGAAGCAGTTAAACTATTGACCTCTAAAGGTCTGTTAGAATCCCGCCCGAAAATCGGTACTCGTGTAGTGGATCGCGCATACTGGAACTTTCTTGATCCTCAACTGATTGAATGGATGGATGGTCTAACCGACATAGACCAATTCTGTTCTCAGTTTTTAGGCCTTCGCCGTGCGATTGAACCTGAAGCGTGTGCATTAGCTGCAAAATTTGCGACTGCAGAGCAACGTATCGAGCTTTCAGAGATCTTCCAGAAGATGGTTGAAGTGGATGATGCAGAAGTGTTTGACCAAGAACGTTGGACAGACATCGATACTCGTTTCCATAGCTTGATCTTTAATGCGACAGGTAACGATTTCTACCTGCCATTCGGCAATATTCTGACGACCATGTTCGTTAACTTCATCGTGCACTCTTCTGAAGAGGGCAGCACATGTATCAATGAACACCGTAGAATCTATGAAGCAATCATGGCTGGTGATAGTGATAAGGCACGAGTTGTTTCTGCGGCACACTTGCAGGATGCCAACCACCGTTTGGCGACGGCGTAATAGAAATAATCTAGAGCGTAGATGAGTCACTTCATATAGAAATGAACAGCATTACGCTCAGATAAACGACTTAAAAGGGTATGCCAAGTGCATACTTTTTTGTTGTCTACCGTTTACGAAAATTGGCTGCTTTCATGTATGAAAAAAGCCAGAGACTGTTGTCTCTGGCTTTGAGTTCTTTGAATATTATAGCTTAAACAAGTGGCTAATCATGATGTTCGTAAGTTTGCTTTTGTTTCTGCTTTTTCTTCATTTTTAACGTTGAATAAACCGAGAATACAGCTAACACGATAAACGCGAGAGCAATAGGGCGCTCATAAAGGAAAGACCAACTGCCATCGTACATCAGCAGTGATTTCCTAAGGTTTGTTTCTGCCATTGGCCCTAAGATGATCGCAAGCAGAATTGGTGAAGACGGAATATCCAATTTAGTTAAGATAAAGCCCAACAGACCGAAACCGATCGCAATACCCACATCAAACATCGAGTTGTTAATCGCGTAAGCACCAACGATCGACAAGAAGACAATAATTGGGATCATAATGATCTTGGGTACTTCAATGATGCGGCAGAAGAAACGAATACCAAGTAAACCAATCACTAACATCACAAGGTTAGCAACCAACATCGAGCTAAATACGCCATAAACCACTTCTGGGTTTTGGGCAAACAGTAGAGGCCCAGGTGTTAAACCTTGAACAATGAGTGCGCCTAAAAGAACCGCTGCCACAGCATCCCCCGGAACGCCAAGTGTTAACAATGGAACCAACGAACCACCCGTTACACCGTTGTTTCCAGATTCGGCCGCTGCTAGACCTCGTACTGATCCTTTACCAAACTCTTCGGGGTTTTTCGATGAACGTTTTGCTTCGTTGTAACAAACGAATGCTGAAATATCAGCACCTGCACCCGGTACAGAGCCGATGGTTGTTCCCATCAAACCACTTTTTATTGCGGTTGGTAGCATTTCTTTAAGGTCGCCTTTGCTCAACAGTTTATGGTCAAACTTCGGCGCGACGACTTTCTTCTCAGAGAACAGTTTTTCTAACTGGTTTAATGCTTCAGATAGAGCGAACAGACCAATCAAAACAGGGATGACATTGATTCCGCTATAGAGATCCATGATGTCAAAAGTAAACCTTGGCACACTGCTGATTGGGTCGAGCCCAACGGTCGATACCAATAGTCCAATCGTACCCGCAAGTAACCCTTTAAAGATGTTGTTCGAAGAAACGCTCGCAATGATAGTTAAACCAAACAGAGCAAGTGCGAAGTACTCTGGTGCATTAAAACGCAGTGCAAAGGTCGCCAGTTTAGGTGCAATTGCAATAAGGACGATAGTACTGAGTAACCCGCCAATAAATGAAGCAACAGCCGAAATACTTAATGCTCTTGCTGCTTGCCCTCTAACAGCCATGGTGTGGCCGTCGAGTACACTTGCTGCAGACGCTGGTGTCCCCGGTGTTTTAAGCAGTATTGCGGCAATTGAACCACCGTAAATGCCACCAATGTATACACCAATTAACATCACGAGGGCTGACGTCGGTTCCATGCCAAAGGTAAACGGAAGGAGAATCGCAACGCCCATCGTCGCCGTTAGACCGGGTAGTGCGCCTAAAATTACGCCGCCCAGTACACCAAAAACAAGGACAGGTAGCACTGCAAAACTCACAGCGGTTGCGAGACCATCGATTAGATATTCAAACATTATGACCTCCTATGACCAGGTTGCTTCAGGAAGCGCGATGTAGAACACCTCGCCAAACAAATAGTAAACCGCAAACACAAAGACAACGGCGACAACGTAGTAGATTGGCTTCTTAACTTTGAAGTAAACGAGGTAGAACATAAAGGCAATCAAACTCGCGTAAAGGTAGCCAACCACACTGATGAGTAATGCGTATCCAATAAGAAAGGCCACGCCGAAGATCGACATCTTGCTTATCATCGCTTCTTGTTGTTCTGGAACACCTTTGAGTTTGTGCTGAACGATGAGAACAATACAGATAGCAATTTGAGCAATCACAATCATCATCGGGAAGAATTTTGCATCAACACTTGCATCTTGATACATCGGACGATCAAACTGAGTAATCAACGCGAGTGCTATTGCGCTTAGTATGATGATTATGGAAGGGAAAACGACATTCCGATTTAAGTTGGCGTTAGACATAGAATTTACCCCTAAAAAGTAAAGCAAGGGAAAGGTACATACCGATAAAAAAGGCACAACTGATCGTTGTGCCTCTGGATGAATGTTATTGAATTAGTTCAGTAAGCGATTTTGTATCTTCGGAAACGAACGTAGTGAAGGCTTTATCGTCAAGGTTGTGGATAGTCATTGCGCCTTTTGCCATGAAAGACTTGAACTCTTCACTTGCCATTGCTTCATCAAATACCGCACCTAGTTTCTCGATTACTGCATCCGGCGTATCTTTTGGAGCGCCGATACCACGCCATGTTCCTGTTACTACATCAATACCTTGCTCTTTCAAAGTAGGAACATCGGGAATGTACTGAATACGTTCTTCAGACATGACACCTAATGCTTTTAGTTGGCCTGAACGAAGTTGAGCGATAGCTTCACCCGGTGTCACCATGGTTACGTCTGTGTGGTGGCCCAGTACTGCAGGAATCGCTTCAGATGCACCGTTATAAGGGATAGCGTTGAGTTTAATATCTTGGTCTTTTTCAAGAGACATTAAGTAGAAGTTTGGCGCAGCGGTTGAAGCAAATTTCACGCTACCAGGTTTTTCTTTGGCTTCTTTAATCAGATCATTAATGGTGTTGTATGGGCTATCTGCTGCAACTAATACGACCGCTGGGTCGAGGTTTACTAAGCGAATGAGTCTAAAATCGTCTGCGGTATGGCGCATCAAACCCATTTGAGGAAGCGAAGCGATTTCACGTGTTACTACTGTTAATGTGTAACCATCCGCACGCTGCTGGGCACCAAAGCTCATACCTACGGCACCCGCACCACCCGTACGGTTCATGATTGAAATGTTTTGTCCTAAAATGTCTTTCGCACTATTTGCAAGGGTACGGCCAACGGCATCTGTACCGCCGCCCGCGCCAAATGGGACAACTAAGCGAATGTTTTTGCTCGGGTAGTCTGCTGCAATCGACGTTGCAGAAACAAGTATGCCAGCTGCCAGCATGATGGATTTCAATAATTTACTCATAGTAAGTTCCTTCTGTTTCTAATTATTAGCGATATGTTTTTGTAGGGTTTTCTGCTTTTTCTGTTTGGTATTCGTGCATTGCTAGCTGTTCAATAGTTACCGCTATCCAGCCACTGATCAGCATGTCATACCATTGTTGTACGCCACTGCAGGCAACAACCACGTTTCCGTAAACAAACGAACCATAAAACAGTAAGTCTTCGTCACGTAATGAAGATGGGTGTTGGGAATGAAGTGTTAGATTGCTTGTCGATTCTCGCCATGCTTGCTGAGCTTTCTTACGAGCAAGGTGATCAAACTTGATAGTCCAGTTATCAGGGGTTCCTAAAGACTCTTCATAAAGAATGGCGTCTTCGAAAGAGGCTTCCCAAGGTTTGAGATGTGGATTCATAACGACAATATGCAGTTCTTTTCTATTGGTTCTTTCAAACAGTTTGTCGATAGAGGGTTTAACGATATCGATAGCGTCTTGAGTGATATCTTTCATTGAGCGCATGCCACATGTCCTTATGTCTGGTTAGGTATATAGAATATTGTATGACAATTTTTCTTCAATTGATGAAGCTCTGGAAGTCGCTTTCGATCACAAGTAGAAGTCTCCTAAATAGACTTCAGTCTTGTTTTAACCATGATGTTAAGAAATTAGTGTGATGTTGGTCTTTTTTAGGCGTGATATGAATAGGTGTCGTTTCAGTTCGATTGCGGCTGATTATCAGAATGTGAATGTCAGTGCTTATTGGCGTGACTGTGTGAACTAATTTGCCGTGGAAAGTTGAGCGTAGCAATCGGATATTGGATTAAATTATCGGATAGATATGAACACCTTAGATAATTTATGCTTTAAAATTTTAGAGTCGGGTCTTTGACATTTTACGTGACAATATGCGTTTGTTTTCGTGACGGATTCTTAAAGTCGATAGTAGTAAAATTAAGTGAACTTGTCGGTTTTCATGATTGGATTTTTCTTACATCAATTCTACTAAGTGCCATTTTAATTAATTAATTTAAGGTGTTGAATTTTAATGAGTATTAAGTTTTTGAGGAAGATTGATTTACAAAGGTAAGGTAGGGCTTAACGTTGAGTTTGTTATTCAGTTGCACGCATGTTTGTCGTTCCGTTACTTGTTAACCAACTAAATTTAATAGGTGGAACTACGTATCCTATATAGATCAATATCGGTTTTTCATTAGGTAATCAAGTTGCCATTTGATTGGTTTATTACCAATGTGAAGCGTACCTCTTTATCATTATTTACAATATAAGTCGCGGTCTGCTAAGTATCCAATTCCGCCCAATTATTATAATAAGAGAAGTAATAATTGGGGCCTATTTCCGCAACTTAAGCTCTCAATCACCCTGGTTATAGGTGATATGCAAGGTATCTAGAGGGATGTATATTTGATAGCGATCACTTGTATGATGAATGATTTTACAGATATATAGATCGCGGTCACTTATTTGGAGTATTGTACCACAAATGATTTCGCTGTTTACCTATAGTCCGTGTAACAAATTACAACGGACAAAGGATACACGATGGAACTCAACACGATTATTGTCGGCATTTATTTCCTATTCTTGATCGCGATAGGTTGGATGTTTAGAACATTTACAAGTACGACTAGTGACTACTTCCGCGGGGGCGGTAACATGTTGTGGTGGATGGTTGGTGCAACCGCTTTTATGACTCAGTTTAGTGCATGGACATTCACCGGTGCGGCAGGTAAAGCGTATAACGATGGTTTTGCTGTAGCGGTCATCTTCGTAGCCAACGCATTTGGTTACTTCATGAACTACGCATATTTCGCGCCGAAATTCCGTCAACTTCGCGTTGTTACTGTAATTGAAGCGATTCGTATGCGTTTTGGTGCAACCAACGAACAAGTATTCACTTGGTCTTCAATGCCGAACTCAGTGGTATCTGCGGGTGTGTGGTTAAACGCATTAGCAATCATTGCTTCCGGTATCTTCGGTTTCGACATGAACATGACTATCTGGGTGACTGGCCTAGTGGTATTGGCAATGTCGGTTACAGGTGGTTCATGGGCGGTAATCGCATCTGACTTCATGCAGATGGTTATTATCATGGCGGTAACGGTAACTTGTGCGGTTGTAGCGGTTGTTCAAGGTGGCGGTGTTGGTGAGATTGTTAACAACTTCCCAGTACAAGATGGTGGTTCGTTCCTTTGGGGCAACAATATCAACTACCTAAGCATCTTTACGATTTGGGCATTCTTCATCTTCGTTAAGCAGTTCTCTATTACTAACAACATGCTTAACTCTTACCGTTACCTAGCGGCTAAAGACTCAAAGAACGCTAAGAAAGCTGCACTGCTTGCTTGTGTGTTGATGTTGTGTGGTGTGTTTATTTGGTTCATGCCTTCTTGGTTCATTGCAGGCCAAGGTGTTGATTTATCAGCGGCTTACCCGAATGCAGGTAAAAAAGCGGGTGACTTTGCTTACCTATACTTCGTACAAGAGTACATGCCAGCAGGTATGGTTGGTCTATTAGTTGCCGCGATGTTTGCAGCGACAATGTCTTCAATGGATTCTGGTCTAAACCGTAACTCAGGTATCTTCGTTAAGAACTTCTACGAAACAATCGTTCGTAAAGGTCAAGCATCTGAGAAAGAGTTAGTAACCGTATCTAAAATTACTTCAGCGGTATTTGGCTTCGCTATTATCCTTATCGCACAGTTCATCAACTCGCTTAAAGGTTTGAGCCTGTTTGATACGATGATGTACGTAGGTGCGTTAATCGGTTTCCCTATGACTATTCCTGCATTCCTTGGTTTCTTTATTAAGAAGACTCCGGATTGGGCTGGTTGGGGTACGCTAGTTGTTGGTGGTATCGTATCTTATGTGGTTGGTTTTGTTATCGACGCAGAGATGGTAGCAGCGGTGTTTGGTCTTGATACTCTAACAGGACGTGAATGGTCTGATGTTAAAGTTGCGATTGGTCTCATTGCTCACATCACGCTAACCGGTGGCTTCTTCGTACTATCTACAATGTTTTACAAGCCTCTATCAAAAGAACGTCAAGCGGATGTTGATAAGTTCTTTGGCAACTTAGAAACACCATTAGTCGCTGAATCGGCAGAGCAAAAAGTGTTGGATAACAAACAACGTCAAATGCTTGGTAAACTGATTGCGGTAGCGGGTGTTGGGATCATGCTGATGGCTCTTCTGACTAACCCAATGTGGGGGCGTTTAGTCTTCATCCTATGTGGTGTGATAGTGGGTGGTGTCGGTATTCTACTTGTGAAAGCGGTCGATGACGGCGGCAAGCAAGCTAAAGTTGTAACTGAAAGCTAATACATAGCGAAAATTTAGATAGAATGCGACGACTCGAAAGGGTGTCGCATTTTTGTTTTACAGATTTTAATCTTTATCAGCAAATGCTCATGACATTAGCTTTCAAGTGAGAAAGTAATCTATGCCGCGATAGAGAGTAGAAAAATATTCTAGATGGGATGAGCAGCTTAGTTGGCCTGCCACATTGTAGGAAATTATCAGCTAAGCCTTGAGCCTTTATCTAAGCTTTTGCTTATGAAGCAGGGCATAGGCAGCAAGAGCAAGACTTTTCCACCCAAGCAAAATTAATTTAAACGTAACTGCGTAACGAATCTGTTGTGACTATTAATAGTATGACATATAGCGCTTGTTATTTTACCGATGAACGGTTTTTAACCCATCATAGAGTTTGGGGAAATATAAAACGTGGCTGTATTCTCTCTTAAAGTGAACCCCCGTCACAACTTGCATCGAACCTTCGAATCAATACCCTAAAACTATTGCGTAACGAGAAAGACGTAGTTATTATAATAGGCATATAATCATACAATACTATATTTGGAGTTTGAACATGACTAAACCTGTAATCGGTTTCATTGGCCTAGGTCTTATGGGCGGCAACATGGTTGAAAACCTACAAAAGCGTGGCTACCACGTAAACGTAATGGATCTAAGCGCTGAAGCCGTTGCTCGCGTTACAGATCGCGGCAATGCGACTGCATTCACTTCTGCTAAAGAACTAGCTGCAGCAAGTGACATCGTTGAGTTTTGTCTTACAACTTCTGCTGTTGTTGAAAAAATTGTTTACGGCGACGACGGCGTTCTAGCGGGCATCAAAGAAGGCGCAGTACTAGTAGACTTCGGTACTTCTATCCCTGCTTCTACTAAGAAGATCGGCGCAGCTCTTGCTGAGAAAGGCGCAGGCATGATCGACGCTCCTCTAGGCCGTACACCTGCACACGCTAAAGATGGTCTTCTGAACATCATGGCTGCTGGCGACATGGAAACTTTCAACAAAGTTAAACCTGTTCTTGAAGAGCAAGGCGAAAACGTATTCCACCTAGGTGCTCTAGGTTCAGGTCACGTGACTAAGCTTGTAAACAACTTCATGGGTATGACAACTGTTGCGACTATGTCTCAAGCTTTCGCTGTTGCTCAACGCGCTGGTGTTGATGGGCAACAACTGTTTGATATCATGTCTGCAGGTCCATCTAACTCTCCGTTCATGCAATTCTGTAAGTTCTACGCTGTAGATGGCGAAGAGAAGTTAGGTTTCTCTGTTGCTAACGCTAACAAAGACCTTGGTTACTTCCTTGCACTTTGTGAAGAGCTAGGTACTGAGTCTCTAATCGCTCAAGGTACTGCAACAAGCCTACAAGCTGCTGTTGATGCTGGCATGGGTAACAACGATGTACCAGTAATCTTCGACTACTTCGCTAAACTAGAGAAGTAATCGACGTACGACCTCGCTAGGGTATTGCCTGTCTGTTAGGCGGCGATACCTCAGCGAGGTTCGTTTTTTATCTACACAAAGTCTTATCTACAAGCCCGTCTCATCCAAATTCCGATTTATCTGCAATTCCGCTTTATCAAAAGTTCCCTGTTTGCTCCCACGGCTTCACTCTTTCTCGCAAAGTCCGTTATCATCAGCTCTACTCTTCTAGCTCTACCTTTTTGCTTCTGTCTGTTCTGCCTGAGTTAAACTCTACCTGTTTCTCGTCTCATTTAAGCTCAGCCTTTCAATGTTTCAATGTTTCAATGTTTCAATGTTTCAATGCTTCTTGCTAACACTTCATTTCCTTCGAAACTCTTTGTTATAGACGCGCATTGTTAGATATAAACTGACTCACCATTCTCATATATTTCAAAGTAACGTTGATGTGTGGTCGTTCGCGCGGATGAGCAATCACGTCCTCAATCGTCAATGAAAAGCAAAAAAAAGCCCACACAGCTGGTGACTGTGTGGGCGTATTCGGACTAGCCGTCTGGACAAACCAATGAGCAAGACAAGTGAAGTAACGATTAACGAGATCCCCCGACAGTTTCTACATTAAACGTGTTCAATGACCTTAAAGCACGTTGCTTCAATTACCACTTTGAATTGCACAAAAGTATCCAGAAAGAACTTAAGTTATGATTCAAACACACCATACCCTAAGGGTAATTGTATTACAAATAAATCTAAGACTTGAATGGTTTTAGTGAATGCTTAGTTGATAAAAATGTGACTTGGCACTCGTTTTATGTCGAAACTCGACGAGTTTTTTAAAAGGGAACGAGTTTATGACTTAGTTCTATTTGAGATTTATAATCTTCCTACTCTCTGGTGTTCTTAGCTTTTACGAGAGGGTAAGGTGCTCTTAGCTGTTGCTAGTGACCATAATTTACCTCTCAACACACTTTTAAATCAGAAAGCCTCTATGGAGTTGCGTATCTTCTCATTTCTTTTATTAATCGATATATTTGTATTATAAGAATATGTAAGATTTGAACTTATCGAGATGATGAAGTTAGATAAACGGCTTTAGTGTCATCATTGTCGATCTCGTTTTAGCTCTTAATGCTGCACCTTAAATACAATAATGGATTTCATATGAAACAGGTCAATATAAAAAGCGTCTTAGCTGTCTCTATCATTCTCGCAATATCTGGTTGTGCTTCTCACACCAAGTCAAATATTTTAACGCCGACCGCTATTGCGGCTAGTAGTCACGATGGTAATGGCCCTGATCGGATCTTTGATCAAGATATCACGACTCGTTGGTCTGCAAACGGTGTCGGTGAATGGGCAATGCTAGATTACGGTTCGGTGATTGAAATCGATGCGATTCAAGCATCCTTTAGTAAAGGGAACCAACGCCAATCTAAGTTCGATCTGCTCGTCAGTGTTGATGGCGAAAACTGGACAACGATTTTAGAAGGTCAATTAAGCTCGGGAAGAGTGATTGGTTTAGAGCGTTTTCAGTTCCAACCAGTGCAAGCACGCTATGTAAAATATGTAGGTCACGGTAACAGCAAAAACAGTTGGAACTCAGTTACTGAGCTTGCAGCAATTAACTGTGGAATCAATGCTTGTCCGGTAAGCCATATCATTACCGACGATGTGGTTGAAGCTGAGAAAGTGGTGATCGCTGAAATGGCCGCAGCAAGTAAAGCTCTTAAAGAAGCTCGTAAAGATTTACGTAAAGGTAACTTTGGGGAACCTGCGGTATATCCTTGTGAAACCACCGTAAAATGCGACACTCGTATTCCTTTACCAGTACCGACTAATCTACCCAAGTCACCAGTTGCGGGTAATGCACCAAGCGAAAACTTCGATCTAACGACATGGTATTTGTCTCAACCTTTTGACCACGATAAAAATGGCAAGCCAGACGATGTCTCAGAATGGAACCTAGCGAATGGTTATCAGCATCCAGAAATTTTTTATACAGCAGACGATGGTGGTTTGGTTTTCAAGACATACGTAAAAGGTACACGTACCTCAAAAAATACTAAATATGCACGTACAGAGATGCGTGAGATGCTACGTCGTGGTGATACGTCTATTAGCACTAAAGGTGTCAATGAGAACAACTGGGTATTTAGTTCGGCTCCGGTTGAAGATCTAAAAGCTGCAGGCGCGATTGATGGTGTTTTAGAAGCAACGCTTAAGATTGATCATACAACGACAACCGGTGACGCGCACGAAGTTGGCCGTTTCATCATTGGTCAGATACATGATAAAGATGATGAGCCCATTCGTCTTTACTACCGAAAATTACCGAACCACGAAACAGGGACGGTTTATTTTGCTCATGAGAATACCAACGAAGGCACAGATAACTATTTCAACTTAGTCGGAGACATGACAGGAGAGATCGGCGACCAAGGTATTGCACTTGGCGAGACGTTTAGCTACCGCATTGATGTAAAAGGTAACACGATGACTGTTACGCTAATGCGTGAAGGCAAAGATGACGTTGTTCAAATGGTTGATATGAGCGAAAGTGGTTACGATCAAGGTGGGCGTTACATGTATTTCAAAGCGGGTGTTTACAATCAAAACATCAACGGTGAGCTTGATGACTATGCCCAAGCGACATTCTACAAAATAGCGACGTCGCACGATAAATATCAGGAATAACGAGTCAGCTGCACATACAAAAATGGCCGCTAGTACTAGCGGCCATTTTTTGTTGTTTTTATTGGTTAGTTTCTATTGTATTTCGCTATTCCCATAATCTTACGTAACTAGTTGATATTAAATTACTAAGCATGGTGGGAGGGGGTTTTATATATAAAAAAGGCTTAGATATTTTTTAAGCCTATTTAAAGCATACGTTAGATATGGTTCATGAGAGCGATTAAAATGAGTATGTAACACCAACGCGTGTTTTTAACTGACGTTCACTCTCTTCCGCTGAGCCATAATCTGATGTCCAAAATTCAACATAAGGTCTTAGATTATCGAATTTATAGCCGATTTTTACCCCTAAATCCCATTCCCAATCTTTTCCATTCGCTTTGACTTGATCTTCATAGCTTTTGACGTAGTTCGCCTCATAACTTAATTGAAGGTTTTTTAAATCTTCATCTTGGAACTTATAAGCGCCAGTCAATGTAAATTTACCTTGTTGAACCGTTTCACCAGCTAATGCTATTTTTTCGCCGTTAACTTTTGTGAGAGAACTACTTGAGCTGCCTGTATAGTTTTGGAATTCATGACGGTAACGAAGAGCCGTTGTTAGGCCGAAGTCGGCTTTATACCCAACACGAAACTGTGGTTTAAGTGTCATTTTTTCATCGCCAAACGTAATAGGCATACCTGGCTGCAAATACCATTTGTCATCTAACGCATAACGAACACCCCAATCAAATTCAGAATCTCCGCGCTCCAATTGGTTGTATATATCGCCTTCTGCATTTGGAGCAAATTTTTGTTCAACGCTAAAATATAGCTTTGTCTCATCTGCTATTTTCGTGCTTCCACCAATTTTAATACGATGCGCGTATTTATCGTCTTCATGCTTATGTTCTGCGCGGTAATCAAGAGTTGCGCCAGTCGCTGTGCCTGCAAGAAGAGTTGTAGCGATAATTGCAGCAATTTTTGTAACAGAGTTCATACCTTTGTCTCACTATTATTTTTTATTTTGGATACATCCAATATATCCGTGGCTCACAAATCAACATTTAAATGATATTGAATTAATGTATTACAAATATGGTATTTATTCCTGGGTGGTATTTCTGTGAGATCTATCAAAAGTTCCGAATAGTGACTTGTTTATATAGTTAAATGTAATGAATATCTCAATTGTGGCTCTATTTTCCAAGTTAATCATGACTTGGTTCTCATATTGTTAAGCTTCAAAAATACGCCTTTTAAATTGAGTTAAAATAAGACAAATTAATTGTTTTTACGTTTGCTAATGATGATGGGAACAGTCTCGACTGTTAGAAATAGCAGTCGTAGCAAAAGGCAAGGCCAGTGAATACGAGGCAGGTATTTGAAATTGGTTTAGAGATGTTGTTTTGCAGGTGACTTGTTCGAGTTAAAGAAAATCGTGATGACGAATTAGTGTTCAAAAGTAGTTTCTGTGCTGAGAGTGTACTCAGTATCTGTTAACAATAAAGGATGACTCATGTTTAAGAAAAACATATTAGCAGTGGCGTTATTAGCGACTGTGCCAATGGTTACTTTCGCAAATAACGGTGTTTCTTACCCCGTACCTGCCGATAAATTCGATATGCATAATTGGAAAATAACGATTCCTTCGGATATTAATGAAGATGGTCGTGTTGATGAAATAGAAGGGGTAGCCATGATGAGCTACTCACATAGTGATTTCTTCCATCTCGATAAAGACGGCAATCTTGTATTTGAAGTGCAGAACCAAGCTATTACGACTAAGAACTCGAAAAATGCTCGCTCAGAGTTACGTCAGATGCCGCGCGGAGCCGATTTCTCGATTGATACGGCCGATAAAGGAAACCAATGGGCATTGTCGAGCCACCCAGCAGCGACTGAATACAGTGCGGTTGGCGGAACGCTAGAAGCGACGCTAAAAGTGAATCACGTTGCGATTAACGCTAAGTTCCCAGAAAAATACCCAGCGCATTCTGTTGTGGTTGGTCAGATTCATGCTAAAAAACACAACGAGCTAATCAAAGCTGGAACCGGTTATGGACATGGTAATGAACCACTGAAGATCTTCTATAAGAAGTTTCCTGACCAAGAAATGGGTTCAGTATTCTGGAACTATGAACGTAACCTAGAGAAAAAAGATCCTAACCGTGCCGATATTGCTTACCCAGTATGGGGCAATACTTGGGAAAACCCAGCAGATCCAGGTGAAGCGGGGATAGCGTTAGGTGAAGAGTTCAGCTACAAAGTGGAAGTGAAAGGCACCATGATGTACCTGACATTTGAAACTGCTCGCCACGATACCGTTAAGTATGAGATCGACCTGAGTAAGGGCATCGATGAACTCGATTCACCTACGGGTTATGCGGAAGATGACTTCTACTACAAAGCGGGCGCATACGGCCAATGTAGCGTGAGTGAGTCTCACCCTGTATGGGGGCCTGGTTGTGGTGGTACTGGCGATTTCGCTGTCGATAAAAAGAATGGCGATTACAACAGTGTGACTTTCTCAGCACTTAAGCTGAATGGAAAATAGTTAGCAGTTAGCAGTTAGCAGTTAGCAGTTAATAGCTAGAGCTGATTAGATAACAGAGTAGGGCGATCGAAACGCTAGCCTCAAAGAACATGTTCAAAGGCCACTTAACACAACGTTAAGTGGCCTTTTTGTGAGTCGAGCTCGCCCCAAGCGTTTCTAGTGATGCGTTGACGGTGAATCTTATCCAATGTTTAAACGTTGGTTAACTCATATCAACCAAACCTCCAGCTACTTACTACTTACCTACACTCCAAAGTCAGGCTCCTAAAACAAAACAACCTCGCCAAGTGGCAAGGTTGTTGTCGACAGCTCAGCTAAAGCTTTTTCTGGAGCTAGGTAAGACGATTAGTCATACATCAGCTCGTCGGCTTTGTTCGCATCAAACTCTTTTAAAGACTTACGTGCTAGATGTCGGAATGGGAACGCTTTAACTATCTCTTCGAATGGTTGGATAGCAAACGCCCAAAAGATAGAACCGTCTAAACCAAAGATGATCAATGCGCAAAGCGGGATTGAAACGACCCATTGGCCAGTAAAGTTGATTTTGAATACATCGGTCGTTTTACCTAGCGCTCTTAACACGTGCCCGTGAACGGTGTTGTAGCCACGAACGATCGGCAAGAAGATGTAGAGCGGGGTAATCACAGCCAGCGCTTGATAGGTAGAAGGATCCAAGTCTGGATACACATCGCCAATCACCAAACTTAATCCTGCAAACATCACCGCACAAACTACCGAAATGCCCACCGCAACATCGATACTGGTATCAACGTTTTTGGTCAGGTCATCCATTTGCTTCGAACCGATCGCTTGGCTGATCGTAATCGCGGAAGAGTGAGCCCAAGCGGTAATGAATTGAGTACCGGCACGGATCCACGGCATTACCAAGGTAATCGCTACGTAGGCGTTGATATTAAGTTGCGAGTACAGCAATTGGTAAATCGTGGCACCAATCGAAAGCATGGTCACATTTGCAGCGACAGGGAATATCTCAATGAAATGGCGACGAATGTTGGTGATGAACTCTGACTTTTCCGTATCCAATTTTAATGAAACAGATGAGTCGTAGTGAACACACAGAATCAAATACACAAGACGAATGGTGATAGCGATAACGCTGCCGAGCGCTGCACCTTGTACGCCAATCCCGTCAAAGTTTGTGAAGCCGTGAATAAGCACATAAGAGAGCACTGCGTTGATCGGCAATTCGATCAAGTAGCCTTTAAACGGAACTTTGGTTCTTCCTAACCCGTTAAACAACGCGATGATCACCTGCGTTAATGCAGTGAAAATCACCAGATATTTTGAAATATCCAGATAGTGGCTGATCTCAAGGTGAAGAGTTTTATCGTCGGTTAAGGCTTGAATCAAAGGTTGTTCAAAAAAGGTAAGTAGAAGCCAGAATATTGCTGCGACGCCAAAGTTGATGAACAATCCTGCCCAAAATGCTTTGGATAACGAAGAGGTGACACCAGAACCAACCGCACGGCTGAGAACCAGTTGCGTACCATTCGCCAGCGCCATTTGAATACCCAACACAAACGCGATGATGGTCGTAGCAATCCCCATGGCAGCAAGAGGAATCTCACCGAGCGGAGAAACCAATAGCGTGTCGATCATCAACATCGACTGCATCAATAATGCGTTTAAGGCTAGGGGCCAAGCGAGAGAGAAGTTTTTCCTAACATACGATTGCGAAGACACAAACAACACCTTATGTGTATAACCGTAAGTTTTCTCTGAGAGGACCCGAGTTCACCATTTATAGGTGAAACACTACGGTAATGGATGGTTAAAAAATGGGCACTAAAACATGACTGACTCGTGTATTGGGATGCACGAGTCAGTCTGGTAAATCTTAATTATGCGATGGCTAGTTCAACCCGAGACAGCTTTTGGTTTTCATCATCAAGTAAAGCTTGAGAGGCGATTCGAGCCTGATTCGCATTGCCTGACATAATCGCATCGTATATTGCTTTATGCTCTTCTAAACAAAAGCGACCGCCTTCGACAGAGTGGTCGATAAACTGCTTGAAGATTGTCGACAGAATGTTCGCGAACGGAATATAAAATTGGTTACCCGTCGATAGGAAGATCGTTTGGTGAAACAGGTGGTCGTTGGTTGTCCACTCTTCATAATCAAAGCCGTTTGCTGCGATGGTCATCTTTTGGAACAGAATCGAAAGCTCTTTGCGTTGCTCTACCGTAGCGTTGGATGCCGCAAGTGCACACGCTTCTGGATCAATCGCTTTTCTTAAGCCTAAGAATTGAGACAAGAAGGGTTTGGTGTCTTCTAAGTCTTGAATCCAATACAGTAATTGTGGATCTAAAAAGTGCCATTGCGTTCTTGGCTTGATACGAGTGCCTACTTTAGGCTTAGATTCAATCAACCCTTTGGCTGAAAGTAGCTTAGTCGATTCTCGAAGCGCAGTTCTGCTGACTCCAAAGATCTCACACAACTCCATTTCGCTGGGTAACTTCTGATTTTCTTCTAGCTCGCCGGACAAGATTTTGCGAGCAATTTGTCTCGCTACTTGAACATGAATTCGGCGGCTTGAATCTTCCACCAATGTAAATATTGACATTTAAACCACCTGAAATTGAAACTTTAAAAACAAAAAAAGCCAGACGAATTTGGCGTTTTGGTGTCAGTGTATACGTCTAATATAGTGTGAGGTTTTCCCTCATCGAATAGTACTTTTTAAATCGCTACACATCAGAGTCGCCTATCTTACAGCTTACCCTTATATAAATCATACAATAACACTTGCCATGTTCAAGAGGGTTCATCTCAAAACTGATCATTAACGGCATAATTAGGGAGAGTAAGAGTGGTTTTGTGAGTTCACGCATACGAAAATATGTAAATAAGAACTATTTGTATGAATAAATAGTTAGGTTTGGTTTTATGTGAATAATACGTATAAAGTAGGTTAAATGTTGCTCTAGGCTATATCAGTAGTGACCTCTCGTTATTCTTACGCTAAGTTGGTGCAGATATAAATCAGTGCTATAATCCGGTTTAAATAATACATATCTTATAAGTAAGTAGACACATGGCTGGCTCTTTCAATTCAATTTCAGGCTCTAAGCGAAGCCTTCATGTGCAAGTTGCACGTGAAATCGCTCGTGGTATTTTGTCGGGCAATTTGCCTCAAGGTTCTATTATCCCTGGTGAAATGGCTCTATGTGAGCAATTTGGTATCAGTCGAACTGCATTAAGAGAAGCAGTTAAGCTTCTGACTTCAAAAGGCCTATTAGAATCTCGTCCTAAAATCGGTACTCGTGTTGTCGACCGTGCATACTGGAACTTCTTAGATCCACAGCTTATCGAATGGATGGACGGACTTGCGGATACAGACCAATTCTGTCACCAGTTTTTGGGTTTGCGTCGTGCCATTGAGCCTGAAGCTTGCGCATTGGCCGCTAAATTTGCAACTGCCGATCAACGAATTGAATTATCAGAAATTTTCCAAAAAATGGTGGAAATATCGAGCGAAGAGGTTCTTGATAAAGAGCGTTGGCTAGATATTGATATGAAGTTCCATAGCTTGATTTTTAACGCAACGGGTAACGACTTCTACCTACCGTTCGGTAATATTTTGACGACCATGTTTGTTAACTTTATTTCTCACTCTTCGGAAGAGGGAAGTACATGCATTAACGAGCATCGTGCTATTTATGAAGCGATTATGGCTGGCAATAGTGACAAAGCACGTCAAGCATCAGCAAGTCATCTATTAGAAACAAATCATAGATTACCAATTGCTAGTTAACTGTTTTAGCTAATTGTTTTAGAAGGTATTTTAGTACTGAGTACTGAGTACTGAGTACTGAGTACTGAGTTCTGAGTACTGAGTTCTGAGTACTGAGTTCTGAGTACTGAGTTCTAAGTTCACTCTTTAGGGTTTCTATCTCAAAAAGCTAAGACAATCAAAGTTAACATCGCAACGGTTACTAAACCGGACGATAAGAAAGCACGTTTGATACGTGCTTTTTTTGTATTCAAATTTGATGAAAACCTGACTGGTGTCCAATATTTAATCTATTATTTGCTGTTTCGTTAAAAGCACTAGTAACCAGTATTTTAAGTTATATAATAATACTAATTAAATTATTGTGAGCGTGATTATGCCCCAGTCTCTACTGCCAAATATTCTTCAATTCATAGGTCAAATCGACCCATTCGATAAGATCCCTAAAGAAGCACTTCGCGAACTTGCCTCTAATGTTCAGATCACTTATCTCGGCAAAGGGGATGTGGTTGATCTGTGTGAGTCGGGTAAAGAAAAGTCGCTCTACATCATCCGAACCGGCTCTATGGAACAAAGAAAGTCAGACGGTGTACTTCGTGCGCGTTTAGGCAGCGAGGATTTGTTCGGCTTTACTTTCTTAGATTCTGAAGTTAAAGATGAGAAAGGCTACAGAGCGATCGCAATCGAAAACACCTTACTTTATGTGATTCCACACTCGGCACTTCAAGCGCTGTTTAAGGCATTTCCAAGCTGCGCAGAACAGTTTGCGTCGCAGGCTCAGGTTCGTTTGAAGTCGGCTCTTGATGTGGTGTGGTCGAATAAAGAGAAAGGCTTGTTCATTCGTAAGGTTGAAGAAGTGGCAAGCGGGCAGGTGGCCATCGTTAAGTCTGAGCAAACTATTCAATCGGTCGCGGTGGAAATGCTGCATCAACGCTCACCCTGTGCGGTGATTTATGAAGGTGAAACGATTGTTGGTTTGATCACTGACCGTGATATGACCAAGCGAGTCATCGCTCATGGTGTAAGCACTGATAACCTGATCTCTGAGGTGATGACGCACTCTCCACTGACGGTTAAACCGGATGATTTAGTGCTGCATGCGGCGTCTATCATGATGCAATTCAATATCCGTAACTTGCCCGTTGTGAAAGAGAATAAAGTTGTTGGCCTGCTTACTACTTCTCACTTGGTTCAAAACCACCGTGTTCAAGCGATATTCTTGATCGAGAAAATCAAATACGCAGGCAGCGTGAAAACCATGTCTTCGTTCACCTCAGAGCGACAAGCCATTTTTGAAGCGCTGGTGGAAGGTAAGGTAGCGCCTGAAACGGTGGGTAAGGTAATGACCATGATTATGGATGCCTACACGCGGCGATTGATTCAGATAGCGATTGATAAGTTAGGCCCGCCACCTTGCGACTTTTCTTGGATCGTAGCCGGTTCGCACGCGCGTAATGAAGTGCACATGCTGTCGGACCAAGACAGTGCGATTGTACTGGCTGACGATGCAACCGACAGTGACCGAATTTACTTTAAACATCTAGCAATGATGGTGACTAACGGATTAGCGAGCTGTGATTACCCATTGTGTCCGGGTAAATTCATGGCGGCGACACCAAAATGGTGCCAGCCACTCGGTGTTTGGAAGCACTACTACAAGAAGTGGGTGGCTAACCCTGAGTACGAACGCTTACTCAACATCAGTGTGTTCCTAGAAATTCGAACCATCTATGGCAACAGTGAGTTCGAAGGCATTCTTCGTGATGAGTTGCATTCTAACATTCGCAGTAACCGTGAGTTTTTAAGCACACTAGTGAAAGATGCGGTAAACACCAACCCGCCATTGGGTATTTTCAATAGTTTGGTATTAGAGAAGTCAGGTGAGAACAAGAAAACACTCAATGTGAAGAAGTACGCCATTAACTTGATTATTGATCTTGCGCGTATTTACGGATTAGCGGTGGAATGTGATTTGTCAGCAACCGATGAACGTTTCGCAGCTGCCAATGAAAAAGGCATGCTGAGCGACGGCGCATTCAAGAACATTCTGGGCGCTTACCAGTTCATTCTCTCTTTCCGATTCGGTCATCAACTTGAAGCGCTGAAGAACGGGGATGTGCCTGACAACAATATCAACCCAGATAGCTTTGGTAGCTTTGAGCGTAAACACTTGAAAGATGCCTTTAGGATCATTGCTGACCTTCAAGAAGCCGCGAAAATCCGTTTCGGAGCACGCTGATGAAATCGTTTTTAAATTACTTTCATCCGCTTGAGCGAATTAAACGTAAGCGTAAGCAGTATTTGAATACGGTTAAGCTGCCAGAGGCGTTACATGCTCTTGTGGATCAACCTTGCCCAGAGATGACGGACTTGGCCAAAGATAGCGAATATATCGTTTTAGATCTTGAAACTACAGGCTTAGACAGCGAACAAGATCTGATTTTGTCCATGGGTTGGGTCGATGTGGTCAAGGGGCGAATAGACTTAGCGTCCGCCAAGCATATTTACCTGGATAACGATTCGCAGATCAACGCCGAAACCGCCGTGATCAACCATATTACACCGCAAATGTTAGAAGAGGGCGCTTCTATTCATGATGCGATGCTGACGTTCTTCGAAGCTGCGAAAGGCAAGATTATTGTCGCGCACGCTTGCATGGTAGAAGAGAGGTTCATTAGCCAATATCTTCTTCGTTGCTATGGTTTACGAGCGATTCCTCTGCTTTGGCTAGACACATTGTGTATCGAAAAAAGTATGGAGAAAGCGATCAGCAATCATGAAGAAGTGGATTTGACTCTAGCAGGCACTCGTGAAAGATACGGGCTTCCTGAATACAACAATCATAATGCGCTTGCTGATGCAGTATCAACTGCGGAATTGTTTTTAGCTCAGCAGAAGCGAGTTGTGCCTAACGATGACGTGACCGTTGCATTTCTCTATCGGATCAGTCACTAGGGCTAGGAGCGTTAAGTACTTGGCTCTTATTTGAATGATTTGAAAGAAGAAAAGCCAGCGATTAAGCTGGCTTTTGTTTAGGTCTTAGAAAATTAGGACAGTAATTATCTTAGATTATTTATATAGCTATCGATTAGAAGCTGTAAGTTAGACCAACACGGCTACGCAGTTCACGAGTCGCTTTAGTCGATGAAGTACTCACATCACCAAACTCTACATATGGTGCCCATTGACCCATAATGTGGCGAATACTTGCATTTAACTCGTAGTTGGTATCGTCGTTGTCGTAGATGTCATATCCATCCGCTTTGTAGTAGTTACCTTCTAGACCAAAGCGCCAGTTTTCCATTGAGTAATTGACGTTTGCCGTTAGACGATGACGGCGTTGGTTTTCATCGTTCTGATAAGTTAAGTGGCCGTCATCTAAGATAGGTTTACCGTCCGAGTCAGTTGCAATTGATTTTGTGTTTTGTCTCATATCGTAACGGTAACGAGCACTTAGGCTTAGGCCATCAACGCTATCCACTTTGTATGTTGCACGAACTTGAGGTTTGTATGTAACGCCAGATTCACGACCTTCAATTGGCATACCGTAAGTCATTGTCCAGTTATCGTTTAGTACATGACGGTAATTTAGACCAAGCTCCCAACCATTGTTCTTCAAATCTTCCATGAATTTACCGTCTTCTCCCTTGAATTTCGCTTCGATATCTACAAGGAAGTTGCCAATGCTATCGCCAAGTTTTACACGAGTAGCGTGTTGATCTGTATGACTCTTGTATTCGTGTCTCATATCGAAAGACGCAGCAGATACAGAGCCAGCAGCGAGTACAGATGCCACAGCAATCACGATTTTAGTTTTATTCATGGTATTAATTCCATATTTATAGGTTGAGTATTGGCCATAATTACAAGCCAAATAGAGTAGTTCTTGTCTTCAATGCATTTTTTTGTTGAAACGATTTCTTGGTCATTTCAAGTTTGTTTTGCATTTAAATACTACAAATATGCTAACGATTTGAAGGCGCATGATCTGTGAATTTGATCGTGTTGTTGGGACAAAACCACTATTTACAAAGGGTTACAAAGTTGGTTTGTATTGATAAGTCCATGATTTTTAGTGTTTTGTTTGTCTGTTGATCATGATTTTTAAGGGTTTTGTTCATCAATAAATGTGCGCTACAGCAAAAAATTGAATCTTTAGATGCCATTTTATTTGTAATACATTATTATTTACTAGCTTTCTGTAGCAACACATAACTTTGCTGTGTTGATTGCATGAACTGACGCTGCGAAGCGGATAAGTAAGAACGAAATAAAGGCTAAATGGTTAGAAAGGCAAAATGGTTAAAAGCCAAAATGCTTTAGACTGCTAGCATTTGTTTTAGGTGTTATAGAGCTCGACCAGAGATGATTTGAAATGTAGTAGGCAAGGCAGTGACATAGCCTGCTATATAGATATGAACTTGATAGGAATGAACAGGGTTCGAATGGTTACCCGTTGTTCTTATTAGCGACAAAGAAGAAATCGTTGAAGTGCTTGCGAAAGCATTTTGATTATTGCTCCCAACTATTCTAATTATAACTTCTGCTTTCGTTTAGAAAGGTAGGAGACGGTAGTCGAAGATCTACCCTTGCGCTCATGTTGATACAGGCAACATGAGCGTTTTTTTATCTGAAATTTGAGTAGAGAGTCGTTTGAAGCGCAATAAGCGTGTAAGCCGCGGCTTAAGAGCTAGGCTTTTAGGTTGATGACAGCGCGTTCAAGTGAGTCTGTTTGTTCTACTACTGAAGTTGCAGAAGCGGCGTTTTTCGAAGCGCTCGTTACATTCGTCAGTGTCAGCTGTTTAATGGCATCTACGTTTTCGATGATCTCTGACGTCACTTCACTTTGCTCCTTCATAGCATTGGAGACTTCTAAACTGTTATTTAGAATGGTTTCCATGTCTGCGATAACCGATGTGATTCTTGAATGTGCCTTCTCACAAGAGTCGACACTGCTGTTACCTTTTTCACAACAATTTTGAATCGTGTTAACCACCATTTGGGTTTGGTCTTGAACCCCTTGAATAATGGTTGAGATCTCTTCGGTTGAAAGCTGTGTTCTGCCAGCCAAGGTTCTCACTTCATCGGCGACGACCGCAAAACCACGACCTTGCTCTCCAGCGCGCGCTGCTTCAATAGCGGCGTTCAAAGCGAGTAGGTTGGTTTGTTCAGCAATGTCTTTAATCACTTCTAGTACGGTATTGATCTTTTCTGAGTGCACAGAAAGGCGATTCACTTCTTCACTCGCACTCACTAAGTCAGTTGAAAGCGTATTGATTGTGTCTCTGGTGAAGGCCACATCGTTCAGGCCATCATTCGCCGTGGAGAAGCTGGTTTGTGCATTTGCTGATGCATTTTCACTATTGGTCGCAACACTTTGGATATTGCTGCCCATTTGATTTATCGCGGTCGCAATATTTTCTGTTTGTCGTTGCTGCTTGTTTAAAGCGCTTTCCACTTCTATGCCGTCGTGTTGCAACTGGTTCGAAATGTTGCCGAGCTCTTGGATCGACCCTTGTACTTGACCAACAAGTTGACGAATATCTTTTAATACGGTGTTAAATGACTTGGCAATATCCGCAATTTCATCTGAACCGCTGTCTTCCGCTTTAACGGTAAAGTCACGTTGTTGGGATACGTGCAACATGGTTGCGTTTAACGAGGCTATCTTCTTAGCGACACGTGATGAGATCCCAAAGGACAGTGCGATCAGTAATCCAGTGACGGCGATTACGGAACTCACAATAAACGTAGTGATGGTTTGTTGAATCGATTCGACCTGTTGTTCTAAACGACCTTCAACGCCGGTAAATATCGAGATGATATCTTCAAACAGCATTTTCATTTCTGATTTCAGTTCGCTGACCTTTGCTGGGTTGCGTTCTATTGCGTCTACCATCAAGGAAAAATCTTTGTCGTACTGTTTTACTTCTCGATTCAGTTTGTCTAACTCAGGCACCGCTATGTCTGACTCTTCAAGTAAAACAGAGAAGCTATTCATCAACTGTTGGAAGTGTGAATACTCTTTGGCGAATTCAGGCTTGAGGGCTTTGTCGTGGCTGATCAGAAACTCTAGTTCCGTTCGATTTAGTTGAAGCATCGAAACTTCAAGCGACTTCACCTTGATCAGGGTTTTCTCAAGTTTGATCAGCTTTAGGTTTGCCATTTCAGTGAATGAGACGACAACCAATAACGAAATAATGGATAAACAAGCAAGGCTAAAAAGGGAGGTTTTAATTTTCATAGGCAGGCACCAAAGCAAAACAATATGACTCAACAACGTATTTGGGAATCTCGTTTCTCTTATTTGCGTGATCAGTAGCTTACAAGCGGATAACTGGGATCTGACTCGCAACGGAAACGTTTGCTTACAGTATTTTATGGAAAGGTTATGCGCAAGTTAAATATTTATTATTTTCAATGGCTATTGATGATTATTTTGTTATTAGTGATTGTCTTGGGCATAAAGGGAGAGGAAAAGGAAGAAGGGGGAGATTAGGTCAATAGATCTTGTTAATGGCGAGTACGGTGCCTACTTGAGATTAAAGAAGATGAGTACTTGTGCTTTGTAACACGAGCACTCACCCGTTTGTATTTAGCTTTCCGTCGGCATCCACACCTGTTTAGACGTAATTTTGTGGTCTTTAAAGGTCAGTTCTTCAACCTTGTCACCGTTAGTATTCCAGCGAGTTAGTTTTCCGTTCGCGACTTCACCTTCATCGAACTTCGCTTGGCTTGCCTTATTACCGTTAGGGTAGTAGTCCGTTACCAAACCATCTTTTTGTCCGTCGCTGTATTCAGCGGTCAGGCTTTGTTCACCATTGGGATACCAGCGAGAGGCGGTGCCTGATAGTTCATTGTCTTTATAATTGAGTTCTGCTTTTTTCTGTCCGTTTGGATACCAGGTTTCTGCCTTGCCTTGTAGTTCACCTTTAACGTAATTCACTTTAGAGGCAACTTGGCCATTCGGATACCAGTTAGTTTCTAACCCTAGTTCTTGGCCGTCAGCAAACTGAGCTTGGGTCGCGACTTGGCCGTTATCAAACTTCTCTTCAAATTGACCAGTGAAGGGTTTTGAATGGTTTACTTGGTAAGCCACGCCTTTACGCATCTGTAAGTAGTCAACAGCATCTTCACGTGGTGTTGCTGCATAGCTCATAGAAGATACCGCACTAAGAGCAATTAAGATTGGAACGTATTTCTTCATAATGACACCTTTTTAATGGACGAGAGAAACTGTAACGGGTGTGTTAAAAGCATTTCACTTCCGTGTATCCCTGTCAGTATCTAATAGTGGTTTTCAAGTTTTCATTATTGGCTACCTAATATAGGGAACTTTTAAAAGCAAATTCCCAATTCTATTTGTACTACAAATGTGTTGGTTTGATTCATTTTTATAAATTATATCTAACGATATTTTTGCTGTTCTTCTTTGAGCTTTGATCGTGACAAATAATAGTTTTTGTCGATAATTATTCGTTTTTTAGAGGGTTGGCTCATGTTTTTCGGGGTTTTTGTCGAAATCCACTACGGATGGCTGCACTCACTTGAGGAATTATGCTCGTAGGTGGTGCAACTTTGAACTCGATCACTTGTATGATTAATTGAGTGTCAGACTGTAAGATCACTGTCACGCATTTGGATTATTGTAGTACAAATATGCTTGCCATCTATCTATAGTGACCTCAATAAAAAACATAAATAAAGGTCTCAAGATGGAACTCAATACCCTGATAGTTGGCATCTACTTCCTATTCTTAATTGCAATAGGGTGGATGTTCCGAACGTTTACAAGTACGACAAGTGATTACTTCCGTGGGGG
Organism: Vibrio sp. 1F279; assembly: GCF_041439815.1. Taxonomy (NCBI): domain Bacteria; kingdom Pseudomonadati; phylum Pseudomonadota; class Gammaproteobacteria; order Vibrionales; family Vibrionaceae; genus Vibrio; species Vibrio sp. 1F279. The sequence continues at coordinate 31,282 of NZ_JBGOOU010000029.1, read as the reverse complement.
AGGTAATATGCTGTGGTGGATGGTAGGTGCAACCGCATTTATGACCCAGTTCAGTGCTTGGACATTTACAGGTGCAGCAGGTAAAGCTTTTACCGATGGTTTTGCCGTAGCGATTATCTTCATCGCGAACGCATTCGGTTACCTAATGAACTACCTTTACTTCGCTCCGAAGTTCCGCCAACTGCGCGTTGTGACGGTAATTGAGGCGATTCGTATGCGTTTTGGTAAGGTGAATGAGCAAGTATTTACTTGGTCTGGCATGCCAAACAGCGTTATCTCTGCTGGTATCTGGTTGAACGGCCTTGCGATCATCGCATCGGGTATCTTCGGCTTTGATATGACAACGACGATTGTCCTAACGGGTCTGGTTGTACTGGTAATGTCAGTAACAGGCGGCTCTTGGGCGGTAATCGCATCTGACTTTATGCAGATGGTTATCATCATGGCGGTAACGGTAACGTGTGCTGTAGTAGCGGTCTACCACGCTGGCGGTGTCACGCAAATCATCAATGATTTCCCAACCGATTCATTTATTACGGGTGATAACCTTAACTACCTAAGCATTTTCAGCATCTGGGCGGTGTTCATCTTCTTGAAGCAGTTCAGTATCACCAATAACATGCTGAACTCTTACCGTTACCTTGCAGCGAAAGACTCAAACAACGCACGTAAAGCTGCACTGCTTGCTTGTGTACTAATGACGCTTGGTCCAATCATCTGGTTCATGCCTTCTTGGTTCATGGCAGGTCAAGGTGTTGATTTAGCAGCAGCTTACCCAGAAGCTGGCAGCAAAGCCGCTGACTTCGCTTACCTTTACTTTGTTCAAGAATACATGCCTGCAGGTATGGTTGGCCTTCTGATTGCCGCTATGTTTGCTGCGACTATGTCTTCAATGGATTCTGGTCTAAACCGTAACTCAGGTATTTTTGTTAAGAACTTCTACGAACCGATTCTTCGTCCTAAAGCGACAGAGAAAGAGCTAATGGTTGTTTCTAAGCTAACGTCTACTTTCTTCGGTATCGCGATCATCTTGGTTGCTCTGTTCATCAACTCTCTTAAAGGTCTGAGCCTTTTCGACACCATGATGTACGTGGGCGCATTGATCGGCTTCCCTATGACAATTCCAGCATTCTGTGGCTTTTTCATCCGTAAAACACCGGATTGGGCAGGTTGGGGTACGCTAGTAGTCGGTGGTGTGGTTTCGTACTTCGTTGGTTTCGTTATCACAGCGGACATGATTCAAAACTGGTTCGGTCTAAACGAACTAACTGGCCGTGAGTGGGCTGACCTGAAAGTGGCTATCGGCCTTATCGGTCACATCGTATTTACAGCTGGCTTCTTTGTTCTTTCAACACTGTTCTACAAACCATTACCGGAACACCGTGAGAAAGATGTCGACAAGTTCTTCAACAACCTAGCGACACCATTAGTTGCTGAGAGTAATGAACAGAAGAAACTGGATAACAAGCAACGTCGTATGTTGGGTTCACTTATCGCGGTAGCGGGTGTGGGCGTAATGACTATGTTCGTACTGCCAAACCCAATGTGGGGACGCATGGTATTCGTTCTGTGTGGTTTGATTGTGTTCTCTGTTGGTCTGTTACTTGTTAAAGCGGTCGATGACAAAGTCGAGCAACAAGACGAAGTGACTCCAGCCGAAGGTTAATTCCTTTTAAATCAAAAACTATAACTTTTTACAGCGGCTACCGATTGCGGTAGCCGTTCGTTTGAACTGCCAAAGTTTAATGTGATATGTACGGAGAGCTTTTGAAAATCACTCAATAAGCTTTCTGGCTTTAGCTCATACTGAAATAATTTTAAAAGCCCCAATAGGTAAATGCTTATTGGGGCTTTTTAGTGTTCTGTTTCTAGGCTCAGGGCTCAGGGCTCAGGGCTCAGGGCTCAGGGCGTAACGTTTAAGTCTAGGATTTATACTTATGCAGCAGATCCCAAGGGATATGGCATAAGTGGTGATCTTCAGGGAAGTGACTTAAGTGATGCTGGTGGATGTCGTCGCTCGCGACATAGTGAGTTAACGGCAATATCTCGAGTGCGATACGGTCTGCGTCATCACGAGATGCAATGTAGCTCGCAGCTTCTGATAAGTGCAAGGCGCTAGTGCTGTATACACCCGTGCGATATTTCTCGCCTACATCAACCCCTTGTTTGTTTACGCTGTATGGGTCGATGATCTCAAACAGATGCTCCATCAAAACCGTGACTGACGTGGTGCTCGGATCAAACTCAATCTGGACACACTCCGCGTAGCCATCGTAATCGCTTTGTGTGCCATTGCATTGCGTGCTATCGCATTGTGTCGTCCCGTTTTCTGTTAGCTGGGCGCTTCCATTGGCACGGCCTGCTTCTGTGCAGATAACACCAGGAACGTACTTAATAAATTCCTGTACGCCCCATAAGCAACCGCCAGCTAAATAAATTTGTTCCATACTTACCTTTTACTTCTCTGTGTTTGTTGATGTTTGTTCGATGCGTGAATCAATACGATGATACCCGCACGTATAAAAAAGCGTCTATAAAAATGAGCGCGCAAATAAAAACAAGCGTTTAGGCATTGTAAACCTGTGCGACTGAACAAACATAAGTTTAATATGATTTGTGATTATATAAGTCAGTATTGCTTTGTCATCAACTCGAATCTCAACATCAAGTGAGCGTAACTCTAAACATGTTTGACCAAATAAAAGACTTCATTAATCCGAGCAAGAACCCAGATCTTACTCAGGCCCATGAATACCAGCGTCAGCATCTGGCGACATTGTGGCTATTGGGAAAAACGGGGGCGGGCAAGTCATCGTTTATTCAAGCGGTCACGGGGGACTCCTCTGTTGAAGTCGGCAATGGTTTTGCGCCTTGTACCATGACGGCGATGTCTTACGAATTCCCACAAGACAAACCGGTGATGCGCTTTCTCGATACCAGAGGACTAAGCGAAGCGAATTATGATGCGAAAGAGGATCTGGAAGAGATTGGTCAGGCAGGTAATGCGTTAGTCGTTGTAATGAAAGCCGACGAACCTGAACAATCCTCAGTGCTTGCGGCTCTAAAGCAGATTAAGAAACAGAAGAAAATTAGACACTTGCTGCTTGTTCATACTGCAGTGTTGTCTTCCGGTGAACCAGATCGAGCAAGGCAGGTTCAGTTCAACACCAACCAAGTAGAGAAGGGTTGGGGTAAAGAGTTTGAATCGGTAGCGGTCGATTTCGAAACGGATGAGTCGAGCAATAACAGTGGTTCAATTTACAACTATGACATCTTGTTAGAAAAGCTGACCAGTATTCTTCCGGTGATCGGAATGATGGTGCAAGACAAAGAGCATTCCACGCAAGAAGAAGCCAACTTTGATCAAGTAGAAAACGAAGTGCTTTGGTATGCGGGAAGTGCGGCAGCGAGCGACCTGATTCCGGGTGTTGGGTTGGTGTCGGTACCTGCGATTCAAGCGAAAATGCTTCATAGCTTGGCGAATCAATATGGGGTTGAGTGGAACAAGAGAGTCTTCAGTGAGTTGATAGGCACTCTGGGAAGCAGCTTTGCGTTGCAATACGGAATGAAGCTGGGCACTCGACAGTTGATAAAGCTGATTCCAGTTTATGGTCAAACGGTAGGGGCGGTGGCTGCAGCGGCAATGAGTTTCGGCACCTCTTATGGTTTAGGTCGCGCGGCTTGTTTTTACTTCTATCATAAGAACAAAGGCGAAGAAGTGTCTGAAGAAGAGATGCAGAAGATCTACAAAGAATCCCTGAAAAAAGGAAAGGCGGCGTCGGGCTATGAAGAAAATTAGAAACCTATTTCGATTACTGGCGGTGCTATCGAGCGGTCGTTGGGGTATTGCTCTGATTTCTGCCATCTTCCCAAGCATTATCATGATGGGTTTTGGTGTCTTCTTGGCGATCAAATACGGTTACCTACTCGAAATGTCGATTGCCATTGCCGTGAGTACCTTGGTGTTCACCATTCCTTTATTCATTTCTAGCCGTTCTTCTCGCGAACCAACTTATAGCGATACTTCTGCAAATCCAGCGAGCGAGGGTGAAACCGAATCATCACCTAAGAATACTGACACTGATGATGCGTTAGTAAATGATGCGATGGTTAAAGCATCCGATGATTGGTCTCAAAAAGAACTGTCGATCTGGAATGATTCAAAACACCATGTACGCCAACAATTAATGGTCGACATAGAGTGGGGCAACCTAGACCAAACCGGTTTAGAAGTACTTGAGTTTGTGGCGAAAAAGTTTGATAAGAAATCGCTCGATTTCTCGATTCCTGAAGGGCTAAAACTCTTCGAAGAGGTCAGCCGACGCTACAAACTGGTAGTGCGAGAGCATATACCGGGCATTGAGTATCTCAAGGTTTCTTACATTAAGGCGGGCTACGAAGCCTATGACAAATATGGCGAACTAGGGCAGAAGATCGTTAAGGCCGCTATTTGGGGGAATCACCTCAAAAACCTCTATTTGAACCCGCTAAAAGTTGTTTCTGATATAGGGAGAGAGCAAGCGACATCTTCAATGACAAGAGGTGTGGTTGATGACATGCAATACGCCGCTAAACAAGCCTTGTTAGATGAAGTCGCTGCGGTGGCGATTGACCTCTACAGCGGACGTTTCAGCATTGAAGATGAAGCACTGAAAGCGTCTGATGTTTCTGAACTCGACGAACAACGCTTTGCTCCAGAGTTAGAACCTGTGCGAATCGTGCTGGTGGGGCAAACCAGTTCTGGTAAATCTTCACTTATCAATGCGCTTAAGCAAGAGTTGGTTGCAGAAGTGGATGTGCTGCCATCAACCGACACTTCAACTGTGTATAACGCGTTTGTCGACGATAATGATGTTCGCGTGGTTGATCTTCAAGGGCTTGATGGCAATCCTAAAACCGAAGCCTTAATGCTGAAAGAGATGACCCAAGCCGATGTGGTGCTATGGGTGCTTAAAGCCAATCAATCTGCGCGTGATTTGGATAAGCAATTGAAAGATAGATTTGATGCTTTCTATGACGATCCTAAGAACATCTCACGCAAGAAGCCGATTGTGGTGTCGGTTGTGAATCAGGTAGACCGATTAAAGCCTGTAGACGATTGGCAACCACCGTATGACTTAGAGAATCCAACATCAAACAAAGCAAAGATCATTGCTCAAGCGCTCGAATACAATCATATATTGCTGCAAACCGATATCGTGTTACCGCTGGCGATTGCGCCAGAAAAGGTACAGTTTGGTTTAGATACTTTAAGGCAGACGTTGATCGAGCGTATCGCTGACGCAAATAACGTTCAGAGAAACCGCCAACGTTTAGAGGCCATGAAAAGAGGCACGTCGGTTAAAGGCCAACTAAATAAAGCGGTCAAGGCGGGTAAGAAGGTTGCCCCCAGTGCATTGAAAGCAGCGACGCCAAAACTGGCTGAAGTGGCCATCAAGCAAGTCGTGAAGAAAAAGTAATCCACGACTTCGTATGCCAAACGGTTCTGGTGAGGCTTGAGACTCATCAGAACTGAGTTTTTAGAGCGTGAGAGCTTATCTTTTTTAGTTAAGGCTGAGAGCTTTAGTGCTTATCCTTTTTAGATCGGCGAGTTTTAGATCTTGGCTTTTTAAGCTCAGTAGCTCTCTAGAAGACAGCTTTTTAGAAAACAGCCATCTTCGCCCCTTATTAGATAAGTATTGAGTTTAAAAGAGATTCGATATTATTAAGTAACTCGCTGAACTAGTTTAATAGTATATAAACGACTGTGATTCACAGTTTATATAACATGCTATCGTATTTAATCATCATTCTAAATGTTGATCACATTTATACTTTTCTAAGCTGTATTTATAAAACAATTACACTATATTTAAATTTCGGATCATCTTGATTTCAACGTAGGGATATATTGTGAACATGTATCTGAAATGGCAATCAACAACATGGCTAACCTTGTTAGCTTGGTATACCTTAGATCACCAGCTCTCGTTCCGCCTTTCTTCAGAGTAGTACCCTCTAGGCGTCACACGCCAGCAAAGCAGCGCGCTTTGTTTACCTATCAGCAGCTTTGATAACCTTTGAACGCATGAATGTCGCACTTATTATTTCGTGCAGAATATTCGTTGTTTTGTCGTTCTCGCTAATTATCTCAGCCTCTGTTTAGGTTCGATTAATAACTCATTATTTAACTTGTTTATTTTCATTGTTAATTTCCGTCTATCTTTATGCGGATCTATTAAATTAATGGTGAGGATTCGTGACATCTAAAGAAAATAGATTTCGACCTGATCGGAATGTATAGAAAGGTACTATTATGGAAAACTTCAAACATCTACCAGAACCGTTTCGTATTCGTGTTGTAGAGCCAGTAAAAAGAACAACCTCTGCATATCGTGAGCAAGCCATTGTTGAAGCGGGCATGAACCCATTCTTACTGGATAGTGATGATGTGTTTATCGACTTACTGACAGACAGCGGAACAGGATCTATTACTCAGCGTATGCAAGCCGCGATGTTAATGGGTGATGAAGCTTACAGTGGTAGCCGCAGTTACTACGCATTGTCGAACGCGGTTAAGGATATCTTCGGTTACGAGTTGACGATTCCAACACACCAAGGGCGCGGCGCAGAGCAGATCTACATTCCTGTTCTTATCAAGAAGCGTGAAATGGAGAAAGGGCTCGATCGCAGCAAAATGGTCGCCTTGTCGAACTACTTCTTCGATACAACACAAGGTCACACCCAAGTGAATTGCTGTGTGGCGAAAAACGTTTATACCAAAGAAGCGTTCGATACCTCAGTGAATGCGGACTTCAAAGGCAACTTCGATGTGGTGAAGCTGGAAGAAGCGATTTTAGAAGCGGGCGCAGCCAATGTTCCTTACATTGTGAGCACCATTACTTGTAACTCTGCTGGTGGACAGCCAGTGTCTATCGCCAACCTAAAAGCCGTGTATCAAGTGGCTCAGAAGTACGACATCCCTGTGATCATGGATTCTGCACGTTACGCTGAAAATGCCTACTTCATTCAACAACGAGAAGCGGGTTATCAAGATTGGACAATCGAACAGATCACGCGTGAGTCTTACAAATACGCGGATGGCTTAGCCATGTCTGCTAAGAAAGATGCCATGGTACAAATGGGCGGCTTGTTGTGCTTTAAAGACGACTCTTTCATGGATGTGTACACAGAGTGTCGAACTTTGTGTGTGGTACAAGAAGGCTTCCCAACCTATGGTGGCTTAGAAGGTGGCGCGATGGAGCGTCTTGCGGTTGGCCTTTATGACGGCATGCGCCAAGATTGGTTAGAGTACCGCATTGGCCAGGTGCAATACCTTGTTGACGGCTTAGAAGCGATGGGCATCGTGTGCCAGCAAGCAGGTGGTCACGCTGCGTTTGTGGATGCGGGTAAACTGCTTCCTCATATTCCAGCAGGTCAGTTCCCAGCACATGCTTTGGCGTGTGAACTCTATAAAGTCGCTGGTATCAGAGCGGTTGAGATTGGCTCATTGCTGCAAGGTCGCGACCCAGCAACCGGTGAACAACACCCATGTCCTGCTGAGTTATTGCGCCTTACCATTCCTCGCGCGACCTACACACAAACGCACATGGACTTCATCATCGAAGCATTCGAAAAAGTGAAAGAGAATGCTGGGAAAGTGAAAGGGCTCGACTTTACCTACGAGCCACCGGTGTTAAGACACTTCACTGCGCGCTTGAAAGAGGTTGAAACCGTTGAAAAACAAACCGAAAAAAAGAACGAACAAACGCTCGAAGAAGCATTTTAAAATAAAAACATAAGCGAATAGTCACTAGAAACATAATCAAAGGCTCCCTCGGGAGCCTTTTCTTTTTTGAATGGTAGGGGAGTTATGTCGTTAAACAGCTAAACAGCTAAGCCATTAAGCTTTATAAGCACTTAACCCGTTAATCATTTAGGCCTTTAGATGTTGAACTATGCTTGCTTGTTTTTCAGCGTAGACTTTAGCATTTGGAATAGCCATTGATTCAAAGGCGCGTCTTTCTGTGAACGACGGCAGCTCATCACATAACCCACATCGATCGTCAGTTTTTCGGGTAAATCAATACTACGACAGCCTTCTGGTACGCTGCCATTGAGGGTGATACCAAAATAGTCGGATTTGGACACAACATCGTGAATCATCGCAGGGTGGTCGACTTCCACTCTTGGGTTGACGTGAAATCCGATATTTCTAAGACGATCAAGGATCGGGTATTTATTGTCATTCCATCCCGGGGTTTTAAATAGAATGATTGGGTAGTTAGCGAGCGACTCAAAGTCTTTCGCTGGATGATCCTCTCTCACGAAGAACACCACTTTTCCTTTGCCGAATTCCATTTGAGAAATTGACTGTGGCAAGGTTTCATCAAAGTAATGAACTGCAATGGATTCCTCACCGTCGATGAGCCTGTTCCTCACATTGCTTCCCCATCGAACGAATGAGTAGTGAGCATGCGGGGCTTCTTTACTCAGAGCAAAGTAGAGCTTCGAGCCAAAGCGCTCCCAGAACAGGGTATTTGCGTAGATTTTGATATCACCTTGGTAAGTTTCTGGCGAAAATACTTGGTGTTTAATGGCTTCAACGCTGCTCAAGATCTGCTCAAAATTTTCGATGTTGGTTTCAACAAAAGTCGTGGGTTCAAAACCGTGTTTGGTTTGAATGAACAGTGGATCGTCGAGCTGCAACTTTAATTTCGAAAGGTTCTTGCTGATCGCCCCAGAGGTTTTGCCTAGCGACTCCGCAACCAATCCAACATTGCGAAGTTCATACATACGCTTGATGACGAGGATATTTTGAATGTCTAAATTGATGTCCACAGGCTCTCCAAATGAATCCTTTTATAGGCAGTAATTTCGGTGCGGTAGGCGTACAGAAATTATGTGACTCTAATATCATAGTGGTAGTACAAAACAGATAAGACAGAACAGCGTCAGAACTTCGCTAATCCCTTGATTTTCCATTTGGTAAATCTTGCTTTTCCTCGAATGGTTGATGTTCGATTGTTAAAGTTACTTCAACAAAAACACAGATACCAAACGAACAAAGAATTAGAAATACAACGAGGTGATGTATGAAAAAGTTAATCGCACTAGGCTTAATGGCTCTTTCAATGAACACGGCTTTTTCTGCCGACGGTACGTATACAGGGACTATCGACATGACAAGGAGCGAAGGTAATCAAGTAAAGGCTGAGCGTGTTGAATCTGACTTAACACTGGAAGGAAGAAATGAAGCGTCTAACGGCGGAATCCAATTCCAAAAGAACGTAGATAAAGACCAAACGATCCAGCTTACAGGTCGTCGTGATTAACGTTAAAGATGTGCTTACCATTGTCATGAGAAATGCTGCGCCCTTGGGTGCAGCATTTTTCGTTATTGGGTTGTGGAGTATTTTATAAACTCTAGCGATCTAGCCTTGGCATGTTGTGTAACGTGTGGCATTTTGTTGTTCTCTAACTTTAGATCGCTATTGGGTGTTGGTTAAGCATTACAAACCAGTAAGCGAACGACTCGAAAGGACAAGGAATGACTCAAAAAGAAACGGGAATGATTCGTCATATTCTACTGATTAAGTTTAAAGAAAACGCTGAAGCTTCAGAGGTTCAAAAACTAAAGATGCTGTTTGAAGCGATGCCAAACAAGGTTGAAGGGGTCACTTCAGTAGAATGGGGATTAAATGACAGCCCTGAAAACAAGAATCAAGGTTATACCCACTCGGTGTTAATGACATTCGCCGATGAAGAAGGCCGCCAGAATTACCTTCCGCACCCTGAGCATGATGCGCTGAAAGATGTGTTTCGTCCGCTTTTAGAAGACATCATTGTGTTTGATTACTCCCTGTAATTAGGTTCTGAGTAGGTCTCTTGTGTTTGACTTACCTTCGATAATGAAGAGTTAGGGCCTAGCGTTTAAGCCCTAACTGAATAAGAAACGACTTACTCTGTTGGTGAAATCGTGACTGGTGCAAACGATGCGACAGCATTTCCGCCTGCGCCCGGACGATCTACATAAGGCGTGTTCTGCATTAAGGTGTAGTACACATCCACGAAGTCATCATCATTCACTAATACGCCATCAGGAATCACATCGATAATCTTGCCTGTGATCTGAGGGATGATCGCGTAACCCTGAACTTCTGGATCAGGAATCATCTTCAGTATCTCTTCTGCGGCTTGAACCAAGAGTTTTGCTAGCGCTTTGTAGTCTGTGCCATCATCGTGTTCTATTAAGATCATATCTGCAGCGCCCCAACGGTAGCGAGGCCAGAAGATGACGGTCTGGTTCGGGTAGTACGTCTGTTTGTCGTAGTCCAGATAAGGCATCTCAACGAGGTCGATCTGGGGCTCTAAACGACTTGAATCGACACCCGTCACGATAGCGTAGATTTCCGCTTTACCAGAGATCCAAGGTTCTTGGTCGACGGCTAAACGGATTTTGGTTAATTGTGTGGTATTCAACGGCTCAGGTTCCGACAAGGCTATCGAGCGACGAGCCCTGTTCATCAAAGACGGTTTTTGAGGTTTACTCTCGTCGGCATTGGTATCGCTAAAGGCATTGATTTGCGTTGTAGTACCCAGCTTTTGCATCTCTGCCTGCATTGCCATTAAGCCTGCTTTGAGCTCTTCAGCACCGTTACTATCAACCACAAACACTGGGACGTCTGGCATTTGGTACACGTCTAGTTCGTGAACCTGCCCATACACATCATAGGCTTCGATGTATTGCCAGTTTGAATCGTCGCCTGATGGTTCAAACGCGAATAATGGGTTTTCACCATTCTTCCAAGCTTCGATCATCGCTTCATCAGCCATGCGAACCTCTAACACAGAGTCGCTGAAGTCGTTGATCCTTTTCATCTTGCGATAACCAAGATCCGCTTTCTGCATCCGGCTTGAAAATGCAGAGTAGGGCTGAGTAGAGCTCAATTTATCTACAGGCGCGGATAAGTTCTTTTCTGAGATCTGAGCCTTCAATGAAAGCTCAAGCTCGGAATAACGCTCGCTGATTTGTAACGCCAAAGATTGCTTTTGCGCTGCGCTACTTTCTGCAATACCTAATGAATCAGTTGTCTCAATATTTTGCGCAAAAGACTGGAAGCCAACCACTGTCGTTGCAAGCACCATACTGATAGGAAAAGATGGTCTCATAAATAATCCTTATTTTAATTTTTATCATTAATAGAGCATTTGCCCTATAAGGATTAACCTATCAGTAACGTGAATGTGTTCAAAAGTTAGTCAGTTATTTTTGTTTCGTTGTGCAGCACAGGATCTCAATTTAAACTATTTTTATAAAATAATACCTAAGCAACCTTGATATTTATAAATTAATAAACGTATCAGTAAATAACTTTCAATATTATTAGCTACTACGGTGTGTCATAAAAAAACCTACTCAAAGTGAGTAGGTTTTTATTTCGCGGTTAACCGCTAGTTCTCGATTCACAACTTGTTTGAGAGGCTCGCTCCAACTCAATCTAAACGTAACGTTAGGCCAGAGTAGTTCGAGTATCCGCGCAGTAACACATGATAGGTCACACCCGGTTGATCGCTCACACTACACTGCTCATTGTTTCCAGCACGGTAAGGGCGACAGTCGTAACTTGATGTTGTTGGCTTGCTTCCCGATTTCACATAAAGATCGGCATCACCTGAACCACCAGACATTGAAACCGTCACGCTGGATGCAGAATCAACAGTGAACGTGTAGAAGCTCTCTGAAGATTGGTTCCCGCTTAGGTTCGTAATTGGTGTGCCTTTCGTCAGCACATTGCCAGTTGGTGGCGTTGAACCACAACTCGCATTCACGCCTACGGTATTAAAAGCATCTTCAACATCGGCAACCACATAGCCCATGTCTGCTGCGGCTTTCGCTACGCCACAAGCTCCTGCGTCAAAGGTACTGTTTGCCGTCCAATACAACTGGTTGGCAACCGTGAATATTTCAAAGCCCTTACGTACATTCCAACCCGACTTGTTCGCTAAAAGATAAAAGGCACGGTTATAAACACCGCTAGATAAGTGAACGTTCAAGCCATCGTAGTATTGCGAGGCGTGATCAATCGAGCGGCCATCTTTCGATGGTTGGTCAAAGTAGCGCAAACCACCTTCCGATTTGAATATATCGCTTCCGACCACCCAATCCACACTGCCACGTAAGTAGTATTCAGCCGCTTCGCCCGCAATATCGGAGAAGGCTTCATTGATACCGCCCGACATGTTTTTGTACACAAGGCCGGAGTTTTGCTCGGTGAATCCGTGGCTAACCTCGTGAGCACTCACGTTGATATCGACCAATGGGTAAAAGGTGTTTTTGCCATCCCCAAATGTCATGGATGAGCCATTCCAAAAGGCGTTTTCATAATCGGTACCGTAATGAACGCGCATCGTCAGCTGGAAAGTTAAAGGCGACGTGTTCATCCACTCTTTGTACATATCGAATACGACATTACCAAAATAGTGCGCATCGTTAAGAGGCGAGTAAGCCCCGTTGATGTATTTATGATCGGTGTAGTTAGTTCCGTCGGCACAGTTGTAGCTGTAGGCTGCGCTGCCAGACGTTCCGTTCCTCAAATCGACTGTCTTAACTGAATCATTTTCTAACGTACAAGTCGTGCCTGTTTTGTCGATGGGAAAGCTAGGGAAGTCACTGCCATATTCATATCGAGTGGTTTTGAGGTTGCCACCTGGGCCAGTACCTAGTGCTTTAGCGTGGTTTAGTCCATTCCATTTTTGGAGCACATCGCCAGTCGTAGCATCAATAAAGTAGAAAGGGCGCTCTGGCATTGAGGCCGCGATAAAGAAATCGACCAGATACACCACTTGGGCGACTTGGTTCTCATCCAATCTCACCATCAGTTTCGCGTTTTTATTTTCAATCGACTTTTTGCCGACAGTAAACGTGCGGTGAGAGGAAATAGCGGCTTCAATCGCTTGTTCCTCATTCAGCTTTGGTGCGATGCTGGACAAGTCTCCACTGATCCCTTGTGCCATTGAACCGAATACTTGAGTGGGTTGGTTCTTGGAAAGGGTGGCGACAACGGAGGTATCAAAGACGGGTAAACCTAGGTGAGTTTGTTGATAGCGGACTTTCGTTTTCCCATTGGGCAATACCACCCGTTTAACTTCAGAAAAACCTAATTCTAGTGGGGCAACACTCTTCGACTGAGCGACGAGGCTTTGTTGTAGCAGTGTATCGTTATCGACTCTGACCATTTCTGCAGCGTGTGCATTAAAGCCAAAAGATGTACCTAGAATAGCTGCTATTTTCCAGCTTAGTTGACGTTGTTGGTTCATTTTTCGTTCCTGATTTTAATATAAACTCCTTCTTCCCAACGGCTTTATAGGAAGTCTATATGCAACACGCTAATGCCATGTGTTGCGAATCAAGATTGGAAGAGCATTTCGGCTTATGACAAGTTTTATAGGGAGATTAAATTTTAGAGTATGTAATTCAAAGTTTACAAAAAACCTTATTGATCAAATTGTTTTTATAAAATCTAATTTTATTATTTATCGTAAATGTATGAAGGGGTGGGAGTTATTAAAAGCCACTTTATTTTAATTTATAGAATGAAAGCACCTGAGTTAACTTCGATATTTTTCTAATTTTATCTTAATTACAAATGAGTAAATAAGTAGGTTTTTGGAAGTGTAAATATTGTTCTTATTATCAATAGTAAACTTGTTTTAACAATACCACTAAGCACAGATCTCAACTTTTTTAACACTTAGTCTCGTTAGATAGGAAAACATCTACATTTTCATGTTCAATCACAAATTAGTAAGCATAAGTAATTGTTATTAAAAGAGTCAGTCGTTTAAGATAGGCTACATAAGAAACTAGACAGAAAAATCCTGCATTTAAATAAAGAATTTTTCTGTCTAATAGCTGTTATACAAAATCGATAGGCTTCATAGTAATGCAAAAAATTAAATTATTTTTAGTTCTAATTATATGCGTATTGTTTATTGCTTCAGGGGCTGTAAATCAAGGGTTTAGCGGGTTTTTTATGTCTTTACCTTTTATGATTACTTTGATTTATACGTTGAAGGGCTGTTCATTTAAAGTGAAGGTTTCTTCGATTGTTGTTGTCGCAATACTTATTACGCCATTAGTTTGGAAGCACGAAGAAAATAAAATAATATATCCTTGGATTGGAGATGAGTTTGTAGCTGATTGTGGTTGGAAAGCTGTTAAATACGAACAAAGCTATACTGGGTATAACTACGAAACATTAATACCTAAAGGTGCTAAAGTTGATGAGCAATATGTGATAAGTCAGCGTTTAATCTCTTGTGATGCCTCTTGGAAATTAATACGTGTATTTGTACATCATCCAGATTTAGGAACGTTGTATTATCCTGTGTTTTCTATAACAAATGTCGAAGCCACAATGTCGGGGTATGAGTTGAATGATGCTTTTGAGGCTAAAACGCTAAATCATAGTCAGATAAATTACTCTTATGAACTTCAATCAGAATGGACGAATAATTTGAGCTCATTAATGATGTGGCCGACAATACCAATACTGTTATTAAATGGTGTAATGGCCATTTTTGTATAACAAATTGCTAAAGACGGACAGCCAACGCGTGGCATTTTCAGTTCCAATTGGATTTGTGTTTAAGGTGCGTTGCTTTAGGTTAAGTGTTGCGTTGTCTGCCACTTAGCAAAGCGTTAGGCTAAATTATTTAAGTTAGGAGATACGACTCTATGGCAGTAGAAAGAGTTGAGGCAATTAAAACAACATATAAAGGTATTGAATACCGCTCACGAACAGAGGCTCGCTGGGCTGTGTTTTTTGATGGTATTGGAGTGCAATTTGAATACGAGAAAGAATATATAGATTTATCAAATGGTCAAAAATATCTACCAGATTTTTTTCTTCCTGAATTCAATGCATTTTTTGAAGTGAAGCCAAATTCAGACGCTATAGTCACTGAGGAATGTGTCAAAGCTCGCTTGCTTTCTCAGGACCTGGCTGATCAAGCTATTAACGTTTGGTTAGCTACTGGTGGTCCTTCAGAACAAAATGGAAATGTGATACCACTAAACCATTGGGATTTATCAGACGACATTGAGCATATTCTATCCGCTAGGGAAAACCGCTATATGTTTTATCAGGACCGTAGAGATGAAGGTATCTACTGGCTATATGCTGTAGATCATACAGATACTATGAGATCGGCATACTTTATTGGTGGTTGGGGAACAGAAACCGATCATTTAAAAGAGCCAATGATGTTCGGTCAGGTTCAGGCTGCATATCAAAGAGCTCGCGAATATTCGTTCGAAAATTAAGCATACAAGCATTTAAGTCTAAAGCTAATGAGCTTATTGGTTCGCTAACACAAAGGCTGAAGCATGAGAGCTATGCTTGATCTTGGTAAGTTGGCGATTTTATTGGCAGTGTGAATGGTTTATATTTCCATAATATCTATGTGCTAAAGGAAAATGTTGCGCTGGTACAATGCGTTACATAAATGGGCACTTGGTCGAAAGTATATGAATTAAGGATAATTATGCCGGATATCTCCCTCCAACTTGAACTTGCCAGCACTGCCGATATCCAACAGCTGCAGAAGTCTGCACTCAGCGCATTTGCAGACGATGTGGAAAAATACGGTGCGTTCCCGCCAAACATAGAATCAACAGAGTGGTTCCAAGCTGAGGTTAGTAAAGGCAACTTTTATAAAGTGCTGTACAACAGCGACTATGCTGGGGCAATTTGCGTAGAGTGTGGTGAGCAGAGCAGTATTGAGATCCGATATTTCTACATTGATGTTGAGTATCAAAATAAACATATTGGCTCTCAAGCCATGAGCCTTATTGAACACCAGTATTCGCATATCACAAACTGGACTTTGTTCACCCCTTATCAGTCCTACAGAAACCACCATTTCTACGAAAAGTTAGGCTATATCAAAGTCGGTGAAGTTCAGCCAGACCAATCAGACGATTTCAAATTGTTTGAATATTCAAAGAGCCATTTAAGTTGAAATAACGGCATAACAAACGTACACGGCATCTATAACTGATGATTGCTGCTCAATTAGATGTTTTGGTATAGGAAAAATTCAGCTAAGGGAATTAGATGAGTGAAAAAGTGAAAGTAGCACTGAAGTGGCTCAAAGAACTCTTGGATGCCGAGGGTGTTGAGTATCAAATTGTCGGAGGGCTAGCTGCAACGATACATGGTGGCAGTCGTGAGATCGCAGACATAGACCTTTATATCCACAACTTTGACGCAAACAAGGTTTTGGCTCGCGTATCGCAATTCATATCTAAGCCGTTAATTCACTATGCAGAATACGGTTGGGATCTCGAGTATTTCCAGTTAGTTTACCAAGACCAAAAAATTGAAATTGGTTTATCTCATAATACGAAGATACAGTCGGCTCTAGATGGATCTTGGCATCAACTCGAAATCGATTTTTCAGAGTCAGTCATTAAAAGCTATCTCGGTATCGAATTGCCAGTAATCCCAGTTCATCATTTAGTAGAGTACAAGCGAATATTAGGTAGGGAAGTCGATCTAATTGACATACAAGAACTGACGTTAGACATTTAATCCGAGGTTGTGTGCATAAGGAAATGAGTATGAATTACGATGAGTTTAACCATTTTTGCGGGACATTTACTGGGACGAGTCATGTCGTTCAATGGGGCAATTCAGATGTCTGGAAGGTGGGTGGTAAAGTCTTTGCCATTGGTGGTTGGAGTGATGGCAAAAAAGCGGCATTTACTTTTAAGACATCCAACTTAAATTACGATTTTCTCAGTGATTGTGAGGGTTATAAACCGGCTCCGTACTTTGCTAACCGTGGGATGAAATGGATACAGCAAGTTGAAACTTCAGGTCAATTAGACGATGACCTTAAGTATTACTTGTCTGAGTCTTATCGTATTGTTGCTAGTGGTTTGAGTAAACGTAAACAACGAGAGTTGGGCATAGAACACCTATCTGAACCACGCACGTAAATGCTTCAAGTTAGATTTCGGCGTTGACGTAATACTTTTTAATCTTTATCGACAGGCCAGTAGCCCTTTGGAAGATCCTGACGACGAGATTAATCAAGTTATATGCAACAGTAAATCACACACAAACGTAGAGGTAGCGCACAGAAACGAAAAAGGAGATATCGCGATTACGTAATCATTGATCTAGCCGATAGTGAGATAGAGATAAGAGGTCGATAATTCGTTGTCGGATCTAAATTAGAACTTTAAATCTAATTTCTAAGTAGTTGTTATCTCAGGAAGAGTTTTTGTGCTATGCGCCCCTATATTAAATACATTATCCCTATTTTAATTCCTTTCATTATCCTCGTAATGCCGCTATCAGCGTTTCCATTTGAAGGCCTTACGATTATTCAACAACGCGTTATCGCGATCTTTTTATTAGCGGCTTTGTGCTGGGTGTTCGAGCCTATCCCGATTTACGCGACATCTGTGGTTATTATCGTTCTGCAATTATTGATGTTGTCGGATAAAGGACTGATCTTTTTAAGGTTTGAGCATGGGCAGGAACATTTTGGTGAGTTGTTAAAATACAGCGACATCATGGCGACGTTCGCTAGCCCAATCATCATGCTGTTTTTAGGTGGTTTCTTCTTAGCGATGGCCGCCACTAAGTATCGATTAGACGTAAACTTAGCTCGCGTGTTGTTGAAGCCATTTGGACAAGATCCAAAGTTTGTGATGCTCGGCTTAATGTTGATCACCGGTATCTTTTCGATGTTTATGTCTAACACGGCAACAACGGCAATGATGCTATCTATTTTAACGCCGGTACTGGCTGTGTTTGGCCCGAAAGACCCCGGTCGTGTAGCGTTTGCGCTTTGTATCCCTGTTGCCGCTAACATCGGTGGGATTGGTACCCCGATCGGTACCCCCCCGAACGCTATCGCACTTAAATATTTAGTTGGCGATAACCTAATTACGTTTGGCGAATGGATGGCATTTGGTGTGCCGTTTGTCGTTATTATGATGGCGTTAGCGTGGTTTTTAATAGGCTTTATGTACAAAGCTGACCAAAAGAAAATCGAGCTAAGCATCAAAGGTAAATTCCTTAAAACGCCCAAAGCCATTGCGGTATACGTCACTTTTGCGCTGACCATCATTCTTTGGTTAATGGGCTCAAGCCATGGCATGAACTCTTATACCGTCGCTCTGATTCCTGTCGCTGTGTTCTCACTCACAGGGATCATCAATAAAGAAGACCTGAAGAAAATTTCTTGGGACGTACTGTGGCTTGTATCAGGTGGTATTGCACTTGGTTTAGCTCTCGATAAAACTGGCTTAGCAAGGCTCGTGGTACACAGCATTCCGTTTGATGCTTACTCACCCTATGTGGTGTTGTTCGGAGCGGCGTTCTTGTGTTTGGTAATGGCAAACTTTATGTCTCATACCGCAACGGCTAACTTGTTAATGCCAATTATGGCTGCATTGGGTTCGTCTATGGCTTCACTCACGCCACTAGGCGGTGAGTTAACGTTAATTCTGGTTGTGACTTTTGCCGCTTCATTAGGTATGTCGCTGCCAATCAGTACGCCACCGAATGCGTTGGCTCATGCCACGGGTCATGTGCAAAGTAATCAAATGGCCAGAATCGGTATTATTTTGGGTGTGGTTGGTGTGCTATTGAGCTTTGCTATGGTGTGGCTGCTACATTCAATTGGTCACATAGGATAACGATACGTGTATCAACAAAAGCTAGAAGCACTTATCGAGCGTTATTTTAATCAGACAGAGCGTCGGGTGACGTGCCGTGCCGGTAACACCATTATTGAACAATCAGCGTTAAACACTCGTTTATATTATGTGTTTAGTGGAGAACTGGAAGGGTTTTATTCCGAAGCGAATACACCACAAGTGCGAGTATTTAGCGCGGGTAGTGGGGCTTTTATAGGCGTTCATAGCTTCTTTTCAGGTAATTGGACAGCATCTTCAACGGTTGTTGCTAAAACCGATGTTGAGTTAGCGTGGATCGATAAAGACACGCAGGCAGAAGATGAACGTAAATTTGGCCCTCTTACTGCACAGTTCACACCTGTGATTGTCAATGAGTTGTCGCGTCGTCAACGTCGTGCAACACAAGAAGCGATAGCGAAACAAAAAGCGCTAGAGAAGTTACATACTGCTGAGCAAATGACAACCTTGGGTCAATTGGCTGCAGGGATTGCCCATGAGCTTAACAACGCTATTGGTGTAGTAAATAGTAAATCTGGCCGACTTGAAACGGTCATCATGGAGCTACTTGAAGAAGTGCATCCAGAAGCCAGTCAATTTTTCGATTTTGGGTTAATGCATGGTCAGAAAACGTCGTCGTCAGAAGCGCGAACACGTGGGCGACAATTTGAAAGAAAATATGGTTTAGACAAAAACATTGCACGCTCTCTTGCAAAGGCGATTCCAATTGACGCCTCACATGCAACAGACGTTATTTCAAAACATTGGCTGAAAAACCCAGAAGAAGCGATTCGCTTTTGGCAGATGGGCTGTGATTTACATGATTTACGTTTGGCATCTAGACACACCGTTGGCATCGTAAAATCGGTTAAACAACTTGGCAGAGTTGATATTGACACCGAAGAAGCGGTTGATATTAACGACTCCATTAACCATGCCTTATCGTTGTTACAAAGCGAGTTACGTCGAGTGTCTGTGCGATTGAGCCCTGCAGATTTGCCGCCTTTTAAAGGCTCGAAAACAGAGCTCGTTCAGATTTGGGTCAACATTGTAAAGAATGCTTGTGATGCAATGTCGAATTCAGACGATGCTGCAATAGAAATTCAAACCAGATTAAGTAAGAAAAGAATATTAGTTACGATCACGAATAATGGCCCTGAGATAGACGAGGTGACTCGTAGAAAGGTATTTCAGCCCAACTTCACCACTAAAAAAGGTGGTTTATCGTTTGGATTGGGCTTGGGTTTATCAATAGTTAAGCGGATTGTGGCGGGTTATGGCGGAAGTATCATTGTGAAAAGTGATGCTTCTAAAACTGTATTTAGAATCAAGTTACCAGTAGAGGGTGAACATGGAGAAGCTTAATTTAATCTGTGTCGATGACCAGAGAGAAGTACTGAGCGCAGTGGTACAAGATTTAGAGCCGCTGGCGAGTTGGCTGAATATTGAAGATTGTGAATCAGCGCAAGAAGTGCTTGATCTCATTGAGGAACTTGACGCAGAAGGCGAACACATTACCGTCATCGTGTCTGATCATGTGATGCCAGGGAAAACGGGTGTGGAGTTACTCACTGACGTGTTCCATGACAGCCGCTTTCCGAATACAAAGAAAATTCTTCTTACGGGGCAGGCCACTCACACCGATACCATCAATGCGATTAATGCAGCAGGCATCGACCGTTACTTTGAAAAGCCTTGGCAAGCAAGCACATTAGTTGAATGCATTCGCACTCTTGTCACTGAGTACATATTTGATCAAGGGCTTGATTACACGGATTATCAGAATGAGCTTGACCAGCAGGTTGTGTTGAGACGCTTGCGTTAGTCTCTTATGTTAGCGACTTACATGAGTCACTAATGTCAGTCGCTTGAAATTATATGCACCGAAGGAAGCTTTCTGAAGGATTTTGTCTTTGAAAGATGTAATCTTCGGTGCATATATTACCTATCTCTTTTAGTCGTTCAGGTTTTAGTGCTCAGTGATTAACACACTGGTTGCTGGCTTAAGTCTAAAACTCATGCGCTACGCCAACACCAACAGATGCATTGTATTTTCTTCACGAACTATTCCCTGAACATGCAGCAGAACTAAAATGTGTCGCAGAGTATCAGTGTCTTTTGTTAGAAAAGTAAGTCGAAAGTATTCAAATGTGATTCCTAATGCGAGGTATGTGGAGTTCGAAGTCAGATCGGTACTTACAACGTAAAGGACTAGGCTTTTCACGGCTTACTGCGTAATAATGCATTCGCCCACAAGTGGGGGTTTATAGTCAGTAGGATTTGAAAATGAGTGAGATTGCTCGCTTTATATCTGGTGAAGCGCCGGATAAGTTTGGTCGAAATATAGGACAGTTGTTGGCTTACAATCATTTTTGGTTGGAGCATGACCATAAGTACATTCAAGTATTTTTCCCAATAGATGAAGGGACTAAGTTTAATCAACATGCACCGTTGGTTACTCAAGAAGATAGGGCGCTTTTTGCTAATTCAGAAGAGCTCCGCACAGTTCATCTAAAAGTGCTTGACCTGATGCTTGAGTTTTGGGGCATGCAGCGAGATGGAAGTGAAATATCGTCATCCTTGCCACTTAGCCCAGCAAATCACGTATGGTTAAAGAATCATGACCATAACCAGCTAAGGCTAACGCGAGCCATTCGCAGTTTATACTTGTTGGGGAATGAAGAGGTTGCGGCTCGCTTATGTGACTTTCTAGTATCAGCGGCGAGCGAGACAGGCTTGGTGTCGGAGAAAACCGTTCAGTATTGGCGCAATGCCCTAGAAGGTTAGGTTTTTCTGTGCAGATCTTTCGGCACTGCACATCATTGATTCTCAATGCGCGGCATTTTTGTACGATGCCGCTTTCTCTATATTCAACATTTGAATGCAATTTGTGGAATATATCAAAATTAATTAAATTGATAGTAAGTTATTACTTTTCATTATGTTAGGGTTCTTTTCTTTAGGTCATCTGATTAGGAAGAGGCTAATGAAAAAGGGATTTGTGATAGCGATATCAATCGGCTTTGTTGTCTTCTCCCTTGTTGGTCGTGAGCTTCAGTGGTTCGGGTCCAATAATTCCGAGTTGTTTCCCCAACTTCCTGATAGTCCCCAATTTGTTCCTTCTACCGATTTCGACGGTGAGTGGCTAGGTCGTCGCATTAACATCACTGGCAATAATATGTGTGAACGCACAACCATCAACGGAACTATTCGTGAGGGTAAAGTTACCCTAAGGCTTACCTACAACGGAACACCGTTAGAGGGCTGGATTACTGAAAGCGGCGACTTACGTTTATATGCTAAACATCGCCAATGGGATTATCGTTTTTCCGCAAATGGCAGTGGCAATAGATTTGACGGCCGGTGGCACTTAACCAATGGCCCGTGCCAAGGGAGTTGGTTTATAGAAAAGGTCGATGGCAAGTAGGGTTGTTACTACAAGACACCGTTTAAAATTAACCAGCACAAGGTTCTTTTAGGAGAGATAAGTGATCAGATTAATCGCCGTGTTCATTGTGGCTTTCGGGCTAGGCGCATATGCGAGCTTACATGTTTTGACCGACTATGTTGTGAGCATTAAAGACAGTCATAAAGCTGCGGTGCGGCAAGGTTTTGAAACCTATAAACATGCCAATACAAAAGACCTTGCCCCATTAATTAAAACATCGAACTTGTTAGCTCGTTATAGTGCTTGTGAATTAGAGGGAGATGAAGGCGATGCGATTGCATTAACCCTGTCTATTAACGCTATTTCCTTTGGGATGTTATCGAAGCAAGCGTCTGACCTCGATCAAGACACCTTTAGGACTGGTTTGATGATGTACGGAAAACTCAAAGACAACGAGAAAGCGTCTGCTCAGCTAACTGAAATACTTACTTCGTACTGTAAAGATAGTCTTCGCTATCTATACGACTGTGAAAAACTTTCTAATTTGTTAGGCGAAGAATGGGATACACAATGGGAGGAAGTGAAACCAGAATGTACCTAAAAATGATTCAATATATGTGGCACTTTTCTATGCCGTATTCAGATGTGATTTGAAAACAAAGGACACAATATGGAAGTAAGGTTGGTCAAAGGTTCAGATCCTATGTTCGCTGAATCGATCACTAAAACGAATATGGCGAGTTACTACCAAGCTCGTGGCGTCGCTTGGGGTCATAGTCAGTTTTTACGCAGCTGGGATGAGCTGGATAACTATGAAGTTTATTTAGGGGATAGCCGTATTGGTGTTATTCGCTTCAGTTACACTAGTGATACAACTTTTCTTAGGGACTTGCAGATATTAGCTGAATATCAAGGTAGAGGCTTTGGTTCTAAGTGTCTCGATTTAGCTATTGAACATGCGAATAATCAATCATCGGCTCAGTTAGTGTTGCGAGTGTTCAGTGAGAACCCCGCCATTAAGCTTTATCAATCAAAAGGTTTTACTCAGTTGTCTGAAGTGAAAGGACTCGTTGAAATGGAACTGATTTTAGGAAGAACTATGGACACCATTATCAAACAAGCAATCGAATTGCGAAAAGAAGAGAAGTACCAAGAGTCACGTGACTTGTTGGCAACGCTACTCACTGATGAAAATTATGCCGCGAAAGCGCACTTGCAGATCGCGTGGTCTTACGATAATCAAGGTAAAGAGCGACAGGCGATTGAGCACTATGTGCTATCTCTGTCTGGCGTGCTTTCTTCAGTAGAGCGTTTTGATGCGCTGTTCGGTTTGGCGAGTACTTATCGAAGCCTTGGTCTTTATGCAGAGGCTTTAGGCTATTTCGAACAGACTATGGCTGAGTATCCTGACTCGATAGAAGTGAAACCTTTCTACGCAATGTGTTTGTACAATTTAGGTCGCCATAAAGAGGCGACGTCGCTATTACTTGAGCTTTTGGTATCTACGACTAATAGCGATGCGATTAAAGAGTACCAACGCGCGATCTCTTTATATGCTCAAGACTTAGATAAAACTTGGTAAGCCGCTGCTTATAAAAATCATGTACTAATATAGAAAAAGCCTAAGCATCAATAGGATACTTAGGCTTCAAGAATTCGGTTTTAGTTTTGGTTTGAGTTTAAACCGTTACTCTGAAAGTTCTTTACGAACGATCTCTGCGCCAGCGCTTAGCGCATTGAGCTTAGCTGAGGCAATTTCACGAGGAAGGGGAGCCATGCCGCAGTTGGTGCACGGGTAGAGCTTATCGGCATCAACATACTTCAGTGTTTCTCGTAGAGTGTCGGCAACTTCTTCTGGTGTTTCAATTGAATTGGTTGCAACATCGATAGCACCGACCATCACTTTCTTACCTCGAACGAGCTCAAGCAATTCAACCGGAACATGAGAGTTATGACACTCTAATGAGATGATATCGATATTCGATTGCTGAAGCTTAGGAAATACCTCTTCGTATTGGCGCCACTCGGTACCTAGTGTCTTTTTCCAATCCGTATTTGCTTTGATGCCGTAGCCATAACAAATATGGACTGCAGTTTCACACTTAAGCCCTTCAATGGCTCTTTCTAAACAAGCAATACCCCAATCGTTCACGTCATCAAAAAATACGTTAAACGCAGGCTCATCGAACTGAATAATATCAACACCAGCAGCTTCTAACTCTTTTGCTTCTTCGTTAAGGATTTTTGCGAACTCCCATGCTAGCTTTTCACGGCTTTGGTAATGCGCGTCGTAAAGCGTATCTATCATGGTCATTGGCCCCGGTAGAGCCCACTTAATTGGTTGAACCGTTTGCTGGCGTAAGAACTTAGCATCTTCGACAAAAACCGATTTTTGACGAGAAACAGGGCCAACGACTGTTGGTACACTCGCATCGTAACGGTCGCGAATTTTAACGGTTTCACGCTTCTCAAAATCCACGCCATTCAAGTGTTCAATGAAGGTTGTTACAAAGTGCTGACGTGTCTGTTCGCCGTCACTCACAATATCAATACCGGCTTGTTGCTGGTCTTGAAGAGAGACACGTAGCGCGTCTTGTTTGCCGTCGGTTAATTCGTCGCCTTCCAGTTTCCATGGAGACCAAAGTGTCTCTGGCTGTGCTAGCCAAGATGGCTTAGGTAAGCTGCCTGCTGTTGAAGTCGGTAATAATGTTTTCATAATTTATACTGCCTATCCTTGGTGATTTAAGAGCGTAATTGCTCGATTAAAGCGCGTAGTTGGCAGACCAGTTCTCTAGAACTGACTGGTATGGCTTAATGAAAGTCTCTTCTGCGAATTTACCTTGTTCGATAGCTAATTTGCTTCGTTCTTCTCGGTCATACACGATTTGAGTTAGCGAGTGATCCAAGTTTTTCAAGTTTGGTTGGTAGCAGTTACCTGCAACCGCATTCGCGTTGTAAATCTCAGGACGGTAGATTTTTTGGAATGTACCCATGGTGCTGATGGTGCTGATAAGTTCTAGGTTTGAGTAATCGTTCAGTAGATCACCAAAGAAATAGAAAGCTAGAGGTGCAACACTGTTTGGCGGCATGAAGTAACGAACCTGTAAGCCCATCTTCTTAAAATATTGTTCAGTTAAAGAAGACTCATTCGGTTGGTATTCAAAACCTAATACTGGGTGTTGGTTTTCAGTACGGTAATAGGTTTTATTATCTGACACGCTTAAGCAAATAACAGGTGGTTTATTAAAGTTCTTTTTGTAAGCGTCAGAGTTAACGAAATATTTAAAAAGCTTGCCGTGTAAATCCCCAAAATCTTCCGGAATGCTGAATTTCTCTTGGCCTTTATTATGATCCAATAGACGTACGCTAAAGTCATAATCTCGAACATAAGAAGAGAAGTTATTTCCGATAATGCCTTCAATACGCTCGTTGGTTTTACGGTCTAGAATATTGGTTTTCAGTACTTCAATGGAAGGGAATGCTTCGCCGTTGCTTTCAATGTCCATATCAACAGAAATGATTTCAAGCTCTACAGAGTAACGATCGCCCTTTGGGTTGTCCCAGTGTGCTAATGCGTTGAAACTGTTGTCAATCATCTGCAGTGCATTGCGCAAGTTTGCTTGGCGGCTGTCACCACGCGCTAAGTTAGCGAAGTTGGTGGTGATACGTGTGCTGTCCGCAGGTTGATAGTTCTCGTCGAGGCTAATGCTCTTAATTGTAAAATTAAATTCTGTATTCATGTTGTTCTGATATCCCAATCTGTAGTCTGACTTTCTCGGTCTTTAGAATTAAAATTGCATTTATTTTTGCTTGTGACCGGATTAATAGTTGAAGGCAATACTGTATGAAAAAATTAATACGGTATTAAGTTAATCGCTTGGTATTTTTATACTTGGTTCGATAAATGATTAACAATGGTATTCTTTCACAATCAACATGAGGAATATTCATGATCTATTATGTTTGAAAATATTAGGTGGTGTCAGTTATATTAATTGGCTTGATGGAAATATAACCACATTAATAGTGTGTTATTTAAGACAATTAATTTAATTAAGAGATGGACGAAATGAGTGAGTTGCTGTTGTTGATTTTATACTGTGCATTATTAGGCAGTGGTGTTGGTTTTCTTGCCGGGCTTTTGGGGATTGGCGGGGGGCTTATCATTGTACCTGTGTTAAGCAGCATTTTACTTCACTTAGAAGTTTTACCTGCTGACCAAGTGGTCGTTGCAGCGATTGCGACTTCCTTGGCATCAATTTTGTTTACCTCAACTTCCTCTGCGCTTGCTCACCACAAAAATGGAAACGTGCCTTGGGATTTGGCACCTTGGATCATGTTGGGTGTTGCTCTGGGTGCATTGATTAGTGGCTTTATGGCGGCTTTGCTGCCAGAAAAAGTTGTTCGTATTGTGTTTGCCGTAAGTGTGGTTCTTATTGCGATCAAGATGTTCTTAAGCAGCAAAAATGACGCGCCTAAAGAACGAAAGCTACCGAACAAGGGCGTACTAACGGTTCTTACAACTATTACGGGCGGCTTGTCAGCCATGATAGGCATTGGTGGTGGGGCATTGTTGGTTCCACTATTGACGTTCTTCTCTGTCGATATGAAAAAGGCCATTGGTTGTGCGTCGGCTTGTGGCATTGTGATCGCATTATTTGGGTCTATCGGTTATATCACCTCGGGCAGCAGCCACTTTGCTCTAACAGAAGGTTTTGCTGGCTTTGTTTATTTACCTGCGCTGCTGGGTATCGTGTGCACATCTTGGTTTACAGCTCCGCTAGGCGCAAAAGCAACTAACCATTTACCGGTTCCAACGATTAAGAAGATCTTCTCAGTACTGTTGGTGGTTATTGCAGCCAGCATGGTTGCTCGTTAATTAAAGAATTCAGTAACCTGTAACTGAATCAGTTTCTTTATTCATTAGACATTTAGGTGCGAAAAAATGCATGTAAATGTCTAATTGCGATCTGAGCCCTCCAATAATATGAGCCACTCCTTTTAATGCACGATGGTTCATAATAAGATTGTTCGCGTTTAATAAATATTCAAATGTGGTCAAATACTTATCTAAAGGAGCGAGCGATGGCACGAGAAATTTCATTTAAGGGCAACGGCCCACGTTGGAACGTGGCTCTATCAATGATAATAAGTTACGTGATCGCATCTTTAGCTATCAACTTGTTTTATCAGACTGAGATCCAGTTTTTCCCTTTTGTTACTTCTATCTTAATCATGAGCGCTGTCTATGCTTTGGTCTCCAAGTTCACCCGAAGACATTTATCTTTAGTTGGTGAAGACATACATCTACATGACGTTAAAGCGAACTTAGTGATCAAAAACTCTGTCTTTTCTCGTCAGTATATTCAGGTTAAATCACTGACTAAAACTGGCTATTACAAAGTGAATGTTCACAAAGGACAGGTTGATAAATCTGATTGGGAAATGCTGTTAAGCAAGGCCACACAGCAAAACGTTTAACGCTAACTCTTCATGGAATTCATTAATGTCAGGGTGTTTTATCAACAGTATTTTTTTGATAAAACATTGTTATTTAACCCAATTCACTGCTATAGCTAAATGTATCTTGTTTGATTCAACGGAATGCTATCAATGAGTGATTTATGGATCCTTTAACGCAGGGCGTGTTAGGCGCTTCTTTGTCACAATCGGCAAGCAAAAAACAACATTTGGTTGTTGCTGGGGTATTAGGGCTGCTTTCTGGATTGGCACCAGATCTAGATGCACTGATTAAGTCTCAAAGTGACCCTTTGTTGGCGTTGGAATTTCATCGACAATTTACCCATTCACTCTTCTTTATCCCCATTGGCAGTTTGATATGTGCCTTGGTTCTGCATCACCTGATTGCAAAAAGGCGTGGGCTTTCTTTCAAACAAAGCTGGCTGTTTTGCGCTCTGGGCTATGGCACTCATGCACTGTTAGACGCTTGTACCACTTATGGCACGCAGTTACTTTGGCCTTTGACTAATGCGCGTTTTGCTTGGAATGCCATATCAATCATCGATCCTGTTTATACGCTGCCCATCCTAGTTTTGCTTGTGTTTGCAACGTTGAAACGAGCACCTTGGCTAGCACGTGTTGCGTTTGCTTGGGCTCTAATTTATCCAACATTAGGGATGATACAAAGAGATAGGGCAGAGGCGATTGGGTGGCAATTAGCGGAACAAAGACAACACACGCCGATTCGATTAGAGGCAAAACCGAGCTTTGCGAATATCTTGGTTTGGAAAGTGGTGTACGAAACAGAGGCTCATTATCATGTAGACGCAGTGCGGGTTGGCACATCGGTAAACGTATATCCAGGAGAGTCGATCGCTAAGCTGAATGTTAGCAGGGACTTACCTTGGCTTGACCCTAATTCACAACAAGCAAAAGATATTGAACGCTTCCGCTGGTTCTCTAATGGTTATATTGCTCAGGACCCAACGGACGAGTTGCGTATTATCGACGTCCGATACTCAATTGTACCGAATCAAATGAAAGCACTTTGGAGTATCAAGTTATCAAAATCTGTTGATGCCAATTCGCATATAAAATACGAAACTCATCGAGACAACACCCCAGAGTCGAGACAGATCTTCTTCGATATGCTCACTGGCGATAAATGATCTAGTTCTAAACAGTAAAAAGGCTGAGTCAGATAACCTGCTCAGCCTTTTTTATTCGTTTGTTTAACTGGTCGATGTTGCATTGCTTTACATCACATATATTAATAAAGCTGACAGTGCTTACATTTATAAGTGTGATGTATATCTCTATCCATCTTTTGAATACTTTCTAAGCTTAGTTGGTTTTTTATCTAATTAAACAGAAGGTTATATGATAAATAGAATAATAACACTAAGTGGCGTTGCATTACTTTGTTCAGCGAGTGCGCATGCGCAAATGCAAAATGGAAGTTTCGAAAGCTGGGAAGGAAACGTACCATCTGGATGGAGTGTGATTGACTCCGGCATTGCAGTTTCACCCTCTAACGTACCTGTTAATAACGGCAGTTTCTCTGCGCAAGTAACAGTGAATACAGGCACTCAAAGTAATACCGATTTTCTGCAAACGATAAGTGTTGAACAAGGGAAAACTTATGATTTCTCTGTCGATGTTTACCATACGGAAGGCAACGTGAAAGCTCGCCTTTTTGTTGATGGCTATTTAGGCTACTCGAATAATGGTTTAACGAATCAGTGGCAAGCATTGACTCACTCGTACAGCGCTACGAGCACTAAAGATATCGTTGTGGGCGTACGATTTTATGATGATGCAGGTTTTGATGGTTCGGAAGTGGTGTATTTAGATAACTTTCAGCCGACGGAGACTCCACCCACACAAAGCTGCAATGACACAAGTGCCGCACTCACGCTAGTGACGGATAACTATGGTTCTGAAACCAGTTGGTCTCTCAAAAACTCAGTTTCTCAAACTCTTTATTCTGGTTCAGACTATCAAAATAACACCATCAATGAAGTGGAAATGTGTTTAGCGGATGGTAGCTACATCCTAGAAGTCTTAGACTCTTATGGAGATGGAATGTGCTGCAGTGTGGGGAATGGTTCATACAGTTTATCGGTAAACGGAACCGTTGTGGCATCTGGTGGTGATTTCCAAGCAAGTCAGAGTACAGAATTTACAATTGGTGGTTCAACTACACCACCAACTGAACCACCAGTTTTAGGTGAGTATTATAAAGACGCTGAAGGCAAAGTGGGCTTTGCGTTAAAAACGGCCTTATATCAAATTATTGATAATCATAGCAGTCAGGGTTACACCGCTATTTGGACGTTGGTGTCTGAGGCTGACCTAGACGCATACTATGACACTGATGGGTCGATTCTCGATATGTATTCGGAGAAACCTTCAGGCTCTGATTCAATCCAATTTACTAAGGTGGCCGATCAATGTGGTCAATACAGCAAAGAAGGTGATTGCTACAACCGTGAGCACTCATTCCCGAAAAGCTGGTTTGGTGGGAAAGTCGAGCCAATGAACGCTGACGGTCACCATTTATTTGCCACTGACGGCTACGTTAACTCGAAACGTAGTAATTGGCCATTTGGTGAGGTGAGTAGCGCGACATACACATCAAGCAATGGTTCTAAGTTAGGCAGTGCAGCGAACTCTCTTGGTTATGTGGGTACGGTGTTTGAGCCAATTGATGAGTTTAAAGGTGATTTCGCAAGAGCATATTTCTACATGGCAACACGTTATGAAAATGAAATCGCTAATTGGGAAGGGAACTCTACAAGCTCTGATGCCGCTCTGGATGGAACCAATACAACCGTTTTTGAACCTTGGCTACTTACTATGCTAAAGCGTTGGCATTCTGAAGACCCAGTAAGCCAAAAAGAAATCGACCGAAATAAGGCGGTACATGATTTTCAAGGGAATCGTAATCCGTTTATTGACCATCCAGAGTTTGTAAGCCAAATCTGGGGAAATTAATCGGAATATAACCACCATGACAATAGCTTCATGATTATTGAATTGAGCCCAATCCTTTGTTTGGGCTTTTTTATTGAGGGGCATTAGAGAGCATGATTTTAAATATCTGTAAAAGCATATTGTCAGAAGACCCGTATACTTGTCAGTGGTCTGCACCATCAATACTGGACGCTACGTTAAGCGACTTTCCATACCTTTAGTTATCTCTGAATTGTTAATTTAGGGGAAGCTGTAGCTCATTTATTCCCCATTGTGAGTTGTTTGCTATGATAACAAATTATCGAAAAAGCAGTTAGTGATACATCAACTAATGTACTTACCTCGTTCACCTGAATTTTTGTAAGTACCGAGAAAATACCCATCCCTTAATAGAGACTCCTTTTTCGTCATCTGCCCACTCAACTAACGTCCAACTTTTCTTTCTTTCAATAACAACAATAGGAGTGGAAAACTTCAAAGTACCAATTGACTCACTTTTGATTGAAGGTTGCATTCTTACATTTAATAGAGGTGTATTAACAAATCGCATTTCATTGAGTAAATCAGGGTTAGTAATAGCATTATTAGCATTTTGCTTAATAATCTTTACTTTCACTCTCTTATCTTTGGCCAGATAAGCACTTACATAATGCTCAGATACAGGTGTAGCTACAGAAAGAATAAGTCCGACTATCAGCGGAAAAACCGTATCCGCCCCATGAACCCACGGGGCGACTTGTCAGTGTTTGAAGTTCCAAGGT